>CBFGMM010000043.1:0-14466 GCA_965649855.1 uncultured Thermomonas sp. | reverse complement strand
GGCCAGAGCGCGGCGGCGGCGCGCAGGTCCACCCGCTGCGGCGCCTGCACCGCCAGCGTGGCGGCGGGCGCCATGAACCAGGCCTGTTGCCCGCGCAGGCCCAGGAACGTGGCGATCCCCGGGCCGGCGCCGAGCTGCGCCGCCGGGAACGCCGCCAGCTGGCGAGCGTCATCCGCCAGGGCGCGCCCATCCGCGTCCAGCGCGATCAGCTGCGCGCGCGCCCACACCGCCTTGAGCATGTCGGGGTCCGCGCGCAGCTGGTCCGCGCGGTCCAGCGCACCGTCGATGAAGGCGTACGGACTGGCGCCGCCGGTCACGCGGTGAACGAGGACCCGCAGCCGCAGGTGGTCTTGGCGTTGGGATTGCGGATCACGAACTGCGCGCCGGCCAGCGACTCGGTGTAGTCCACCGTGGCCTGCGCCAGGTACTGCAGGCTGAGCGGGTCGACCAGCAGGGTCACGCCGTCGGTGACCACGGCCAGGTCGTCCGCGTTGTGGCCTTCGTCGAACTCGAAGCCGTACTGGAAGCCGGAGCAGCCGCCGCCCTGGATGTAGACGCGCAGCTTGAGCGAGGGATTGCCTTCCTCGCTGATGAGCTCGCGCACCTTGGCCGCGGCCGCCGGCGTGAAGACCAGCGGGGCGGGCGGCAGCGGGAGCGCGACGGGGCTGGCGGTTGCGATGTCCATGCGCACAGGATGGGGGGTGGCCGCTGCCGGTTCAACCGGCACGCGCCGGCCGTCAGCGGCCGTCAGCGGGCGCCGGCGGTGCCGCCGGTGGCGTCGCCCCAGGTGAAGCCCTGCTCCACCGGCGCGCCGGAGGCGGGCGCCAGCCGGGCGATCACCCGCACCGGGCGCACGCCCGGCGGCAGCACGATGTCGCCTTCCACCTGCTGGAAATACTTGAACGAATACTCGACCCCCGGCGCGCCCGCCTGCTGGCGCAGCGTGCCCCAGTCGAGCCGCCGCATGCGGTTGCCGTCGCTGGCTTCCACCACCAGGGTGAGGCGGCCGCGGTTGACCGCGCCGCGGTTGAGGTTCTGGGTCAGGGTGGCGACGAAGTGCCAGAGCTGCGGGTCGCGCTGCGGGGCCAGCTTCAGCTCGTGCACGCTGAGGCCGCGGCGCTGGCCGGTGGCGCCGACGAAGCGCTCGTAGAAGGCGATGTCGCTGCGCAGGCTGGCGATCTCCTCGTCGCGCTCGGCCAGGGTCCCCTGCAGCTCGATGTTGGCCTGCCGGCTGATCTGGTCCGAGCGGGTCAGCGTGGCCACCTGCTGCTCCAGCGCCTCCAGGCGCGTCGCCTGCGCCCGCAGCTGTTCGCCGGCATTGGCCGGCTGCGGCGCGAACGCGCGCCATGCGCCCCAGGCGCCCAGCGCCAGCGCCGCCACCACCAGCAATGCAAGGGCCAGGCGCGGGTGGCCGCTGCCGCGTTGCAGGCGGCGATTCCTTCGGCCGGGACGGGGTGGATGCATGGGCGCGGTATCGCACCCGCCCGCCGCCGCCGTCAAGCCTCGCCACCGGCTAGACTGCAGCCGGGACGCCGCCTCGGTGCGTCCGGGGACGGCGTGCATGGACCAGGCCCACCTGTTCGCGATCGGCATCCTGCTGGCCTGGCTGGCCGGCATCCGCGTGTACCTGACGGTGTTCGGCGTGGGCCTTGCGGGGATGCTGGGCTGGATGCAGCTCCCCGAGGCGCTGCAGCCGGCCCAGTCGCCCTGGGTGCTGGGCACCGCGGGCGCGCTGGCGACGGCGGAGTTCTTCGCCGACAAGATCCCGGGCGTGGATTCGGTCTCCGACCTGCTGCACACGGTGCTGCGGGTGCCGGTGGGCGCCTTCCTGGCCGCCGCGGCGATGTCGCCGGATGGCCCGCTGGGCGCGGGCATGCTGGCCACCGGCGCCGGCGTGGCCCTGACCAGCCACGTGCTGAAGTCGGGTGCGCGGGCGATGCTCAACACCTCGCCGGAGCCGATCAGCAACTGGACCGCGTCCGCCACCGAGGACGCCGCGGTGCTGGGCGGCCTGGCGCTGGCCTTCACCCACCCATGGCTGGCGCTGGTGCTGGTGGTCGCGGTGAGCCTGGGCATCGCGCTGCTGGTGTGGTGGCTGTGGCGGGTGCTGTTCCGCCGCACGCCGCGCCCGCGGCCGGGCTGAGCCGGCCACGCACTGGCCGCAGGCCCGGGCGTTTTGCGTCAAACTGATCGCCTATGATTCAGGACGGCCGCCACCCCCGGGCGGCCGCTGGGGGTGACATGACGTTCTCGGCCGCGGATCCCGGCTCCTCTGAACTGCTGCAACGCGTCCGCCACCGGCTGGTGGAAACCGAGAACCAGTTGCGTGGCCACCGCACCCAGGGCTGGCGGCCGGAGGCGCTGCGGCTGATGAACGAGGACGTCGGCCGCCTGCACGCCGCCGCGGAGCGCGTGCAGCCCGACGTGGCGCACGCCATCCAGCCGCTGCTGCACACCCTGCGCGATGCCTTGGCCTCGCCCAGCATGCCGTCCTCCAACCAGACCGCGACCATGCTGGCCCAGGCCAGCGAGGCGCTCGCCGCACTGCCGCTGCTGGCCGACGCCGACGCGGGCGATGCGCCCTCCGGCGGCAATCCCTCGGCCGCCAGCGAACCGGACGACCCGTTCCGCATCCTGATCGTCGAGGACGACCGCAGCCAGGCGCTGTTCGCCGAAGCCATCCTGCGCGGCGCCGGCATGCTGCCGGAGGTGGTCGCGCAGCCCGAGCAGACCATGGCCGCGATGGAGCGCTTCGACCCCGATCTGGTGCTGATGGACCTGCACATGCCGGGCCTGAGCGGGACCGCCCTGACGCTGCGCATCCGCGAGCATCCGCGCTACGCGCACATCCCGGTGGTGTTCCTCACCGGCGACCAGGACCCCGAGCGGCAGATGGAGGTGCTGGAGCACGGCGCCGACGACTACATCCTCAAGCCGGTGCGCCCGCGCCACCTGATCGCCGCGGTGCAGAGCCGCGTGCGGCGCGCGCGCGCGCTGCTGAGCAAGGCGGCGGTCGCGGCCGAGTCCGAGCGGCACCCGGTGACCGGCCTGTATACGCGTCCGGCGCTGATGCAGAAGCTGGCCGAGCACCTCGCGTCCGGCGCCGCCGGCGGCGTGCTGCTGGTCGAGATCGGCAACACCGCCGCGCTGCGAAACCGGTTCGGCTATGCCGGGTTCGAGGCGCTGATGAACGACGCCGGCCGCCACCTGGACAGCGTGGCGCGCGGTCATGCCGCGGCGCGGCTCAGCGACAACGCCTTCCTGGTCCTGGCCAGCGAGGTGGACGCCCAGCAGCTGGACGCCCTGGCCCGCACCCTGCGCGACGGGATCGGCTACCACGAGTTCCGCCAGGGCGGCGAGAGCCTGCGCCTGCGCGGAACCGTGGGCGTGGCCTCGCTCGGCTGGGGCTTCGTGGACACCGGCGCGGTGCTGGTGGCGGTCGAGGACGCCGCGCGCGATGCGCGCAGCCAGGCGATCGGGGTGGCGGCCTACGTCCCGGCGGCGGCGCCGGCCGACGCCGGGATGCTGGAGGACGTGCGCGCCGCGCTGTCCGGCGACGGCCTGAAGCTGGCGTTCCAGCCGGTGGTGGCGGTGGCGGGCGGCGACGAGGCGCAATTCCAGGTCCTGCTGCGGCTGGTGGACGCGCGCGGCACCGAGCACCCGGCGGCGGCCTTCATCGCCGTGGCCGAGGATGCCGGGCTGCTGCCGCAACTCGACCGCTGGGTGCTGGAGCAGTCCCTTGCCCTGCTGCAGCGCCGGCGTGCCGAAAGCCGCCCGGTGCGGCTCTTCATCTCGCAGTCCCCGCGCACCCTGTCGCAGGACGGCTATGCCGATGCCCTGGCCCGGCTGCTGGAGGCCGGCAGCATCGACGGCACCTCGCTGGTGGTGGACGTGCGCCTGGACGATGCGATGGTGCACGCCATGCTGCTGCGCCAGGTCTGCGACCAGCTGGTCCCGGCCGGCGTGCAGTTCTGCCTCAGCCAGTACCGCCACGGCGCGGACGCCGCGCAGCTGCTCGAGCAGCTGCCGCTGGGCTACCTGCGGCTGGCGGCCGACTATGCGCGCCACCCGATGCCGCAGGAGCTGCGCGACGAGATGCGCGAGGCGATCGAGCGCGCCCACCGGCTGGGCCTGCAGGTGATCGGCCAGGCGGTGGAGGATCCGCAGGCGGCGGCCGCGCTGTGGATGGGGGGCATCGATTTCATCCAGGGCAATCTGGTACAACGGGCCGAGCACGCCCTCGACTTCGACTTCCAGCACGCCACCCTGTGAGCTCCGACGACGCACGCGGCTTCAACCTGTTGAGCGCCCGCTGGCTGGCCCTTGGGGCCGCCGCCGGCGCGGCGTTGCTGCTGGCCATCGACACCTTCGGCATCCGCGGCGAGTGGCAGGGCGCGGCGCTGGTGCTGGCGCTGCTGGCCACGTTCGCGGCGATCGCGGTGGTGTTCGCGGTCAGCCAGCGCGAGGGCGTGCTGCGCGAACACAGCGAACGCACCCGGCGCGGCGAAGCCGAGGTCGATGCGCTGCAGCGCGAGATCAACCGCCACACCATGCTGGAGCGCGAGCTCACCCAGGCCAAGCAGGCGGCGGAATCCGCGGTGATGGCCAAGGGCGAGTTCCTCGCGACCATGAGCCACGAGATCCGCACCCCGCTCAACGGCATCGTGCCGATGCTGGACCTGCTGCAGCACTCCCGGATGGCGCCGGACCAGCTGGAACTGGTCAAGACCGCCGCGTCGTCGGCGCAGCAGCTGCTGCGGATCGTCGACGACATCCTGGACTACTCCAAGCTGGAGGCCGACAAGCTCGACCTGGAGACCACCACCTTCAACCTGCGCGAGCTGCTGGAGAGCGTGATCACCCTGATGGAGCGCCCGGCCGAGGCCAAGGGCCTGCGCCTCCAGCTCAACATCGACCAGGGCGTGCGCCTGCCCGTGCGCGGCGACCCGGTGCGCCTGCGCCAGGTCCTGAGCAACCTGATCAGCAACGCGGTGAAGTTCACCGAGCGCGGCGGCGTCACCCTGCACGTGCGGCGCCTGCGCGAGACGGCGGCGCAGCACCAGCTGCGGTTCGAGGTGCGCGACACCGGCATCGGCATCGACGATGCGGCGCAGGAGCGCCTGTTCCAGGCCTTCAGCCAGGCCGACACCTCCACCACCCGGCTGTACGGCGGCACCGGCCTGGGCCTTGCGATCTGCCGGCGCATCGTGACCCTGATGGGCGGCCGGATCGGCGTCGAATCCGAACCCGCCCGCGGCTCGACCTTCTGGTTCGAGATCCCGCTGCTCAAGGTGCAGGGCGACATGCCCGCGCAGGCCAACGACCTGCACGGCGGGCGCGTGCTGCTGATCACCACCGACCAGCGCCTGCGCATGCGCCTGACCATGCTGCTGCCCAACTGGGGGCTGCGCGTCACCGCGGTGGAGAACACCCACGATGCGCTGGAGCGCCTGCGCCTGGCCAATTCGCAGGGCGAGCCCTGGTCGTACTCGGTGGTGCTGGCGGACCTGGGGAGCATCCGCGCGACCGCGCTGGCGCTGGCGCGCAACCTGGAGCGCAAGAACCAGTACGGCGACCCGCGCCTGGTCTACCTGCGGGTGGAGGATGCGACCCTCCCCGACCTGCCCAAGGGCGCCAGCGTGCTGCCGCGCAATGCCCCCGACGCGGACCTGCGCTCGGTGCTGTCGGCCTCCGGCGTGTCCTGGGCCAGCCACGACCCGCAGGCGACGCCGAGCGGCCAGGGCCAGGTCCGGCAGGGTCCGGCGGGCAAGCCGCGGGTGCTGCTGGTCGAGGACAACCCAGTCAACCTGATGGTCGCGCAACGCCTGCTGCAGGTGCTGGGCACCGAGTGCGACACCGCCGGCAATGGCCAGGTGGCGCTGGAGAAGCTGGACGCGGGCGACTACACGCTGGTGCTGATGGACTGCCAGATGCCGGTGCTGGACGGCTACGAGGCGACCCGCCGCTGGCGCGCCCTGGAGCAGGAACGCAAGCCCGACCACCGGCTGCCGATCGTGGCGATGACCGCCAATGCGATGGCCGGCGACCGCCAGAAGTGCCTGGATGCGGGCATGGACGATTACCTGGCCAAGCCGGTCACCCGCAACGACCTGGAACGCTGCCTGGAACGCTGGCGGGGCATCAGCCTGCCGGTCCCCGAATCACTTCCCCCCCCGGAGCAGATCGCCGTGCGCAGCCCCCCCGTGCTCAACGACCGCGTGCTGGACGAACTGCGCGACGTGCTCGGCAGCGAGGTCGACAAGATCGTGGCGGTCTACCTGGAGGACGCGCCGCGGCTGATCGCGCAGCTGGAACGCGCGGCGATGAGCGGCGACCCGATCGCCCTGCGGGTGGCCGCGCACACGCTGAAGTCGTCCAGCGCGAATGTCGGCGCCACCACCCTGTCCGAGGTGGCGCGCGACCTGGAGCACGGCGCCCGCGACGGCACCCTGGCCCGGCCGGAGGCGCTGGTGGCGAAGATCGTCGGGGAGTTCGCGCAGGTGCGCAGCGCGCTGCAGGCCAAGCTGCCGATGCAGCGCTGAGGCAACTCAGCCGTCGAGTTGCTGGGCCAGGTAGTTCGGCTCGCCGATGCGGGCGATGAGCCCCAGCTGGGTCTCGATCCAGTCGATGTGCTCTTCCTCGGAATCCAGGATGTCCGCGAACAGCGTGCGGCTGGTGTAGTCGCCCACCGCCTCGCAATGCGCGATCCCCTCGCGCAGCGCCGGCAGCGCCTCCAGCTCCAGCGCCAGGTCGCATTCCAGCAGCTCGCGCGGGGTCTCGCCGATGCGCAGCTTGCCCAGCGCCTGGAAGTTGGGCAGGCCATCGAGGAACAGGATCCGCTCCGCCAGCTTGTCGGCGTGCTTCATCTCGTCGATGGACTCGTGGTACTCGTGCTCGGCCAGTTCCTTCAGGCCCCAGTTCTTCAGCATCTTGGCGTGCAGGAAGTACTGGTTGATCGCGGTCAGCTCGTTGTAGAGCGCCTTGTTGAGCAGTTCGATGACCTTGGCGTCGCCCTTCATGGCCGCGCTCCGTGCTTGGGGTGCGCGGTACTGTAGCGAGCTTCGCGACGGCATGACGGAACGCGAATCGTCCGCATCATCATTTCCCGGCGCGGCGTGCGCGCGACGCGGGGGCGGGCGGTCAGGCGGCGTTCGCCAGCACCGGCAGCGGCAGTTCGCGCAGCCGGCGCGCCTCGGCCAGGGTTTCCTCCGCCATCGCCAGGCAGCTGCCGCAGTTGGCGCCCGCGCCGGTGCGCATGGTCAGCTCGGCCAGCGAGCCGCAACCGGCGTCCGCCGCTTCGCGGATCTGGCGATCGGTGACGCCGTTGCAGAGGCAGACGTACATGGCCGGTGGGCGGGTCCGTGGGTCGACGCCGCCATCACACCGCAAACGCGAATGATTGTCAATTCCCTGTTGACTCGCGTTGCCGGCCGGTCAGCCCCGGTAACGGCAGCCGGAGGTGCAGGTCTCGTGCACCACCACTTCGGACAGCAGCGGCAGGACCGGCTTGAGCCGCTGCCAGATCCACATGGCCAGGCGCTCGCTGGTGGGGTTGTCCAGGCCCTCCACCTCGTTGAGGTAATGGTGGTCCAGCTGCTCGTAGAGCGGGCGGAAGGCGGTCTTGATGTCGGCGAAATCCATCACCCAGCCGGTGTCCTCGCCGGGCTCGCCGGAGACGTGCAGCTCCACCCGGAACGAATGCCCGTGCAGGCGCGCGCACTTGTGGCCGGCCGGGACGTGCGGCAGCCGGTGCGCCGCTTCGATGGTGAAGGCCTTGAAGATGTCCATGGGCTGCCTGCAGGAACGAAAAACCCGCCGTCTGGCGGGTTGGTCGGGGATGGTGGCTATGGGTGGACTCGAACCACCGACCCCAGCATTATGAGTGCTGTGCTCTAACCGGCTGAGCTACATAGCCACGCGGAGGGGTACCCGCTGGGGAGCCGCGGATTATCCGGACCCGGCGCGATGCCGTCAATCGGACCGACGGCGGCTTGCCCCGCGCGCAAGCGCCGTGGCAGAGTCGGGCACAGCGAGGGCCTGCCCTCTACCAATCTCCAGGAGTCCGCATCGTGATCGATCCGGACGGCTTCCGCCCCAACGTGGGCATCGTGCTGATGCACGAGGATGGACGGGTGTTCTGGGCACGCCGCGTGCACCGGGACGGCTGGCAGTTCCCGCAGGGCGGGATGAACAGCGACGAGACGCCGCTGGAAGCCATGTACCGCGAGCTGCGCGAGGAAACCGGGCTGTCCCCGGAGCACGTCGACGTGCTGGGCGCCACGCCCGGCTGGCTGCGCTACCGCCTGCCGCCGCGCGCGGTGCGGCGCCAGGACCGGCTGGTCTGCATCGGCCAGAAGCAGGTCTGGTACCTGCTGCGCTTCAAGGGCGACGACGTGGACCTGCGCCTGGACCTGACCGAGAAGCCGGAGTTCGACGGCTGGCGCTGGGTGGACTTCTGGTACCCCATGGACCACGTGGTCACCTTCAAGCGCAGCGTGTACGCGCGCGCCCTGCACCACCTGGCGCCGTTCGCGCGGGCGGTAGCCGGTGCGCAGGCGGTGCCGCCGCCGGCGGAGGGCCTGCTTCCGCCCCCGCGGCCCTCGGTGCGGCGCTTCGGGCGCCGGCGCTGAGGGTGCCGGCGCACTGGCTGAACGGTTGGCGAGGGCGATGTTGCACCGCAACAATCAAGGGCGTATGCTGCACCGCACAAACCGGCAATCCCTGCCGGACCATCGCAGGAGACCCGCCATGAACCAGTTCAACGAACAGTTCGCCAAGACCGCCGGCCAGTTCGCCGACGTCGCCGCCAACGTCAACCGCCTGGCGCTGCAGAACGCCGAGAAGGCGTTCGGCCTGCAGCTGGCCGCGTTCGAGGAAACCGCCCACGCCACCTTCGCCTTCTTCGGCGAGCTGGCCGAGGTGCGCGACCTGGACGGCCTGAAGACCGTGCTGCCGAAGGGCGCGCAGGTCGCCCGTGCCAATGCCGAGCGCGGCGTCGGCGTGGCCCAGGAAGTCTTCGCCAACACCGTGAAGACCAGCGAGGCGATCGGCGCGCTGGCCAAGGGCCGCTTCGAGCAGGCCACGGCGCAGGTCAAGGCCGAGGTCGAGAAGGCCACCAAGGCGGCCGGCAAGACCAAGTAAGCCCGTTATCCGGATCGTGGCGCCTGCCTCCCCCGCAGGTCGCCGCACCAACCCGGCAGCTCGCGCTGCCGGGTTTTTTTTTGCGTCCGTGCCATCGGTCACGATTGCGCGCGCCACCGTGGCGGCTGCACAATAATGCACCGAATGGTTCAGTAACCCGCGCCCCGCGTCCAGCGTGGCCGACCTCCCGATTCCGCCGTCCGCAGACACCGAGGCTTCCCGCATGGCTCCTCCTTCCCGCGCGCGCGCGCCCCGCCCCACCCTGCGCTGGATCCTGATGCTGGTCGGCGTGGCCGTGGTGTTCGGCGGCGTGTTCGCGATCAAGGCCTTTTTCGCGAAGCAGACCAACGCCTTCTTCGACAACATGCCGCAGCCGGCGGTGGCGGTCAGTTCCTACGTGGCCAGGACCGATCGCTGGAGCGAGGGCGGCGAAGCGGTGGGCACCTTCGTGGCGGTCAACGGCACCGACGTCACCACCGAGGCCGGCGGCGTGGTGCGCAGCATCGAGTTCCAGGCCGGCCAGCCGGTGTCGGCGGGCACGGTCCTGCTGCGGCTGAACACCGCCAACGAGCAGGCGACCCTGCAGGCGCTGGAAGCCTCCGCCCGCCTGTCCGCCGTGCAGGCCCAGCGCTGGGCGCAGCTCGGCAACCAGCAGCTGGTCTCGCGCGACGAGGTCCAGCAGCGCCAGACCGCCGCGGCCAACGCGCGCGCGCAGGTCGAGGCGCAGCGCGCGCTGATCGCGCAGAAGACCATCCGCGCGCCCTTCAGCGGCGTGCTGGGCATCCGCAAGGTCAACCTGGGCCAGTACATCGCGCCGGGCACCCCGATCGTGAGCCTGCAACAGCTCGACCCGATCTACCTGGACTTCAGCCTGCCGGAACAGCAGGTGGGCAAGGTGGTGGAAGGCACGATGATCCGCGCCACGGTGGACGCGCAGCCGGGCGTCCTGTTCGACGGGCGGATCACCGCGGTCGAGCCGCTGGTGGATCCCGCCACCCGCAACTTCCGCGTGCAGGCCACCTTCCAGAACCCGGAGCGCACGTTGCGCCCCGGCAGCTTCGGCAAGGTCGCCTTCGACCTGGGCGGCGCGCGCGAGGTGGTGGTGATCCCGCAGACCGCGGTCAGCTTCAACCCGTACGGCAACGCGGTGTTCGTGATCGGCACCGAGAAGCGCAAGCCCGGCGAGACCGACATGCAGGGCAAGCCGCTGACCGGTGACAAGCGCGTGGTCACCCAGCGCTTCGTCAAGACCGGCGCGACCCGCGGCGACCTGGTCGCGGTCACCGAGGGCCTGAAGCCCGGCGAGCAGGTGGTCACCAGCGGCCTGCTGAAGCTGCGCAACGGCGCCGAGGTCACCATCAACGACACCATCCAGCCCTCGGCCGACGCGCGCCCCACGCCGGACAACCGCTGAGATGAAATTCACCGACGTCTTCATCCGCAAGCCGGTGCTGGCCATGGTGGTCAGCCTGTTCATCCTGCTGTTCGGCCTGCGCGCCTTCAGCGAATTGAACGTGCGCCAGTACCCGGAGATGCGCAACGCGGTGGTCAACGTCAGCACCGCCTACTTCGGCGCGGACGCGGACCTGATCCAGGGCTTCATCACCACCCCGCTGGAGCGCGAGATCGCCAGCGCGGAGGGCATCGACTACCTGACCTCCACCAGCTCGGCGGGCATCAGCAGCATCCAGGCCTACATCCGGCTGGACAAGGATCCCAGCGAGGCGCTCACCCAGATCTCGGCCAAGGTCAACAAGATGCGCGGCCAGCTGCCGGCCGAGTCCGAGGCGCCGGTGATCGACCTGCAGCAGGGCCAGCAGATCGCGGCGATGTACGTGTCCTTCGCCAGCGAGACCCTGGACAACAACCAGATCACCGACTACCTGACCCGCGTGATACAGCCCAAGCTGGTCACCGTGGACGGCGTGCAGCGCGCCGACATCCTGGGCGCGGGCACCTTCGCGATGCGCATCTGGCTGAAGCCGGACCGCATGACCGCGCTGCAGGTCACCGCCAGCGACGTGTCCAGCGCACTGTCGTCGAACAACGTGCTGGCCGCGGTGGGCTCCACCAAGGGCCAGATGGTGGCCATCGACATGACGGCGCGCACCGACCTGCGCAACGCGGATGAATTCCGCAGGCTGGTGATCCGCGAGGAAGGCGGCGCGATCGTGCGCCTGGGCGACGTGGCCGACGTGGTGCTGGGCTCGGAGAGCTATGGCACCTCGGTGCGCATCAACGGCGAGGCCGCCACTTTCATGGGCATCTTCGTCGCCCCCGACGCCAACTCGCTGGACGTGATCAAGGACGTGCGCAAGGTGTGGGACGCCGAGATCGTCCCGCAGCTGCCGCAGGGCATCAAGGCGACCATCCCGTACGACAGCACCGAGGCGATCCAGGACGCGATCAACGAGGTGATCAGCACCCTCATCGAGGCGCTGCTGATCGTGATCGTGGTGATCTACCTGTTCCTGGGTTCGGTGCGCAGCGTGCTGATCCCGGCGGTGACCATCCCGCTGTCGCTGATCGGCGCGCTGTTCCTGATGCTGCTGATGGGCTTCACCATCAACCTGCTGACCCTCTTGGCGATGGTGCTGGCGATCGGCATCGTGGTCGACGACGCGATCATCGTGCTGGAGAACATCCACCGCCACATCGAGGAGGGGATGACGCCGCTGGACGCGTCGCTGCGCGGCGCGCGCGAACTGGCCTGGCCGGTGGTCGCGATGACCACCACCCTGATCGCGGTGTACCTGCCGATCGGGTTCCAGGGCGGGCTGACCGGCGTGCTGTTCACCGAGTTCGCGTTCACCCTGGCCGGCGCGGTGCTGCTCTCCGGCGTGGTGGCGTTGACGCTCACCCCGATGATGAGCTCGCGCATCCTCAAGGCGCACGACCCGGAGCATCCGAAGAGCCGGCTGGAGCAATGGCTGGACACGAAGTTCGAGGCCCTGCGCCTCTCCTACCAGCGCCGCCTGCACGGGGCGATGGAGACCAAGGCGGTGGTGGCCGCGTTCGGCCTGATCGTGCTGGTCAGCTGCGCGTTCCTGTACATGGGCGCGCCCAAGGAGCAGGCGCCGCTGGAGGACGAGGGCTTCATCTTCTCGATCGCCAGCGCCGACCCCACCGCGACCCTGGACTACGTGGAGCGCTACACCGACGAGATCGCGCGCATGGTCAAGACCGTGCCCGAGGTGCAGGACTACTTCCTGTTCAACGGCGGCTTCGGCGGCAGCGGCGGTGGCGCCAGCCCGATGGCGATGGCGGGCTTCGTGCTCAAGCCGTGGAGCGAGCGCACGCGCTCCACCAACCAGGTGCTGCAGCAGGAGCTCCAGCCGAAGCTCTCGCAGGTCACCGGGCTCAACGTGTTCGCGCTGGTCCCGCCTTCCCTGCCCAGCGCCGGCGGCGGCGCGGGCGGCGGCGAGTTCATCATCGGCGGGGTGGGCGAGCTGTCGCAGCTGGCCGAGCTCGCCGACCAGGTGCTGCAGAAGGCGATGGCGAGCAAGCGCTTCATCTTCCTGGACAAGGACCTGAAGATCGACAAGCCGCGGATCGAGGTCAACGTGGACCGCGACAAGGCGGCCAGCCTGGGCATCGACATGCGCACCCTGGCCGCGGACATGGCGGCCATGCTCTCCGGCGGCTATTCCAACCGCTTCGCGATGCAGAACCGCTCCTACCTGGTGATCCCGCAGGTGCAGCGCAGCGACCGCCTCAATGCGTCGGCGCTGGAGAACTACTACACCCGCACCCGCGACGGCACGCTGATCCCGCTGTCCACCATCGTGACCCTGAGCGAGAGCACCCAGCCGCAGTCGCTGAAGCGCTTCCAGCAGCTCAACGCGGTGTCCATCACCTTCGCCCCGCGCCCCGGGGTGAGCAAGGGCGAGGCGCTGCAGATCCTGGAGCAGGCGGCCAGCGAGGTCCTGCCGCAGGGCTACAGCGTGGACTACGCCGGCGAGTCGCGGCAGTTCAAGCAGGAAGGCTCGGCCATGCTGCTGACCCTGGCGCTGGCGCTGGTGGTGATCTTCCTGGTGCTGTCCGCGCAGTTCGAGAGCTTCCGCGACGCGCTGATCATGCTGCTCACCGTGCCGATGGCGATCTGCGGTGCGCTGCTGGCGCTCAACGTGTTCGCGCTCCTTTCGAACGTGCTGCAGTTCGCGGGGATCGAGGCCTTCCCCGGCATGAGCATCAACATCTACACCCAGGTCGGGCTGGTGACGCTGGTCGGCGTGATCTCCAAGCACGGCATCCTGATCGTGGAGTTCGCCAACAAGCTGCAGATCGAGCAGGGGCTGTCCAAGCGCGAAGCGATCGAGCAGGCCACCGGGATCCGCCTGCGGCCGGTGCTGATGACCACCGCGGCGCTGGTGTTCGCGATGATCCCGCTGCTGGTCGCCAGCGGCCCGGGCGCGGCTTCGCGCTTCTCGATGGGCGTGGTGATCGCCTCCGGGATGACCATCGGCACGCTGTTCACCCTGTTCGTGCTGCCGGCGTTCTACCTGTACCTGGCCCGCGACCATGCGCAGGATGCGGACTTCGACGTGGCCGATGGTGCCGCCGCGCCGCAGCACGCGTGAGCGCCCAATGTAGGAGCGCACCCTGTGCGCGACCGGTGCTTCGTTCGGCGTCGCCGGGCGGGGTCGCGCACAGGGTGCGCTCCTACGGGAGTTGAGGAATGCGCAGGTAGTGCGCGAGAGATTCGGCGTCCGCCCCGGGCGCGTGCGGCAGCACGCCCCAGCATGGCGCCGGCAGGCGCGCGCGCAGCATCGCGATGTTCTCCTCCACGCGCTCCATCGCCGGATCCACGTGCGAGGCGATCCAGCCGTCCAGGTGGGCGCCGTCGGCCACGATCGCGCGCGCGCTCAGCAGCGCGTGGTTGATGCACCCAAGGCGCAGGCCCACCACCAGCAACACCGGCAGCCGCAGGGCGCGCACCAGATCGGCCTGCATCAGCGATGCCGACAGCGGCGCGGCCCAGCCGCCCACGCCTTCCACCACCACCGCATCGGCCTGCGATGCCAGCCGCGCGTGCGCGGCCAGGATCGGCGGCAGGGCGACCTCGATGCCGGCGTCGCGCGCCGCGAGTTCCGGGGCCAGCGGATGCTCCAGCGCATACGGATTGATGTCGGCGTAGGCGACGCCCGGCTCGCCCGCCGCCTGCAGCGCCAGCGCATCGGCATTGCGCCACGCGCCGCCGACCCGCTCGCAACCGCTGGCCACCGGCTTCATCCCCGCGGCGCGCAGCCCGCGCGCGCGCAGGGCGTGCAGCAACGCGGCGCTTGCCAGCGTCTTGCCGATCCCGGTATCCGTGCCGGTGACGTA
>CBFGMM010000042.1:0-14794 GCA_965649855.1 uncultured Thermomonas sp. | reverse complement strand
GGCACGCGCGCCGGATTGCCCGCGCTGCCCGATCCGCGACCTGTGCCGCTGGCCGCACAAGACCCCGGGCACGGAGCCCGTTCTGCTGCCCTAAAAAGTGGTGCTTCGCAACGCGCAGCGCCGCCCGCCCACGGCCGCCCTCGACCCACGCAAGACGACGACGCCCCGCGTTGGGCAAGTAGTCGCTTAGACCGGGGTGACGCGGCTCAAAACGAGAACTGGGTGCGCAGCGCGATCTGCGACGGCGAATCGCCGGTGCGGTCGTTCTTGCCGCGGATCCAGTTGAGCATGAAGCGGAGGTTCGTATTGACGTAGTAGTTCATGCCCAGCAGCGCGGAGGTGGTTCGGGTGTTGGGTAGGTCGTCGTTCTCCATCATGTCGTAGCGTGCCACCAGTTCCCACAGCCCCTTGTCGGCCGGCACCGCGGGCGAGCCGAACACGCCGGCGGCACCCTTGTAGACCTTGATCCCGCCGTTGAGCATGAAGCTACCCTGCACGTAGAACGCATCGACGTCCTGCGCATTGCCGTTGGCCTGGCCGTAGCTGGCGCGGGCATATTCCGACTGCATGAAGAACGGGCCGTTACGGAACGCGGCTTCCAGCCCCACGGTGTCGATCTGCGAATCGTTGGCGCCGATCGCCGCGGTGGTGGTGGACATGGTCAGCGAGGGCCCGCGGCGGCCCGCGTAATTGGACACCGCCGAGGCGCTCGGCGCGCCCTTGTTGAGGTTCTCGTGGCTGTAGGAGCCACCCAGGTGAAGGGTGGTGGTGCCGGTGTTGATCGGCGTGAACGTGCCGCGCGCGGCGAAGCCCACGCCCTCCGTGCGCGCGGATGGTGCGCTGCGCAGGTTGAAGGCGCTGGCGCCCAAGGTGTAGTTGCTGCCGGCGCGCAGGTAGCCCATCCCCTGCTGGAACTGGCGTCCGCTGTAGATGCCGGTGGCGGAGGTGCTGGGCCGCTCCATCAGCAGGATCTCGTTGGAACTGGTCAGCTCCTCCATCGAACGGTAGGGCTTGAAGTGGCCGATGGTGACCTTGCCGCCCAGGATGTTGCGGGCGATGAACATGTCGCGGATGCCGTCCAGGTTGGTGCCGGCGGCGAAATCCTGCTCCATCTTGTACTCCCAGCCAAGCGCCTTGCCGCTGAGCGTCAGGCGCGCGCGACGGAACTCGGTGGTGTCGATGGTAGGGGCAACGTCCTGGTTGAACGAGTAGGCATCGAAATGGATGCGGCCGCCGAGGCTGGCCTCGAACTTGCCGTCGCCTGAAGTGAGCTTCATGCCCCCCTTGGTGTCGACCTTGGTGCTCTTATTGGCGAGCGTGTCGAGCTGGGTGGCCGTATCGATATTGACGTCGGACTGCGCGTCTGTGCGCTCCTCCAATTCCTGGACCTTGGCCGCGAGGGCGGCGAGCTGTTGCTTGAGCGACGCGATCTCGGCGTCGCGGCCGTCCCGTGCGTGCGCCTGCTGGCTGGTGGCGGCCAGCGTCAGGGTGACGGCCAGGGCGAGGGTCTTGCGGTGCATGGTCGAGCTCCGGGGTGGAATGCGGAAAGGAAGGCGCAACCGGCACCAGCTGGTTAAGGTGCCGTGACGGACACAGCCTGCGGGGCCATTCTGACAGTTGCGTTTGCGCACGATGACAGTTGCATGACGCCCGGCCCCGGCCCCTGTCACCGAAGCGTCATTGCGGCAACACCGTCCTGTCATGGATCGCCGGTGCAATGCCGGCGAGCGGCGCGTTCGCGCCCCAGCCTCAGGAGTTCCGCGTGTCCAAGTACCTCAAGCATCCCGCTGCCGCTATTGTCCTGGCCGGCAGCTTCGTCTTCACCGCCAGCGCCGCCGACATCACCGGCGCGGGCGCCACCTTCATCTACCCACTGCTGTCCAAGTGGTCGGACGATTACAACAAGGCCACCGGCCACCGGATCAACTACCAGTCGATCGGCTCGGGCGGCGGCATCGCCCAGATCAAGGCCAAGACGGTGGACTTCGGCTCCTCGGACAAGCCCCTGCCGCCGGCCGAGTTGAAGGCCGCGGGGCTGGGCCAGTTCCCCTCGGCGATCGGCGGCGTGGTTCCGGTGGTCAACCTGCCCGGGCTGCAGGCCGGCGCGATGAAGCTGGACGGCCCGCTGCTGGCCGACATCTTCCTCGGCAAGATCACGCGCTGGAACGACCCCAGGATCGCCGCGCTGAACGGCGGCGTGCCGTTGCCGGACATGAAGATCACCGTGGTGCACCGCTCGGACGGCTCCGGCACCACCTTCAACTGGGTCAACTACCTGTCCAAGATCAGCCCGGAGTGGAAGGCGAAGGTCGGCGAAGGCACCTCGGTGAAGTGGCCGACCGGCGTGGGCGGCAAGGGCAACGAGGGCGTGGCGGCCTACGTCAAGCAGATCCGCGGCGGGGTCGGCTACGTCGAGCTGTCCTACGCGCTGACCAACAGGATGGCCTACACCCGGATGAAGAACGCGGCCGGCAACTTCGTGAACCCCAGCGACGAGACCTTCGCTGCCGCCGCCGCCAGCGCGGACTGGAGCAAGGCGGTGGACTTCGACCTGGTGATGACCAATGCGCCGGGCGAGAACGCCTGGCCGGTGGCCGCGACCAACTTCATCCTCATGCACAAGAAGCCCAGGGACCCGGCGCGCGCGAAGCAGGCCCTGGAGTTCTTCCGCTGGTCCTATGCGAACGGCGACGCGCAGGCGCGCGCACTCCACTACGTGCCGTTGCCCGATGCGCTGGTCAGGCAGGTCGAGGCCTACTGGGCGCAGCACTACAGGTTCTGATCCCTCCCGGGACGGCTGCCACGCGACGCGGACCGAAGGGTCCGCGTTCGCGTTCCGGGGAAGCTGTCACGTGCGTGTAACAAAAGCGCCACAAGATGCCCGGACCCATTCGGAAGATGCCGCCATGACCACGCGCCTGCTTGCCCCCGCCGCCCTCGCCATCGCGCTTGGCCTGTCCGCCTGCGGCGGCGGCGAAGCGCCCGCCACCGCGTCCAACGGAAGCCAGGCCGCCAGCCCGGCGACCGCCGGCGACCGCACGGCCGCCGAGATCACCGGTGCCGGCGCCACCTTCATCTACCCGCTGATCTCGCGCTGGTCGGCCGACTACAACGCCGCCACCGGCGCCAGGATCAACTACCAGTCGATCGGCTCCGGCGGCGGCATCGCGCAGATCAAGGCCGGCACCGTGGACTTCGGGTCCTCCGACAAGCCGCTGGAGCCCGCCGAGCTTGCGCAGGCGGGGCTTGCCCAGTTCCCGTCCGCCGTGGGCGGCGTGGTGCCCGTCGTGAACATCGACGGCATCCAGCCGGGCGCGATGCGCCTGACCGGCCCGGTGGTGGCGGACATCTACCTGGGCAAGGTGACCCAGTGGAACGACCCGGCGATCGCCGCGCTGAATCCCGGCGTCGCCCTGCCGTCGACCAAGATCAACGTGGTCCACCGCTCCGACGGCTCCGGCACCACCTTCAACTTCGTCAACTACCTGTCCAAGGTCAGCCCCGAGTGGAAGTCCAAGGTGGGCGAAGGCACCGCCGTGAAGTGGCCGGTGGGCGTGGGCGGCAAGGGCAACGAGGGCGTGGCGGCCTACGTCAAGCAGATCAAGGGCGGCATCGGCTACGTGGAACTGGCGTACGCCACCGAGAACAAGATGTCGTGGACCGCGATGCGCAATGCCGCCGGCAACTTCGTGCAGCCGGATGCGAAGAGCTTCGCCGCCGCGGCCGCGAGCGCGGAGTGGACCTCGGTGCAGGACTTCAGCCTGGTGATCACCGACGCCCCGGGCGCGGATGCCTGGCCGATCGCCGCGACCAACTTCATCCTGATGTACAAGCAGCCGAAGGACGCCCAGCGCAGCCGCCACACGCTGGACTTCTTCAAGTGGGCGCTGGAGAACGGCCAGCCGCAGGCCAACGCGCTGCATTACGTGCCGCTGCCGCCCGAGCTGGTGCAGCAGGTCGAGGCCTACTGGGCCGCCCAGATCAAGGCCTGATCGCCACCCACCCCCCGGAGCGCGGCCGGCAAGGCGCGTTCCCCGTTGCCACGCACAGGCACGCGCCCGATGAATGCGACACACCTGCCCGCCACCGGCATCCCCGACGCGCGTGAACGCCGCGACCAACGCACCGACCGCGGCTTCCGCTGGCTGGTCACGGCCGCCGGCGTGTTCGTGCTGGTGGCGCTGGCGGCGGCGGCGCTGTCGATGCTGTGGGGCGGCCGCGAGGCGTTCGCGAAGTTCGGCCTGGGCTTCCTGTGGAGCAACGAGTGGGACGCGGTGCAGCAGCAGTTCGGCGCGCTGGTGCCGATCTACGGCACGGTGGTCACCGCCCTGATCGCGATGCTGATCGCGGTGCCGGTCAGCTTCGGCATCGCCTTCTTCCTGACCGAGATCGCGCCGAAATGGCTGCGCGGCCCGGTGGGCGCCGCGATCGAGCTGCTGGCCGGCATCCCCTCGATCATCTACGGCATGTGGGGCCTGTTCGTGCTGGTGCCGCTGCTGGCCGAACACGTGTATCCCTGGGTGGACGCCAACCTGGGCCAGCTGCCCGGGATCGGCGCCCTGTTTTCCGGCCCGCCGCTGGGCCTGGGCATGGGCACCGCCGGCCTGGTGCTGGCGATCATGGTGATCCCGTTCGTCTCCTCGGTGATGCGCGAGGTGTTCCTGACCGTGCCGGGACGGCTGAAGGAGTCGGCGTATGCGCTGGGCTCCACGCGCTGGGAAGTGGTCTGGGACGTGGTCCTTCCCTACACCCGGTCCGCGGTGATCGGCGGGGTGTTCCTCGGCCTGGGCCGCGCGCTGGGCGAGACCATGGCGGTCACCTTCGTGCTGGGCAACGCGCACCGGCTGACCGCGTCCCTGCTGGAGCCGGGCAATTCGATCGCGGCCACCATCGCCAACGAATTCACCGAGGCCGACTCGGAGATGTACCGCTCCTCGCTGATCGCGCTGGGGTTCGTGCTGTTCCTGGTGACGTTCGTGGTGCTGACGCTGGCGCGCTTGATGCTGCGCAGCCTCAACAAGCGCGAGGGCAACTGATGGCCGGCCAACTCTATGCCTGGCGCCGCGCCAAGAACCTGATCGCGCAGGTGCTGGCGGTGGCGGCCGCGGTGTTCGGGCTGTTCTGGCTGGTGTGGATCGTGTGGACCACGCTCAGCAAGGGGCTGGCCGCGATCAACCTGGACCTGTTCACCCAGATGACGCCCCCGCCGGGCGCCGAGGGCGGCGGCATGCTCAACGCGTTCTACGGCAGCGTGGTGATGAGCCTGCTGGGCGTGGTGCTGGGCGCGCCGATCGGCGTGCTGGCCGGCACCTACCTCGCCGAGTATTCGCGCAGCAGCTGGATCGGCGAGACGGTGCGCTTCGTCAACGACATCCTGCTGTCGGCCCCATCGATCGTGCTGGGCCTGTTCGTGTACACCATGGTGGTGGCGCAGATGGGCCACTTCTCCGCGCTGGCGGGGGCGATCGCGCTGGCCTTCATCGTGCTGCCGGTGGTGGTGCGCACCACCGACGAGATGCTGCGCCTGGTGCCCTCGCAGATGCGCGAGGCCGCGCTCAGCCTGGGCGTGCCGCAATGGAAGGTGACCCTGCAGGTCCTGTACCGCAGCGCCTTGCCGGGCATCATCACCGGGATCCTGCTCGCCCTGGCGCGGATCACCGGCGAGACCGCGCCGCTGCTGTTCACCGCGCTCAACAACCAGTACTGGTCCACCGACCTGCTGGCGCCGATGGCCAACGTGCCGGTGGTGATCTTCCAGTACGCGATGAGCCCGTTCGAGGCCTGGCATTCGCTGGCCTGGGCAGGCGCCTTCGTGCTGACCATGTTCGTGTTGCTGGTGAGCATCGCGGCGCGCCTGGTCGTCGCCCGCAACAAGATGACCCATGACTGACCTCGCAGGCATTGCCCCCATGAACGAGCACCGTTTCGCCGTCGCCACGCCCGCGCACGCCGTCCCGTCGCAGGCGGCGCCGGTCAAGATCGCCGCGCGCGGCCTGAACTTCTGGTACGACAAGTTCCTGGCGGTGAAGAACATCGACCTGGACATCCCGGAGAAGCGCGTGACCGCGCTGATCGGCCCGTCTGGCTGCGGCAAGTCCACCCTGCTGCGGGTGTTCAACCGCATCTACGCCTTGTATCCGAAGCAGGAAGCCCGGGGCGAGGTGCTGCTGGACGGCGAGAACATCCTCGACCCCCGCTACCCGATGAACCGCCTGCGCAGCAAGGTCGGCATGGTGTTCCAGAAGCCGGTGCCGTTCCCGATGACGATCTACGAGAACGTGGCCTACGGCATCCGCCACCACGAGCGCCTGAACAAGGCGGAGATGGACGCGCGGGTGGAGCAGGCCCTGCGCCAGGCGGCGCTGTGGGACGAGGTCAAGGACAAGCTGCGCGACAGCGGGCTGGGGCTTTCCGGCGGCCAGCAGCAGCGCCTGTGCATCGCCCGCGCGGTGGCGCTGAAGCCCGACGTGCTGCTGCTGGACGAGCCCACCTCCGCGCTGGACCCGATCTCCACCAGCCGCATCGAGCAACTGGTCGAGGAACTCAAGCAGCAGTTCACCATCATGATCGTGACCCACAACATGCAGCAGGCCGCGCGCGTGTCCGACTACACCGCCTTCATGTACCTCGGCGACCTCATCGAGCACGGCGCGACCGAGCAGATCTTCTCCAACCCCGCCAGGCAGCAGACCGAGGACTACATCACCGGGAGGTTCGGCTGATGAACGAGCACAACCACATCGTCAGGAGCTACGACCAGGAGCAGCAGGCGCTGCTGGACGAGCTGATCCGCATGGGCCAGATGTCCGTGGCCCAGCTGGAGGCCGCGCTGGACGTGGTCGAGCGGCGCGACGACAAGGCCGCGGAGCGGGTGATCGGCAACGACGAGGCGATCGACGCGCTGGAGGCCCAGGTCAACCACGACGTGATCCGGCTGATCCGGCGCGGGCCGATGGCCACCGACCTGCGGGTGATCCTGGCCGCGCTGCGGGTGGCCTCCGACATCGAGCGGATCGGCGACCTGGCCGCCAACATCGCCAAGCGTTCGATGGCGCTGAACCTGTCGCCGCCCTTGCCGCACACGCGCGGCCTGGAGGCGCTGGGCCGCATGGCCGCGCGCCAGGTGCGCGACGTGCTGGACGCCTACGTCGCCCGCGACGGCGACGCCGCGTTGCGCGTGCGCGCCAGCGACGCCGAGCTGGACACGCTCTACACCGGCCTGTTCCGCGAACTGCTGACCTACATGATGGAGGATGCGCGCGCCATCACGCCGTGCACCCACCTGCTGTTCATGGCCAAGAACCTGGAGCGGATCGGCGACCACGCCACCAACATCGCCGAGAACGTCTGGTTCCTGATCCACGGCGAGGACCTGATGCCGCCGCGCGACAAGCGCGACGAGAGCAGCACCACCGTGGTCTGAGCCCGCCCTGGTGCGCCGCAACATGAACGGTGGCCTCCGGCACGTCGCCATGCGCGCGCGCAAGCGGTAGGATCGCCACTCCCAACCTGCGCGCAAGCGCCCGGAGACTCCCATGTCCCAGACCCAGAACAAGCCGCTCGCCCAGGTGATCGGCACCGCCGTGGCCACCGGCACCCTGGTCGCCGGCTCGCTGTTTTCCATGCAGGCCATGGCCAGCGGTTACGCCGCCACGGACGCCTCGGCGATCGCCGCCGAAGGCAAGTGCGGTGGCGAAGGCAAGTGCGGCGAAGGCAAGTGCGGTGGCGACAAGGCCAAGCGCGACGCCGCCAGCGGTCAGGCCACCGGCAAGCGCCAGCACGCGCCGATGACCCTGGCCGGGATGGACACCGACAAGGACGGCCGCGTCTCCCGCGCCGAGTTCGCCGCCGCCCACGCCGGCAAGGCCGACAAGTTCGCCGCCCACGACGGTGATGGCGACGGCTTCGTCACCCAGGCCGAACTGGATGCCCACCACGCCCAGATGAAGGCGAACAAGGACGCGAAGGCCAAGACCGAGGGCAAGTGCGGCGAAGGCAAGTGCGGCGAGGGCAAGTGCGGCGGCGGCGCCTGAGCGCCCGTGCCTGAGCGGTTGCCCGCGGCCAGCGCGGGCCTCGGCCTGCGCCGCGCCCTGCTGGACGAGTTGATCGAGGCGCCTGCGGGCGCCTTCGATTTTCTGGAGTGCGCGCCCGACAACTGGATCGGGGTGGGCGGCGTGCCCGGCGAGCGGCTGGCCGCGCTGGCCGCGCGCCATCCGCTGAGCTGCCACGGGCTGTCGCTGTCGCTGGGCGGCCCCGACCCGCTGGACCAGGACTTGCTGCGCCGCACGCGCGCCTTCCTGGACCGACACGACGTGGCCCTGTACAGCGAGCACCTGAGCTACTGCAGCGCGGACGGCCACCTGTACGACCTGCTCCCGATCCCGTTCACCGAGGAGGCCGTGGCGCACGTGGCCGCGCGCATCCGCCAGGCGCAGGACGCGCTGGGCCGGCGCATCGCCGTGGAGAACGTGAGTTACTACGCCGCCCCGTTCCAGGCCCTGGCGGAGGCGGACTTCGTCAACGCGGTGCTGGCCGAGGCGGATTGCGACCTGCTGCTGGACGTCAACAACGTCTACGTCAACGCGATCAACCACGGCTACGACGCGCGCGGGTTCATCGAGGCGATGCCGGCGCCGCGGATCGCCAGCCTGCACGTGGCCGGCCACTACGACGAGGCCGATGACCTGAAGATCGACACCCATGGCGCCGCGGTCAAGGACGGCGTGTGGGACCTGCTGGCGCACGCCTACCGCGTGCACGGGGTGCGCCCCACCCTGCTGGAGCGCGACTTCAACTTCCCGCCGCTGGCCGTGCTGCAGGACGAGGTGCAGCGCATCCGCGCGCTGCAGGCGCAGGCCGCGTGAGCGGGCTGGCCGAACAGTTCCGGGCCCTGGCGCGCCACGTCCGCGACCCGGGCGCGCACGCCGGCCCGCCCGGCATCGAGGCGCGGCGCCTGAAGGTCTACCGCGACCTGGTCTACAACAACCTGGAGGGCCTGCTGGCGGGCACCTTCCCGGTGATCCGCAAGACCCTGGGGGATGCCGACTGGTCCTTCCTGGTGCGCGGGTTCCTGGCGCGGCACCACGCCCGCACCCCGCTGTTCCCGGAACTCGGCCGGGAACTGGTGGCGTTCCTGCAGGCGCAACCGGATCCGCAGCGCCCGTGGCTGGCAGAACTGGCGCACTACGAATGGGCCGAGCTGGGCCTGCAGCTGAGCGATGCGGCCATGCCGGCGCACGACCCGGCCGGCGACCTGCTGGAAGGCGTGCCCGTTCTCTCGACGCTCGCCTGGCCGCTGGCCTATCGGTGGCCCGTCGACCGGATCGGGTCGGCATTCCAGCCCCTCGAGGCCCCGCCCCACCCCACCCTGGTCCTGCTCCGCCGCGAGCCCGACGGCCGCATCCATTTTTCCGCGCTCTCGCCGTTGCTGTTCCGCCTGCTGGAACTGGTGGACGGCAACACCACGCGCAGCGGGCGCACCCTGTTGCGCACGCTGGCGGACGAGGCGGGCCAGGCGGATTTCGACAATTTCCTGGCGCAGGCTGCACCGATGATCCGGCGCCTGCACGCCGAAGCGGTGCTGCCCGGCACGCGCATCGATTAACCTGTGCGGATGATCGAAACGCCAGATACGCCGGCCCTGTCGCCGATGGCCGGCCGCTTCCGCGGCTACCTGCCGGTGGTGGTGGACGTGGAAACCGGCGGCTTCGACTGGAACCGCCATGCGCTGCTGGAGATCGCGGCGGTACCGATCGAGCTGGACGCACACGGCCGGTTCGTGCCCGGCGAGGTCGCCAGCGCCCACATCCAGCCCGCCCCCGGCACCGCCATCGACCCGAAGTCGCTGGAGGTCACCGGCATCAAGGTGGACCACCCGCTGCGCGGCGCGCTGCCGGAGCGCGAGGGCCTGGACAAGGTGTTCGTGCCGGTGCGCGCGGCGGCGAAGCGGCACGGCTGCCAGCGCGCGATCCTGGTCGGCCACAACGCGCACTTCGACCTGAATTTCGTCAACGCGGCGGTGGCGCGCGTGCAGCACAAGCGCAACCCGTTCCACCCCTTCAGCGTGTTCGACACGGTGACCATGGCCGGCCTGGCCTATGGGCAGACCGTGCTTGCGCGCGCGATGCACGCGGC
This sequence comes from uncultured Thermomonas sp., assembly GCA_965649855.1. GTDB lineage: Bacteria > Pseudomonadota > Gammaproteobacteria > Xanthomonadales > Xanthomonadaceae > Thermomonas. The sequence goes on along the minus strand of CBFGMM010000042.1, from coordinate 4,660 downwards.
CGGCTTCGACTGGGACCCGCGCGAGGCGCACTCCGCGGTGTACGACGCCGAGCAGACCGCGCGCCTGTTCTGCGCGATCGCCAATGCCTGGCCGATGCCCGCCGCGGGCACCGGCCAGCCGAAGGACCTCAGCGCGCCGGCTTGACGAAGCGCAGGGTCATCCGGTCGCTTTCGCCGATCGCCTTGTACTTCGCGGCGTCCGCGGCGTCGTGGCGGTTGCTCGGCGGCAGGGTCCACACGCCGTTCGGATGGTCGGCGGTATCGGCCGGGTTGGCATTGACCTCGCTGCGGGCCTGCAGGCGGAAGCCGGCGCGGGTGGCGTGCTCGATCACCAGCGCCTCGGTCAGGTAGCCCGACTTCTTCTGCGCTTCCAGGCTGGTGCCCGGCCTGGCCCGGTGGTCGACCACGCCCAGCGTGCCACCCGGCTTGAGCACGTCGAAGAAGGCCTTGAAGTAGGCGTCGGCGGTGCCGTCGGCGACCCAGTTGTGGGCGTTGCGGAAGGTCAGCACCACGTCGGCGGAACCCGCCGGCCCGAAAACGGGCGACTTCGGATCGAAGGCCTGCAGCACGGGCGTTCCGTACACCGCGGCGTTGCCGGCGAACTTGTCGCGCAGCGCCTGGTTCGAGCGGTAACGGTAGGCCGGCTGGCCGGCGATGCCGTCGTCCCAGATCGCCGCCACGTAGCGGCCCCGCGCGCGCAGGTAGGGCGCCAGGATCTCCGCATACCAGCCGCCACCCGGGGTGATCTCCACAACGGTGTCGCCCGGCTCCACGCCGAAGAAGGCCAGGGTCTCGCGCGGGTGACGGTACCCGTCGCGGGCCACGTTGGCCGGGGTGCGCCAGCTGCCCGCCACGGAATCCGACAGCGCGGCGGCATTGGCCTGCACGGCGACCGCGGAGGGACTATCCGGCGCGGTGGCGCAGGCGGAGACCGACAAGGCGGCGGCGAGCGCCAGGACAAGGGTGCGGGTCATGCGCGATCTCCAGCGACGGGGAAGGCCGCAGGGTAAACCATCGGCCAGCCGCGGCGGTCAACCGGGCGGCTTGGCCCGGGCGCGCAGGCTGCGCGCGATGCCGTACAGGCTGACCCCGACCCAGGCGACTTCCAGCAGGAACACCGACAGGTTGAAGGTTCCCAGCAGCGACACCAGCACGCCGCCCGCCCCGAACAGGTTGAGCAGCTGGTAGGGCAGCCCGGTGCCCGAGACCCGGCCCGCCTGCAGCAGCGCGAACCCCGCCAGGATCATCGCGGTGCCCAGCAGCCCCACCCAGTCGTACCACGCCAGTTCCAGTGCCATCGTCATGCTCCTTGGGGTCAGTGCCGCTGGCGCACGGCTTCGAACAACGCGATGCCGGTGGCCACCGACACGTTCAGGCTTTCGAACTGCCCCGGCATCGGGATCTTCACCAACTGGTCGCAGTTCTCGCGGGTCAGCCTGCGCAGGCCCTCGCCCTCGCTGCCCATGACCAGCGCGACATTGCCCTTGAGGTCGAGCGCGTACAGCGACGCGTCGGCATCACCGGCGAATCCATAGATCCACACGCCTGCCTTCTGCAGGTCGCGCAGCGTGCGCGAAAGATTGGTCACGCTGAAGATCGGCAGGGTGTCCGCCGCGCCGGCCGAGGTCTTGCGCACCGTCGCATTGACCTGCACGGCCTTGTCCTTGGGGAACACCACCGCGGTGGCGCCCGCCGCGGCCGCGCTGCGCAGGCAGGCCCCGAGGTTGTGCGGGTCCTGCACGCCGTCCAGCACCAGCACCAGCGCCTTGCCGCCGGCCGCTTCGACCAGCCCGGCCAGGTCGTGCTCGTCCCAGGTCCTGGCCGCCGCATAACGCGCCGCCGCGCCCTGGTGCCGCACGCCGCCGGCCACGCCGTCCAGCGCTTGCCCGGCCACGCGGCGCACGTCGATGCCCAGCCTGCGCGCATTGCCCTCGATCTCGACGATGCGCGGGTTCCTGCCGCCGGCCTCCAGCAGCACCTCGCGCACGTGCTCGGCGTCGTGCTCCAGCGCCGAGGCCACCGCGTTGAGGCCGACGATCCATTGGGCTTGCTTGTTCATGCGCCTATTGTGCCGTGCCGAACCGCTGCACACGCATGCGCACTTGCGTCCCGGAATTCCACGCGGCGGTCAGGCGGCAGGCGGGCCTGCTTCTCCGCTTCTGCGAACATCCATGTTCGAGGCGCGGCCGCCGGCCATCCATGGCCGGCTTTACGCAGGCCCGCCTGCCGCCAGTCCGCCCCGAACACCACCGCTGCGACAGGCCGTGCCTCGCCACTGCCGGCGGATTGCCTAATGCTTCCGCTTGCCGCGCTTGGCCGGCTTGCCGCGTTCGGGGGCGGGCGGCAGCCCCGCGTCCTCCTCGGCCAGGCGGAAGTCGATCTTGCGGTCTTCCACGCTGGCCTTCAGCACCACGATGCGCACCCGGTCGCCCAGGCGGAACCCGCGTCCGCGGCGTTCGCCGGTCAGGGTCTTGCGCAGCGCGTCGAAGTGGTAGAAGTCGCGCGGCAGCTGGGTGACGTGCACCAGGCCGTTGACCTTGGAGTCGTCCAGTTCCACGAACAGGCCGAAGCTGGTCACGCCGCTGATGGTGCCGTCGAACTCCTTGCCCACGTGCGTTTCCATCCACGCGGCGCGGTAGCGCTCGTCCACCTCGCGCTGGGCCTCGTCGGCGCGGCGGGAGCGCTCGGAACTCTGCAGCGACAGCGCGGCCATCTCGTGCGGCGAGTAGTGGTAGGTGTCCGGCCGCGCGCCCGACAGCGCGTGCTTGATCGCGCGGTGGACCAGCAGGTCGGGATAGCGGCGGATCGGCGAGGTGAAGTGGGCGTAGGCCTCCAGCGCCAGCCCGAAGTGGCCGATGTTCTCCGGCGCGTACACCGCCAGCGACTGGCTGCGCAGGATCACCGACTCCAGCAGGGTGGCGTCCGGGCGCTCGCGGATCTTCTCCAGCAGCGCGCGCAGGTCCTTGGGCTTCACCTTGGCCCACGGCGGCACGCGCAGCTGGAACTCCTTGAGGAATTCCTCGAGGTCCGCGTACTTGCCCTCCGGCGGCTTGTCGTGGTCGCGGTAGGGCGCGGGCACGCCCGACCCGATCAGGAACAGCGCGGCCTGCACGTTCGCGGCGATCATGCATTCCTCGATCAGCTTGTGCGCGTCGTTGCGGACCAGCATGCCGGCCTGGCTCACCTCGCCCTTCGCGTCCAGCACGAAGCGGACCTCGCTGCTCTCGAACTCGATCGCGCCGCGCTTGGCGCGCGCCTTGTCCAGGACCCGGTACAGCTGGTGCAGGCGCTGGACCTGCGGCAGCAGCGCGCCGATCTTGGCCAGCGCGGCGTCGTGGTCGTCCTGCGGGATGCCGTCGCCCACCGCGTTCCACACGTCGGTGTAGGTCAGCCGCGCGTGCGAATGCATCACCGCCTCGTAGAAGCGCGACTCGCGCACCACCCCGTCGCGGCCCACCTGCATGTCGCACACGAAGCACAGCCGGTCGACCTTGGGCTTGAGCGAGCAGATGCCGTTGCTGAGCGTCTCCGGCAGCATCGGCACCACGAAGCCGGGGAAGTACACGGACGTGGCGCGCAGCTGCGCCTCCACGTCCAGCGGCGTGCCGGGATGCACGTAGTGCGACACGTCGGCGATCGCCACGATCAGGCGGAACCCGTCGCGGGTCGGTTCGCACCAGACCGCGTCGTCGAAGTCCTTGGCGTCCTCGCCGTCGATGGTGATCAGCGGGACCGCGCGCAGGTCCACCCGCGGGCGGATCTCCCCGGCCTGCACCTCGAGCGGCACGGCGGTCGCCTGCGCCAGCACCTCCGGCGGGAATTCGTGCGGGATGTCGTGGCCGTGGATCGCGGCCTCAACCGCCTGGCTGGCGGTCAGCTTGTCGCCGAGCACCGCCAGCACCCGGCCGATCGGCGGGCGGTGGGCGTCCTGCGGCGTGGTGATCTCGGCCACCACCAGCTGTCCGGCGCGGGCCTCGTTGCGGGCGTCCTGCGGGATCAGCAGGTTGCGCTGGATGCGCTTGTCGTCCGGAACCACGTAGCCGATCCCGGCCTCTTCCGTGTAGCGCCCCAGCAAACGGGTCAGGCGCCGCTCCAACACCTCCACGATGCTGGCCTCGCCACGCCCGCGCCGGTCCATGCCGGTCAGGCTGACCAGCACGCGGTCGCCGTGGGTGACCTTGCGCATCTCGTACGGCGGCAGGAACAGGTCGTCGCCGCCCTTCTCCGGGCGCAGGAAGCCGAAGCCGTCGGGATTGGCGATCACCGTGCCCGGGATCAGGTCCGCGCGCTCGGCCGGCACGTAGCCGCCGCGCCGGTTCTGCAGCAGCTGGCCATCGCGGACCATCGCGGACAGCCGCTTCTGCAGGGCATCCAGCCGGTCCGGCGCGGTCAGCCCGAGCTTGGCCGCCAACGCATCGACATCCATCGGCCCGTCGCTGGCCGCCAGCTCCTGCAGCAGCATTTCGCGGCTGGCGATGGGTTGTGCGTAGCGTTGCGATTCGCGGTCCGCGTGCGGGTCGGCACCCGGGGCCGCGGGCGCCGGCGCGGCGGGCGGGCGGGCGCCGCCAAAGGCCCGCATCAGGCCGGGATCCGGCAGCCAGCCGGGGGCGGCCTGGTCATCCTGGCGTCGTTGTTCGGCGTCCGGTATCGGCCGGGGAAC
>CBFGMM010000041.1:0-15521 GCA_965649855.1 uncultured Thermomonas sp. | reverse complement strand
CGGCAACGCCGGCCGCGCCGGCCCCCGCGCCCAGGCCGGCGGGTCCGCTGCCGTTGCCGCTGGAGCTGATCCGCCAGGCGATCGAGGAGGCCAGCGACGACGAGGGCTGGGCGCCGCTGGGTGCGATGGGCAGTTACCTCAACAAGGTCAAGCCGGATTTCGACCCGCGCCTGTACGGGCAGAAGAAGCTCAGCGACCTGCTGCGCCAGCACCCGCGCCACTTCAGCGTGGAGGAGCGCGGCTCCAGCGCGTCGGGCGGCAAGATGCTGTTCGTGCGCGCGCTGGACTGAGGCCGCGCCTCAGTACCCGCCGAAGCTGCCGGCCGCCCCCGGGAATACCACCGGGCTCTCGGTGCCGTCCTTGCCCACCGCGGCCACGCCGAAGAAGTAGTTGTCGATCACGATGTTCTTCAGCGTGTAGGCGTCCACGTTGCCTACCCAGCGGCTGCGGGTCCACTGCGGGTCGGTGGTCAGGCGCCAGTAGACCTTGTAGCCGGCCAGGTTCGGGGCCTGCTTCGGATCGGGGCGGGTCCACTTCAGCGTGGTGTCGGGGCTCACCGCGCCTTCGATGGTCACGTTGGCCGGCGGCGGCGGCGCGGAGGCCAGCGCGGCCAGCGACACCGCGTTGAGGGCGGTGAGCTTGGCGGCGTAGGCGAAGTCCACGCCGTCGATGGTGTCGCCATAGACGCGACGCCGCCCTTGCGCGTCCGTTTCGGTGCGCAGGTCCTGGTGCTGCCGGTCGTAGTGCTCATGGGTCTCCATCACCCGCACCGCCGGGTAGCCGAGGTCGTTGAACGGCCGGTGATGGCCGCCGCGGCCGAAGCGGTCCAGGCGGTAGACCATCATCACGTCCAGGTTGGGCACGTGGTCGGCCATGCGGTCGATGTAGCGGGCCAGGTTGCGCGTGGGCGAATCCACCTCGCCGCCGGTGAAGCGCCGCTGGCGCGCTTCCTCCGGTGTCTCGGTGTGGCGGGTGCCCTCGGCGAACACGCGCGCGGTGGTGTTGTCGACCACGCCGTCGATGCCGGCGCTGTTGCCGATCATGTCGTTGTTGAGCACGCCGACGATGCGCCAGCCCTCCTTCTTCGCCTGCTCGGCCAGGATCCTGCCGCCGAACAGGCCCTGCTCCTCGCCGGCCAGCGCGGCGTACACGATCGTGCCGGGGAAGCGGTGCCTGGTGAGCACGCGCGCCGCCTCCAGGGTGCCGGCCACGCCGCTGGCGTTGTCGTTGGCGCCGGGCGAATCGCTGGTGGCGTCCATCACGTCGGTCACGCGCGAGTCGATGTCGCCGCTCATGATCACGTGGCGGTTGGGGTCCGCGCTGCCGCGCTGGATGGCGATCACGCTGACCACGTCCACCGGGGTGGGGATGCGGGTCTCGCCCTGGATGACCTGGCTGACGTAGCGCACCTCCAGGCAGCCGCCGCAGGCCCTGGAGATGCGGGTGAACTCGTCGAAGATCCAGCGCCGCGCGGCGCCGATCCCGCGCGTGGTCGACGCGGTCTCCGAGGCGGTGTGGCGGGTGCCGAAGCCGACCAGGGTGCGGATGTCGCGCTCGATGTTGGCGGCCGAGGGCGCGGTGCCGATGGCGTCCAGCAGCGGGGTGGCACCGGGCGGCGGCAGCGGCGCGGTCTGCGCGAACGCGGGCGCGGCGGCCAGGCAGGCGAGGACGAGGGCGGTACGGCGCATGGCGGTGTCCGGGGTGGCGATGCCCCAAGCCTAGCCGACCGCGCCGCGCCGCGTCAGTTCGGCGCGGCGCTGAGGGTGTCGCGCACGGTGGCGCCAAAGTGCCGGCGCATGCTCAGCCAGCCGGCCAGCATCGCGGCCAGCATGCCGGCCAGCGCGCCCGCGGCCAGGGTGCCGGGACTCCAGGTGGGCGGCAGTTCCAGCACGGTCTGCGCGAAGGCGGTGCCGATCCCCGCCGCGGCCAGTGCGGCGACGCTGCCGGCGATCGCGCCGATCGCGCCGAATTCCACCAGTTGCGAGCGACGCAGCTGCGCGGTGCTGGCGCCCAGCGTACGCAGCACGCCCAGCTCCGTGATGCGCTCGCTGCGGGTGGCGGCCACCGCGGCCACGAACACCAGGCAGCCGGACAGGAAGGCGAACCAGAACACCACCTGGATCACCATCGCGGCCTGGTCGCCGATGCGCCGGATCTCCGCGGTGATGGCATCGATGTCCACCACGTTGGCGTTGGGCACCGCTTCGGCCAGCGCGGTGGCCAGCGCGGTGTCGCCCACCGGGACGCGCACCGCGGTGATGTAGGTGGCCGGCAGGTCGCGCGCCAGGTCCGGCGAGGCCAGCACGAAGAAGTTCGGGGTGAAGCTTTCCCAGCGCACCTCGCGCAGGCTGGTGATGGTGCCTTCGATGCGCTGGCCGGCCACCTCGAAGGCCAGCCGGTCGCCCAGCTGCCAGCGCAGGCGCTGCGCGAACTCGGCCTCGACCGAAAACTCGTTGCGCGCGGTCGCCGGATCCCAGAAGCGGCCCACGGTGAGCACGTTGCCGGTGGGCAGCGCGTCGGCGGTGGACAGGTTGAACTCGCGGTCCATGGTGCGCCCGCCGCGGCCGTCCGGCGCGGGGCGGCCGCGCTCGCGCGCGCTGGGCCCCACGTAGCGGCCGATGATCACCGGCGACAGCCCATCGGAGGCCAGCCCCAGGCGTTGCAGCACGGCCTCGAAGCTGGCGCGCTGGTCGGGCTGCACGTTGATCACGAAGCGGTTGGGCGCGTCGTCGCGCACCGTGGCCTGCCACTGTTCCCAGATGTCGGTGCGCACCAGCAACAGCAGCAGCAGGGCCATCAGGCTGGTGCCCAGCGCCACCACCTGGGCGATGGTCAGCCGGCGCCGGCGCGACAGGTTGAGCAGCGCATAGCGGGTGATGCCGCTGCCGCCGCGCCCGGCGCGCGCCACCAGCGCGGCCAGCGCCCAGCCCGCGACGGCGAGCACCGCCACCGTGGCCAGCAGGCCGCCCAGCAGGATGCCGGCCGACTGCGGGCTGCCCGCTGCCTGCCAGAACATCGCCAGCACGCCGGCCAGCGCCAGCGCGAACAGCAGCAGCGCGGGCGGCGACGGGGTGCGCAGGTCCTGGCGCAGCACCGCCAGCGCGCTGATCCGGCGCAGCGCCAGCAGCGGCGGCAACGCGAACGTCAGCAGGATCCACACGCCCACCAGCGCGCCCTGCAGCAGGGGGCCAATCCGCGCCGGCGGCAGGCGCGTACCGAGTTGGTCGGCGATCCAGGCGCCCGCGACCTGCTGCAGGCCCGCCGCCGCCGCCAGCGCGGCCAGGATCGCCACCATGCCCAGGATCGCCAGCGTGCCGACGTACAGCCCGACGATGTCGCGCTGGCGGGCGCCCAGCGCGCGGAAGGTGGCCGCGATCTGCCGGTGCTTCTCGGCGTGCTGGCGCGCGGCCATGCCGATCGCCACCGCCGCCAGCGCGGCGGTGAGCACCAGCGACACCGACAGGAAGCGCTCGGCGCGTTCCAGTGCGCGGCGCAGCTGCGGGTTGATGTCGTCGCCGGTTTCCACTCGCGCGCCCGGACTGCGGTCCGCCTCGCGCAGGCGCACCCATTCCTGCACCGCGGGCGCAGGGCCGGTCACCGAGATCCGCCAGTCGGCGCGCGCGCCAGGGCCCAGCAGGCCGCCGGCCTCCACCTCGGCCAGCGGCAGGATCACCCGCGGGCCCAGCTCCACGCCGCTCAGCGGGCGATCGGGTTCCTCCAGCACGATGCCGGCCAGCCGCAGCGGGCGGCCACCCACGGTGACGGTGCCGCCCAGCGGCGTGCGCATGCGCTCCGCGCCGCTCTCGCTGAGCCACAGCGTGCCCGGCTCGGGGCGGTCCAGCGCGCGCTCGCCCTGCGCGGTGCGCACGGTGTAGGCCCCCAGCAGCGGGCGGCCCGCGTCCAGCGCCTTCAGCGTGCCCAGCTGCGGCGCGCCCCGTGCGGAGGCCACCATGCTGGCCAGTTCCACGCTGCCGAAGCTGGCAAGGCCCAGGCGCTGCGCATCCAGGCGCGCGGCGTCGATGGCGCGGTCGTCGCTGCTGAAGGCGGCATCGCCGCCCACCAGCCGGCGGCTCTGCTCGCCCAGCGCGTCGGTGGTGCGCTGGGCGATGCTGCCCACCCCGGCCAGCGCCAGCACGGCCACGAACAGCGCGGCCATCAGCACCCCGAATTCGCCGGCGCGCCAGCCCTGCCAGGCCTGGCGCGCCGCCATCCGCATCACCCCGGCCAGGGTCACGGCAGCAGGCGCCCGGCGTCCAGCCGCAGCTGGCGGTCGCAGCGCGCGGCCAGCCGCTCGTCATGGGTGACGATGACCACGGTGGTGCTGCGCGCGGCGTCGATCTCGAACAGCAGGTCCTCGATCGCAAGGCCGGTCCTGCGGTCCAGGTTGCCGGTGGGTTCGTCCGCGAACAGGATGCGCGGCCGCGCCACGAAGGCGCGGGCGATCGCCACGCGCTGCTGCTCGCCGCCGGAAAGTTGCCGCGGCAGGTGGCGCAGGCGCCGGCCCAGGCCCACCCGCTCCAGCAGGGCGCGCGCGGCCTCGGTGCCCGGCATGCCGCGCAGCTCCAGCGGCAGCGCCACGTTGTCCAGCGCGCTCATCGCCGGCATCAGCTGGAAATTCTGGAACACGAAGCCCACTGCCTCCGCGCGCAGCGCGGCGCGCGCGTCCTCGTCGGTGCCGTGGATCGGCTGGCCGTCCAGCCAGACCTCGCCCCGGCTGGGCACGTCCAGGCCGGCCAGCAGGGAGAGCAGGGTGGTCTTGCCGGAGCCGGATTCGCCGACGATCGCCACCCGCTCGCCGGGCGCGATGTCCAGGCTGATGCCGTCGAGGATGGTCAGCTCGCTGTCCGGCAGGCGCACGGTCTTGCCGGCCGCGCGCGTTCGCAGGCTGCCGCGCGCGGGCGTGCTAGCGTCGGCGGCAACCTTGGCGGCGGGAGCGGGATCGATGGCGGCAGCGGTGCGGGCGTGGGTGCTGGTGGTGTGTTCCATGCTGGCGATGCTAGTCGCCCCCGGGGCCCTGGCGCGTGAGCTGAAGGTACTGGTCATGGGCGATTCGCTGTCCGCGGCGTACGGGCTGCGGGCGGAACAGGGCTGGGTTGCGCTGGCCGACGCCAGGTCCACCCGCTACGCCTTCCACAACGCCAGCATCTCCGGCGAGACCACCGCCGGCGGGCGCAGCCGGATCGACGCCGCGCTGCGCCGGGTGCGGCCGGACATCGTCATCATCGAACTGGGCGCAAACGACGGCCTGCGCGGCCTGCCGCTGCGGCAGATGGGCGAGAACCTGGGGTGGATGATCGGCGCCTCGAAGGCGGCCGGCGCGCGCGTGCTGCTGGCCGGGATGCAGCTTCCGCCGAACTTCGGCCCGTACGCGGTTGATTTCCAGCGCACCTACGCCCTGATCAGCCAGCGCCTGGGCACCGGGCTGATCCCGCATTTCCTGGCGCCGCTGGGGGTGGAACGGCGCTGGTTCCAGTCCGACAACCTGCATCCGGTCGCCGGCGCGCAGCCGCTGCTGGCCGACCAGGTGTTGCAGGCGCTGGACGCCCTGCCGGCGCTGTAGGAGCGCACCCTGTGCGCGACCGCTCTTGCCGTGCGGTGGTGCACGAGTCTCGCAGTCGAACGCCCGGTCGCGCACAAGGTGCGCTCCTACAAGAACCGTCCCGCTTGGCGGGGTGCGGGCTTCATCCCTCTGCAGGAGCGCACTCGGGCGCGACCCCGGAGCCTCGGCTGCACGGCTGTGTCGCGTCGCGCTCGAGCGCGCTCCTACACAAGCGAGCGCCGATGCAGGCTTATCTCGCCTGGCGCTCGCGCGCGATCGCCCGCCAGCCGATGTCGGTGCGGTGGAACTCGCTGTCCCAGTGGATGCGCTCCACCGCGGCATAGGCGCGCCGCTGCGCGTCCGCCACGGAATCGCCCAGCGCGCAGGCGCACAGCACGCGCCCGCCGGTGGCGACGACCCGCCCGGCCGGGTCCAGCGCGGTGCCGGCGTGGAAGACCTTGGCGTCGGCGGGCGCGTCGTCCAGGCCGCTGATCGCATCGCCGGTCGCCGGCGCGTCCGGATACGGGCGCGAGGCCATCACCACCCCCAGCGCGGGCCGCGGGTCCCATTGCGGCTGCAGCAGATGCAGCCGCCCGGCGATCCCCGCGTCCACCAGCTCCACCAGGTCCGACTGCAGGCGCAGCAGGACCGGCTGGGTCTCCGGGTCGCCGAACCGCACGTTGAACTCGATCACCTTCGGCGCGCCGCTGGCGTCGATCATCAGGCCGGCGTACAGGAAGCCGGTGAACGGGATGCCGTCCGCGCGCATGCCGGCCACGGTGGGTTCGATCACCTCGCGCATCACCCGCGCGTGCACCTCCGGCGTGACCACCGGCGCCGGCGAGTAGGCGCCCATGCCGCCGGTGTTGGGCCCGGTGTCGCCGTCGCCGACCCGCTTGTGGTCCTGGCTGGTGGCCATCGGCAATGCGGTATGGCCATCGACCATGGCGATGAAGCTGGCTTCCTCGCCCTCCAGGAACTCCTCGATCACCACGCGGGCGCCGGCGTCGCCGAACGCGTTGCCGGACAGCATGTCGCGCACCGCGGCCTCGGCCTCGGCCAGGGTCGTCGCCACCACCACGCCCTTGCCGGCGGCCAGGCCGTCGGCCTTGACGACGATCGGCGCGCCCTGTCGCCGCACGTAGGCGAGCGCGGCGTCCAGATCGGTGTGCACTTCGTGGAACGCGGTGGGGATGCCGTGGCGCTGCAGGAACGCCTTGGCGTAGGCCTTGCTGCCCTCCAGCTGCGCCGCCGCCGCGGTGGGGCCGAAGATGCGGTGGCCCCGCGCGCGGAAGGCGTCCACCACGCCCGCCACCAGCGGCTGCTCCGGGCCGACCACGGTGATCGAGATGCCCTGGCGCTCGACCAGGTCCACCAGGCCCGCGATGTCGGTGGCCTTGACCGGCACGTTGCGGCACTTCGGCTCGCGCGCGGTGCCGGCGTTGCCGGGCGCGACCAGCACTTCCGACACGCGTGGCGACTGGGCCAGCTTCCATGCCAGCGCGTGCTCGCGGCCGCCGGATCCAATCACCAGGAGTTTCATGTGCAGTCTTCCTTGTCTGCCGCCTCCGGCGCCACCCGCCGGCGCACGGTGCGGAAGGTGACCACCGCCAGGGTCACCACGGTCAGCGGGATCACCACGCCCAGCATGGCCAGGCGGAAGTCGGCCAGCGCGTCGTGTTCGGCGGCGGCCATCAGCAGGTAGGCGGTGTAGGCGACGTAGTACGCCACGAACAGGGCGCCTTCCCAGCGGCGGATGCAGTGGCCGGTGAAGAAGATCGGCAGGCAGGCCAGCGCCACCGCGGTCATCACCGGCAGGTCGAAGCGCAGGGCGGAGGCGGGCACCGGGATGCCGTCGCCGGCCACCAGCGCGGTGGCGCCCAGCACCAGCAGCAGGTTGAAGATGTTGCTGCCCACGATGTTGCCGACCGCCAGGTCGCGCTGCCCGCGCACCGCGGCCAGGATCGAGGTGGCGATCTCCGGCAGCGAGGTGCCCACCGCGACCACGGTCAGGCCGATCACCAGGTCGCTCAGGCCCAGCGCGCTGCCGATCGCGGTGGCGGCCTGCACCAGCAGGCGCGCGCCCGCCACCAGCAACGCCAGCCCGGCCGCCATCAGCAGCAGCTGGCGCGCGGTGCGCGGCTGGGCGGGCGTGGCGGCGCCGGCGTCCGCCAGCTGCGGATCCTCCGGAACCTGCTCGGGATGGCGCCGCGCCGTCCACACCAGGAAGCCGATGTAGGCGATCGCCAGCGCCAGCAGCACGCCGCCCTCCCAGCCCGCGATAACGCCGTCCCAGGCCATGCCGAACACCAGCAGCGACGCGCCGATCATCAGCGGCACGTCCAGCCACACCAGCTGGCGGTGCACCACCAGCGGCGTGACCAGCGCCACCAGGCCCAGGATCAGCAGCACGTTGGCGATGTTGCTGCCCACCACGTTGCCCAGCGCCAGGTCCGGGGTGCCCGCCAGCGCGCCGCCCACGCTGATCGCCAGCTCCGGCGCGCTGGTGCCGATCGAGACCACGGTCAGCCCGACGATGATCGGCGCCAGGCCCAGCGCGATCGCCAGCCTTGATGCGCCGCGCACCAGCAGTTCCGCGCCCAGCAGCAGCAGCGCCAGGCCGCCCAGGAAGGTGAGGGCCAGCAGCATCAGTGCCGGAAGTGGCGCACGCCGGTGAACACCATGGCGATACCGTGCGCGTCGGCGGCGGCGACGACCTCCTCGTCGCGCATGGAGCCGCCGGGCTGGATCACCGCGCGGATGCCGGCCTGCGCCGCCGCGTCGATGCCGTCGCGGAACGGGAAGAATGCATCCGAGGCCATCACCGAGCCTTCGACCTGCAGCCCCGCGTCGGCCGCCTTGATGCCGGCGATGCGCGCCGAATACACGCGGCTCATCTGCCCGGCGCCGATGCCGATGGTCCTGCCTTCCCGGGCGTAGACGATCGCGTTGGACTTGACGAATTTCGCCACCTTCCACGCGAACAGCAGGTCGGCGAACTGGGCCTCGGTCGGCGCGAGTTGCGTCACCACCCTGAGTTCGTCGCGGCCCACCACGCGGTCGTCGGCGGTCTGCATCAGCATCCCGGAGTTCACCCGGCGGGTATCGATGAAGCCCGGCGAGGGCGGCGCCAGCGGGATGCGCAGCACGCGGACGTTGGCCTTCTTCCTGGCGTAGGCCAGCGCGGCCTGGTCGTACTCCGGCGCGATCAGCACCTCCACGAACTGGCGGTCCAGGATCGCCTTCGCGGTGGCGCCGTCCAGCGGGGTGTTGAACGCCAGGATGCCGCCGAACGCCGAGGTGGGATCGGTCGCGTACGCCGCTTCGTAGGCCGCGCCGCAGCCGTCGCCCACGGCCACGCCGCAGGGATTGGCATGCTTGACGATCACGCAGGCCGGCGCGTCGAACTGGCGCACGCATTCCCAGGCCGCGTCGGCGTCGGCGATGTTGTTGTAGCTCAGCTGCTTGCCCTGCAGCTGCTCGAAGGTGGCCAGCGAACCGGGCGCCGGCCACAGGTCGCGGTAGAACGCCGCCTGCTGGTGCGGGTTCTCGCCGTAGCGCAGGTCCATCACCTTGACGAAGCTGCCGTTGGCCTGCGCCGGGAACGCGCTGCGCGCCGGCAGCGCGCCGCCGGCATCGGTGATCGCCGACAGGTAGTTGCCGATCGCCGCGTCGTACTGCGCCACCCGGTTGAACGCGGCGACCGACAGCGCGAAGCGGGTCGCGGCCGACAGCGCGCCGTCGCCCGCCTCGAGCTCCGCGACCAGCGCCGGGTACTGCGCCGGGTCGGTGGCCACCGCGACCCGCGCGAAGTTCTTCGCCGCGCTGCGCAGCATCGCCGGGCCGCCGATGTCGATGTTCTCCACCGCCTCGGCCAGGGTGCAGTCGCCGCGTTGCGTGACCGCCTCGAAGGGATACAGGTTCAGCACCAGCAGGTCGATCGCCGCGATGCCGTGCTCGGCCATCACCGCATCGTCGGTGCCGGCGCGCCCCAGCAGGCCGCCATGCACCACCGGATGCAGGGTCTTGACCCGGCCGTCCATCATTTCCGGGAAGCCGGTGGCGTCGCTGACGTCCTGCACCGGCAGCCCGGCGTCCCGCAGGGCGCGCGCGGTGCCGCCGGTGGAGAGCAGCGCCACGCCGCGGCGGTGCAGCGCGCCCGCGAGTTCGAGCAGGCCGGTCTTGTCCGACACCGAGAGCAGGGCGCGGCGCACGGTGACGGGCGGACCGGCGAGGGCTTCTGCGGGCATGCGATCGGGTTGCGGTGGGGAAGGCGCGATTATAGGGGCGCTCAGGAGGCCAGCCCGTAATCCTTGAGCTTCTTGCGCAGGGTGGCGCGGTGGATGCCGAGCATCGCCGCGGCGCGGCTCTGGTTGCCCTCGCAATGGCGCAGCACCTCGGCGAACAGCGGGATCTCCAGCTCGCGCAGCGCGATGTTGTAGAGGTCGTCGGTGCCGCTGCCGTTGAGGTCGCGCAGGTAGCGGCGGACGGACGTGGCCACGTGGTCGCGCAACGGCGCGCGGGGTGCCTCCTGGCGGTCGATGGCAGCGTTCAAGCACAACCCCTTGCGACGGTGCCGCGGCGGGACGGTCCACCGGCGCGGGATGGGGAGTCTAGCGCGATGCCCGCGCGCGCGTCAGTGCGTTGCCGCATTCATCGGCCGGGTTGCGTGCGCGTGCGCACGGCTTGCTCATTCGAAGCGGAAGTCGAACGCGACCGCGGCCGGGTCCGGCTCCACGATCTCGAACGCGACCTGCGCCGACTGGCCCGGCGCCAGCAGCGTCGCGCGTTGCGCGGGCTCCACGTACTCGCGCGGCAGGAAGCGGCGCTGGCCGAACACGCGCCCCTCCGCGTTCGACAGGCGCAGGGCAAGCACCGGCCAGGCCTGCGCCCAGCGCGCGTCGTTGCGGAAGCTGGCCTGCACGCGCAGCACGCCCGGCCGTCCGGGCACCGCGATCACGTCGCGGGCCAGCATGGTCAGCGCCGCGGGTTCGCGCCAGGCCGGCAACGCGCAGCCTGCCAGGGCGCAGGCGCGCTCCACCCACGGGCGCCAGCGGCCATCGGCCGCCAGCGCGTCGCGCTCGAGGGCGAACAGCTGCGCCAGCAACGCCAGCACCAGGGCCAGCAGGACCAGCCATTCGCCGGTGCGCCGCGGCGCCGCGGGCGTGGTCCGGGCGAAGCTGGGCGTGCGGCTCATGCGTCGGTGCCCGCATGCCGGCGCACGCCGTCGATGCGGATCCAGTCGTCCTGGCGGGCCACCTGCAGCGCATCGAACCACGGCGCGTAGCGCACCAGCAGCGCGTCTTCCTGGCCGGCCAGGATGCCGGACAACGCGATGCGCCCGCCCGCGGCGGTACGCGCGGCCAGGTGCGGCGCCAGCGCGTCCAGGGCGCTGGCCAGGATGTTGGCGACCACCACGGGATAGGTGGCCACGGGTTCGTCCTGCGGCATATACACCGCGATGGACACCCCGTTGCGCTGCGCGTTGTCGGCGGTCGCGGTGAGTGCCTGGGGATCGTTGTCGACGCCCACCGCGCGCGCCGCGCCCAGCTTCAGCGCCGCCAGCGCGAGGATGCCGCTGCCGCAGCCGAAGTCGAGCACGGCGCGGCCCTGCAGGTCACCGTCCGCCGCCAGTGCGTCCAGCCACTGCAGGCACAGCGCGGTGGTGGGGTGGGTCCCGGAACCGAACGCCAGCCCGGGGTCCAGCCGGATCACGGCGTCCGCCTGCGCATCCACGCCGTGCGGCAGGTCGTGGTCCCACGGCACGATCCAGGTGCGCCGGCCGAACCGCATGGGCTGGAACTGGTCGAGCCACGCGCGTTCCCAGTCCTGGTCCTGGACGGTCTCGAAGCGCGCCTGGCGCCAGTCCAGGCCGGGGTCGAACGCATCCAGCGCGGCCAGCAGCGCCAGCGGGTCGGCCTGTCCGTCGAACAGCGCGGTCAGCGTGATCGCGTCCCACAGCGGCAGCTCGCCCACGCCCGGTTCGAAGATCGCCTGCTCGTCCACCGCGTCCAGATGGGCGTCCTGCAGGGTCACCGCCAGCGCGCCGACATCCTCCAGCGCGCGCTCCACGCGTGGCTGCAGCGCTTCGGTGGTGGGCAGGCTGAGTTGCAGGTAGGGCATGCGGCTATGGTCGATGCCGGCGGCGGGGCTGGCAAGCCCGCGCCTGGGCGGCCGCGTCAGCGGGGCGATCGCGCCGTCACAGGATCGACAGCGCCTTTTCGCGGCGTTCGGCCAGCCGCTTCTCCAGGTAATGGATGTTCTGCCCGCCCTGGGCGAAGCCGCCGTCGGCCAGGATGCGCTGCTGCAGCGGCACGTTGGTCTTGATCCCGTCGACCACCATTTCCGACAGCGCCACCCGCATCCGCGCGATCGCCTGCTCGCGGGTCGCGCCGTGCACGATCAGCTTGCCGATCATCGAGTCGTAGTTGGGCGGCACCCGGTAGCCCTCGTAGATGTGGGAATCCACCCGCACGCCCGGGCCGCCCGGCGAATGGAAATGGGTCACCAATCCGGGCGAGGGCATGAAGCTGTCCGGGTCCTCGGCGTTGATCCGGCACTCGATCGCATGGCCGTTCAGCACGATGTCGCTTTGCTTGATCGTGAGCTTGTGGCCGGAGGCGATCAGCAGCTGCTCGCGCACCAGGTCGATGCCGGTGACCAGTTCGGTGACCGGATGCTCGACCTGGATGCGGGTGTTCATTTCGATGAAGTAGAAGCGGCCGTCCTCGTACAGGAACTCGAAGGTGCCGGCGCCGCGGTAGCCGATGCGGATGCAGGCGTCCACGCAGACCTTGCCGATCTCCGCGCGCGCCGCGTCGGTGATGCCGGGCGCGGGCGCTTCCTCCACCACCTTCTGGTGGCGGCGCTGCATGGAGCAGTCGCGCTCGCCCAGGTGGATGGCGTTGCCCTGGCCGTCGGCCAGCACCTGGATCTCCACGTGGCGCGGGTTCTCCAGGAACTTCTCCATGTAGACCATGTCGTTGCCGAACGCGGCCTTGGCTTCCTGCTTGGTGGTGGCGATCGCGTTGGCCAGCGCGGCCTCGGTGTGGACCACGCGCATCCCGCGCCCGCCGCCGCCGCCGGCCGCCTTGACGATCACCGGGTAGCCGATCTCCGCGGCGATGCGCGTGTTGGTGGCGGTGTCGTCGCCCAGCGGCCCGCCGCTGCCGGGCACGCAGGGCACGCCCGCGGCCTTCATCGCGCGGATCGCCTCGACCTTGTCGCCCATCAGGCGGATGGTGTCGGCCTTGGGCCCGATGAAGACGAAGCCGGACTGCTCGACGCGTTCGGCGAAGTCCGCATTCTCGGACAGGAAGCCGTAGCCCGGATGGATCGCCTGCGCGTCGGTGACCTCGGCGGCGGCGATGATCGAGGCCATGTTGAGGTAGCTCTCGGACGACGGCGCCGGGCCGATGCACACGGACTCGTCCGCCATCGCCACGTGCTTGAGGTTGCGGTCCACGGTGGAATGCACGGCGACCGTGCGGATGCCCATCGAATGGCAGGCGCGCAGGATGCGCAGCGCGATCTCGCCGCGGTTGGCGATGACGACTTTATCGAGCATCTTCGTTTCTCAAGTGATTCACCACACGGCCCGCCGGCTTGCATGCCGGCAGGCGTTCGCAGGCTCGCGCCTGCGGCGCTCGAATTCCCTGCTCACCTCACCCAATCACGAACAGCGGCTGGTCGAACTCGACCGGCTGCCCGCTCTCGCACTGGATGGCCAGCACGGTGCCGGAGACGTCGGCCTCGATCGGGTTGAACATCTTCATCGCCTCGATGATGCCCAGGGTTTCGCCGGCCTTGACCGCCTGGCCGATCGACACGAACGCAGGCTTGTCCGGCGCGGGGCTGGCATAGAAGGTGCCGACCATCGGCGCGCGCACCACGTGGCCGGCCGGCAGCTCGTGGCCGTGCGGCTTGTGCGACCCACCGGTGGCGGCCTCCGAGGGCGAGTGCATCGGCATCACCGGCGCGGGCGCCGGGCTGGCGTGGTGCACCGCCGGCGCGGGCGCGGCGGCGGGGGCGTACCCGCCCTTCGGGACCCGCGCCAGGCGCACGGATTCCTCGCCTTCCTTGATCTCGATCTCGGCCAGGTTGGATTCTTCCAGCAGGTCGATCAGCTTCTTGATCTTGCGCAGGTCCATCGGGGTGCCTCTTGGGTCAGGCCGTCAGCCGCGCGATCGCGGCGTCCAGGGCGTAGCGGTAGGAGTCGGCGCCGAATCCGCAGACCACGCCCACCGCCTTGTCGCTGAAGTAGCTGTGCTGGCGGAAGGGTTCGCGGCTGTGCGGGTTCGACAGGTGGAGTTCGATGTAGGGGATGGCCACCGCCGCCAGCGCGTCGCGCAGCGCGACCGAGGTGTGGGTGAAGGCGGCCGGGTTGAACAGGATGAAGGCGGTGCCGTCCAGGCGGGCGGCGTGGATGCGCTCGATCAGCACATGCTCGGCATTGGACTGCAGCGAGTGCAGGACGTGGCCGGCGGCCTGCGCGCGCGCAGCGAGGTCGGCGTCGATCTCGGCCAGGGTGGCACGGCCATAGACCTCGGGCTCGCGGGTGCCGAGCAGGTCGAGGTTGGGGCCGTGCAGGACCAGCAGCTGCGCCATCGCGGGGGCCGGGGAAGCGGGCGCGCAGTGTGGCGCAGCACCGGGGATGCTGTCCAGTTCGGCGAACTTTCCCCGGATTCGCGATTTTTAAGCGCTTGTTTGAGTGGCGGCTCTAAACCTTGCCGCGCTTCGACGCCTGTAGGAGCGCACCCTGTGCGCGACATGCGGTTCGGCCACCCGTACCGCTTGGCATGCCCGGCAAGAGCGTCGCGCACAGGATGCGCTCCTACAGCGGGGGTTCCGCGATGCGCGGTGCCATCGCGAACGGAGCGATCCGGCTCTCAGGTCGCGCACAGGGTGCGCTCCTACAGGGGGGTGGCGTTCGCCCAGGTCGCGATGTCGTCCAGATCCTCGAACGGCCCGATGCGGGTCTTGAGCAGGCGGCCCTCCGCCGAGACCAGCACCGTGTAGGGCAGCACGCCGGCCGGGTTGCCCAGGCGCACGCCGGCATCGGCGGGCCCGGGTGCATCCACCAGGCTGGGATAGCCGATCCCCAGCCGGCTCACGAACGCCTGCACCGCGGCCGCATCGTCCAGGGCGATGCCGACCACCTGCACGCCGTCCGCGCCCTGCTGCCGGGCATAGGCGTCCAGCTCCGGCATTTCCTTCAGGCAGGGCGCGCACCAGCTGGCCCACAGGTTGACCAGGGTGGCGCGGCCTGCCCAGGCCTCCGGCAGCTGGACCACGCGGCCGTCCAGCGCCCTTACCTGCATCGGCGGGACGATGCCGCCCCGCTCGGCGACGATCACCCCGTCCGGCGCAGCGGGCGCGCGGGCGCGCAGGGTCGTGTCCAGGACCCGCTGGCCGGCCTCGGTGCGGGCCAGGCGCTGGGCGATCCGCGGTTCGAAGAACACGCTGGCGGCGGCGCCGGCCAGGGCCGCGATGCCGGCCACCAGCAGGATCGTGCGGGTAGGGTTCACGGCGCGGCGGCCGTGGCCACTGCCTGCAGGGCGAGCGCCGGGGTGAGCAGCACGGGCAGGACCCGCCCGTCGCCGCCGCCGCGGGGATACAGCACGTACAGCGGAACGCCCACCGCCTGGTGGCGCTGCAGGTAGGCGGTGATCGCCGGATCCACGTCCGTGTAGTCGCCGACCATGTACACGCCGTTGGCGGCCTCCAGCGCCTGGCGGAACTCCTGGCGCGCGAACACGGCCTTCTCGTTGGCCTTGCAGGACACGCACCAGTCCGCGGTCATGTTCACGAACACCACCCGGCCCTGCGCGCGCAGGTCGGCAAGCGCCTGCTCGGAGAAGGGCACGCTGGGTATGCCGTGGGTGCTGGCGGTCGCCGCCAGGTCCGGGCGCGGCAGGTGGTGCAGGCGCGCTAGCGGCCAGGCGGTCGCGGCCACCGCCAGCAGGGCCACGAAGGCCCAGCC
>CBFGMM010000040.1:0-16077 GCA_965649855.1 uncultured Thermomonas sp. | reverse complement strand
GCCATCCCGGCCTCGATCGCGCGGGCCTCGTCCAGGCCGTGTTCGGCGGCGTAGTCGCGCACGTCCTGGGTGATCTTCATGCTGCAGAAGTGGGGTCCGCACATGCTGCAGAAGTGCGCCAACTTGTGCGCGTCCTTGGGCAGGGTGGCGTCGTGGAACTCCTGCGCCTTCTCCGGATCCAGGCCCAGGTTGAACTGGTCCTGCCAGCGGAACTCGAAGCGCGCCTTGCTCAATGCGTTGTCGCGCACCTGCGCCCCGGGATGGCCCTTGGCCAGGTCCGCCGCGTGCGCGGCGATCTTGTAGGCCATGATCCCGTCGCGCACGTCCTGCCGGTTGGGCAGGCCCAGGTGTTCCTTGGGCGTCACGTAGCAGAGCATCGCCGTGCCGTACCAGCCGATCATCGCCGCGCCGATCGCGCTGGTGATGTGGTCGTAGCCGGGCGCGATGTCGGTGGTCAGCGGGCCGAGCGTGTAGAACGGCGCCTCGCCGCACTCGCGCAGCTGCTTGTCCATGTTCTCCTTGATCAGCTGCATCGGCACGTGGCCGGGGCCTTCGATCATGGTCTGCACGTCGTGCTTCCACGCGATCTTGGTGAGTTCCCCGAGCGTCTCCAGCTCGCCGAACTGGGCGGCGTCGTTGGCATCCGCGATGCACCCCGGGCGCAGGCCGTCGCCGAGCGAGAAGGCCACGTCGTAGGCCTTCATGATCTCGCAGATGTCCTCGAAGTGGGTGTAGAGGAAGTTCTCCTTGTGGTGCGCCAGGCACCACTTGGCGAGGATCGAACCGCCGCGCGAGACGATGCCGGTCACGCGCCTGGCGGTCAGCGGCACGTAGCGCAGCAGCACGCCGGCGTGGATGGTGAAGTAGTCCACGCCCTGCTCGGCCTGCTCGACCAGGGTGTCGCGGAAGATCTCCCAGGTGAGTTCCTCGGCGCGGCCGTCGACCTTCTCCAGCGCCTGGTAGATCGGCACCGTGCCGATCGGCACCGGCGAGTTGCGGATGATCCACTCGCGGGTCTCGTGGATGTGCTTGCCGGTGGACAGGTCCATGACCGTGTCGCCGCCCCAGCGGATCGCCCACACCAGCTTCTCGACCTCTTCCGCGATGCCCGAGGACACCGCGCTGTTGCCGATGTTCGCGTTGATCTTGGTCAGGAAGTTGCGGCCGATGATCATCGGCTCGCTCTCGGGGTGGTTGATGTTGCAGGGCAGGATTGCGCGGCCGCGGGCGATCTCGTCGCGCACGAATTCCGGGGTGATCACCTGCTGGATGCTGGCGCCGAAGCCCTCGCCCGGATGCTGGGACAGCAGGTGCGCCTCGCGCACCGCGTCCAGCCGCTGGTTCTCGCGGATCGCCACGAACTCCATCTCCGGGGTCACGATCCCGCGCCGGGCGTAGTGCATCTGGCTGACGTTCGCGCCCGCCTTCGCGCGCCGCGGCAGCACGCGCCCGGGGAAGCGCACCGCGTCCAGCTTCGCGTCGGTCTCGCGGCCGCGGCCGAATTCGGAACTGAGCCGCCCCAGCACCTCGCTGTCGCCGCGCTCGGCGATCCAGGTGGCGCGCAGCGCGGGCAGCCCGCGCGCCAGGTCGATGTCGGCGGCGGGGTCCGTGTAGGGGCCGGAGCAGTCGTACACGGTCACCGGCGCGTTGTCCTCGCCGCCGAACAGGGTGGGCGTGCGGGCGAGCGCGATCTCGCGCATCGGCACCAGCAGGTCGGGCCGCGAGCCCGCCACGTGCACCTTGCGCGATCCCGGGATCGGCCGGGTCACGGATTCGGAGAGCTGGTCGGTCTGGCGGAGCAGGTCGCTGGGCACGGCGTTCATCGGCATCGTCCAATCGTGGTCTGCGCGAGGAATTCGCGGACCGGGAACGAAGCGAAGGCGCAGGCCGCGGGCAGGCGCGGCTGCGAAGCTTCCCTACGGCGGCATCACCCGCATCAGGTTCGAAGGGTCTGTCTCAACCGGCCGCCAGGCGGCGCGGTACCCCCGCTTCTGCACGCATTGTTTCACGCGGCGCCCGGGCGGGCCAGCCGCCCCGCCAGGCCCGTCACCGCGCGCCCACCGGGCCGCGGACAGACTGCGCCGGCGTCCGAACTGGAGACCCGCCATGCAGAACGACTTCGCGCCCTTCGACTGGTTCCGCATCTTCGTCGGCGAGCAGCCCCTGCCCTACTACGGCGAGATCGCGATGAAGATCGTGGTCGTGTTCGCGGTGCTCGTCGTCGTGATGCGGATCATCGGACTCACCGGGCGCGGGGACCTCAGTCCGCTGCAGCAGATGCTGGTGATCGCACTGGGCTCCGCCGCCGGCGACGTGATGCTCTACCCCGACGTGGCGATGGGGCACGCGCTGCTGATCCTGTTCGGGGTGAGCCTGATCGCCGTCGGGGTGGAATTCGCCTCCACCCGGGTGCGCGCCGTGCGCGACGCGATCGACGCGCATCCGGTGGTGCTGGTGCTGGACGGCAAGGTCCTGGGCGAGCGCCTGCACCGGCAGCACATCAACGAGCGCGAGCTGTACGCCGTGATCCGCGGCGCGGGGGGCCGCTCGCTCTCGCAGGTGCAGCTGGCCGTGCTCGAGGTGACCGGGCAGATCAGCGTGTTCCTGGACGAATCGAAGGCGGTCCGGGACGAGGACCTGCTCGACTACCTGCGGGACCAGGCGCGCACGGAGGCCGTCGAGGGGCCGACGGCCCTGCTGCCGGCGGCCAGCTGAGGGTCCCGGCTCAGGACGCCCGCGGCGGCGCGCCTGCCGGCCCGCCGCCGTGGTCGTCCGGGGCGCGCACCCTGAACCAGGCCGCGTAGAGCGCCGGCAGGAACAGCAGGGTCAGCGCGGTGGCCACGATCAGGCCGCCCATGATCGCCACCGCCATCGGCCCGAAGAACACGGAGCGCGACAGCGGGATCATCGCCAGCACCGCGGCCAGCGCGGTCAGCACGATGGGCCGGAACCGCCGCACGGTGGCCTCGATCACGCCATCCCACGGCGTGCTCCCGTCCGCGATGTTGCGTTCGATCTGGTCGACCAGGATCACCGAGTTGCGCATGATCATCCCGAACAGCGCGATCGTGCCCAGCATCGCGACGAACCCGAACGGCACGCGCAGCGCCAGCAGGAACAGGCACACCCCGATCAATCCCAGCGGCGCCGTCAGCCACACCAGCAGCACCCGCGAGACGCTTCGCAGCTGCAGCATCAGCAGGGTCGTCACCACCAGCACGAACAGCGGGATGCCGGCGTTCACCGAGGCCTGCCCGCGCGCGGAGTCCTCCACCGAGCCCCCGGTTTCCAGCAGGTATCCCGGCGGCAGGGCGGCGCGGATCGACGCCAGGGTGGGCGCCACCTGCGCCACCACGGCGGCGGGCTGCTGGTCGCCGTAGATGTCGGCGCGCACGGTGACCGTCGGCAGGCGGTTGCGGTGCCAGACGATGCCGTCCTCGAAGCCGTCCTCCAGGATCGCGACCTGCTCCAGCGGCACCGCCTGCCCACTGGTCGTTGGCACCGCCAGCGAACCCAGCATGCCCAGCCGGCCGCGTTCCCCGGCGGCGCCGCGGAGCAGGATCTCGATCGCCTCGTTGCCTTCGCGATAGGTGCTGACCGAGGTCCCGGACAGCGAGCCCGACAGGAACTTCGCAAGCGTTGCCGAACTCACGCCCAGCGCCCGCGCCCGCTCCTGGTCGATGCGCAGCCGCACCACCTTGCTGGGTTCGCTCCAGTCCAGGTTGACGTTGGCCACGTGCGGGTTCGCGCGCACGCGCTCCGCCACCTGGCGCGCGATCGCCTGGACCCGGTCGATGTGCTCGCCCGACACGCGGAACTGCACGGGGTAGCCGACCGGCGGGCCGTTCTCCAGCCGGGTGACGCGCAGCTGCGATGCCGGGAACGCGGGGGCCACCTCGTCGATCAGCCAGCGTCGCACCGACTCGCGCGCCTCGATGTCCCGGGTCAGCAACACGAACTGGGCGAAGTTGGTGGCCGGCAGCTGCTGGTCCAGCGGCAGGTAGAAGCGCGGCGAACCGGTGCCCACGTAGGCGACGTAGCTGTCCACCCCGTGCCGTGCGTGCAGCATCGCTTCGAGCTGCCGCGCCTGCGCCGCCGTGGCCTTGAGCGACGCGCCCTCGGCAAGCTCCATGTCCACCATCAGCTCCAGCCGTGTGGAGGCCGGGAAGAACTGCTGCGGCACGAAGCGGAACAGCGCCAGCGCCGCGACGAACAACGCCACGGTGACCACGATCACGGTCGTGCGGTGCTGCACGCACCACGCCACCAGGCCGCGGAACCGCTGGTAGAAGCGCGTCTGGTAGGGGTCGCGCGCGGCGGCGTGGTGGTGCCTGGCGGCGATGCGGCCGGACAGTGCGGCGCCCACCCGCGGCAGCCTGCGCGCGCGCCCGGCCAGGCCGTCGCGCAGGCGCCGGAACCCGCGCCCCAGCCGGCCCGGCGGCGCGCCCTGCGCACCCTGCTCCTGCAGCAGCTGGTAGCCCAGGTAGGGAATGAACAGCACCGCCACCAGCCAGGAGACCAGCAGCGCGATGCTCACCACCTGGAAGATCGAGCGCGTGTATTCGCCGGTGCTGGACGCGGCGGTGGCGATCGGCAGGAACCCGGCCGCGGTGACCAGGGTGCCGGTGAGCATCGGGAACGCGGTGCTGTCCCAGGCATGGGCCGCGGCGCGGATGCGGTCGTAGCCCTGCTCCAGCTTCACCACCATCATTTCCACCGCGATGATCGCGTCGTCCACCAGCAGGCCCAGCGCCAGCACCAGCGCGCCCAGCGAGATCTTGTGCAGGCCGATGCCGAGCCAATGCATGGCGGCGAAGGTCATCGCCAGCACCAGCGGGATCGACAGCGCGACCACGGTGCCGGTCCGCAGCCCCAGCGACAGGAAGCTCACCAGC
Organism: uncultured Thermomonas sp.; assembly: GCA_965649855.1. Classification (GTDB taxonomy): domain Bacteria; phylum Pseudomonadota; class Gammaproteobacteria; order Xanthomonadales; family Xanthomonadaceae; genus Thermomonas. The sequence continues at coordinate 11,182 of CBFGMM010000040.1, read as the reverse complement.
AGCACGATCGCCACCGCTTCGGCCAGCACCCGCACGAACTCGTCCACCGAGCGGGTAACGGCCAGCGGCTGGTCGGACACCTTGCGCAGCTGCATGCCCGCCGGCAGCGTCTGCTGCAGGCGCGCGAACTCGGCGTCCAGCGCGCGCCCCAGCGCCAGGATGTCGCCGCCGCCGCGCATCGACACCGCCAGGCCGATCGCATCCTCGCCCATGAAGCGCATCCGCGGCGCCGGGGGATCCGAGAAGCCGCGCGTGACCGTCGCCACGTCGCCCAGGCGGAACGTGGCGCCGCCCACGCGGATCGGGAAGTCGCGGATCGCCTGCACCGATTCGAAGCGGCCATCGACGCGCAACTGCACGCGCTCGGAGGCGGTCTCGAAGAACCCGGCGGGCACCATCGCGTTCTGCTCGTCCAGCGCCTGCTGCACGCTGGCCAGGGGGATGCCGAGCGACGCCAGGCGGGTGTTCGAGACCTCGATCCACACCTTTTCGTCCTGCAGGCCCAGCAGCTCGACCTTGCCGACGTCGGGGACGCGCTGCAGCGCGAGCTCCAGCCGCTCCGCGTAATCCTTGAGCACCGCGTAGTCGAAGCCCGCGCCGGTCAGCGCGTAGATGTTGCCGAAGGTGTCGCCGAATTCGTCGTTGAAGAACGGGCCGATCGCGTCGCGCGGCAGCCGCGCCCGCACGTCGCCCACCTTCTTGCGCACCTGGTACCACAGCGGCGGGATGTCCTTGCTGCGCAGCGAATCCCGGGCGATGAAGACGATCTGCGATTCGCCCGGCCGCGAGTAGGCGCGGATGAACTCGTACTGCCCGGTCTCCATCAGGGTCTTCTCGATGGGATCGGTGACCTGCAGCGCGACCTGCTGCGCGGTCGCGCCCGGCCACAGGGTGCGCACCACCATCGCCTTGAAGGTGAACGGCGGGTCCTCGGACTGCCCGAGCTGACGGTACGACCAGGCGCCCAGCAGCCCCAGCACCACGATGGCGTAGAGCACCAGCGCGCGATTGCGCAGCGCCCACGCGGAGAGGTTGAAGCGCATGGCCGGGCTACCGCGCCGACGCGGCGGCAGGCGCCGCCAGCGGACGGTTCTCGCGGTCAACCGGTACCACCGCCTGCCCCTCGCGCAGCAGGTGGCCACCGGCCGCCACCACCCACGCGCCTGCGGGGAGTCCCTCCAGCACGGGTATGCCGTCCTCGGCGTAGGCGCCCAGCCGGACCGCGACCAGGCGCACGCGGCGGGTGGCCGGATCCACCACCCACACCCCCGGCCGGTTCCCGCCCGTATCGCGCTGCACCGCGGACAGCGGCACGCCGGGCCCGCCGTGAGCCCCGTCCTGCTGCAGGTAGACGCGGGCGCTCTGACCCAGCTGCACCGCATCCGCACCGGCGGCGTCCAGGGCGATGCGCGTGGCGAACGTGCGCGATTGCGGGTCGGCCGCCGGGGCGATCTCGCGGACGCGGCCTGCCAGCCGGCGCCCCGGTGCGCTCCACAGTTCCACCGCCGCCGGCTGGCCCAGGCGCACCCCGTCGATCCGGGCTTCGGGCACCGCGATCGCCACCTCGCGTCCAGCGTCGCCGGCCAGCAGGTAGATGGGCTGGCCGGCGGACACCGTTTGCCCGGCCTCGGCCAGGCGTCCGGCGATGACGCCGTCGCGCGGCGCACGCAGCTGCGCGTAGCCGGCCTGGTTGCGCGCCACCTCGAACTGGGCGCGCGCGGCGCGAACCTCGCCCGCGGCCGCGGCCTGCGCGGCCACCTGCGCATCCAGCGCCGAGCGGCTTACCAGTTGCTGCGCAGCCAGCGCGCGATGGCGCGACAGTTCCGCGTCGGCCTGCGCTAGCCGCGCCAGCGCAGCCGCCAGCTGCGCCTGCGCGGCGCCGGCCTGCAGGCGCTGGTCGCCCGCGTCCAGCGTGGCCAGCAGGTCGCCGCGCCGCACCCGGTCGCCCACCTCGACGTTGCGTTGCACCAGGCTGCCGCCGATCCGGAACGCCAGCGGGTTTTCGTTGCGCGCCCGCACCTCGCCCGGGTACGCGGAGACCTGCGCCTGCGTCGCCGCGCCAGCCTGTACCACCAGCACCGGGCGCGGCGTGTCCGCGGGGCGTTCGCCATCGCCACAGGCCGTCAGCAGCAACAGGCAGGCGGGACCCAGCCACCGATGACGTGACGCATCCGCACGGTATGCCATGGTGGGACGTCGCCTCCGGGCGCGTTAATGTACCAGCTGGTATAGTATATGAACCCTGCCCGAGGATGCCCGCCGATGCCGCCTGCTCCGCCCGCCCCGACTCGCGCCCCGCTGCCCGGCAAGCCGGCCAGCCCGGGCCGGCCGAAGGACCTGGGCAAGCGCGCCGCGGTGCTGGAGGCCGCCAAGCGGATGTTCGTCGCGCACGGGTTCGATGGCGTCAGCATGGACCAGATCGCCGCAGAGGCGGGTGTCTCCAAGCTCACCGTCTACAGCCATTTCGGCGACAAGGAGAGCCTGTTCGCCGAGGCGGTGCGCGCGCACTGCGAACAGGGGATGCCCAGCAGCCTGTTCGAGTGCGACCCCGGCATGCCGATGCGCGCCTGCCTGCAGGCCATCGGCAAGGCCTTCTACGCGATGGTGATGACGCCGGAGGCGATCGCCGGTCACCGCATCCTGTGCTCGCCGCAGGTCGCCTGCAGCAGCATGCCCAACGTGTTCTGGGAGGCCGGTCCGCAACGGGTCCAACAGGCGTTTTGCGCGCTGCTGGAGCGCCGCATGGCCGCCGGGGAACTTCGGATCGACGAGCCGGCGCGCGCCGCCAGCCAGTTCTTCACCCTGCTCAAGGGCGAGCCGCATGCGCAGGCGGTGTTCGGCTACAGCTGCAGCGCGCGGCGCGACACGCCCGAGCAGCACGTCGATGCCGTGGTCGACCTGTTCCTGCGCGCCTACGGTGCCCAGCGCGCGCCGTGACCAAGATCCCGGTGACTTCCGGCACTGCGTGCCACTGTCCTAGCACAGCCACACTCTGCCCCCGAGCAACCGTGGCCCGCCGCTACAATGGGCGGTTACCGGACATGGACCCGCACCGATGAGCTTCGACTACGCCAAGGCCCGCGAATTGATGGTGGAACAGCAGGTGCGTCCCTGGGACGTGCTGGACGCGCGCGTGCTGGAAACCCTGGCCAGCGTGCCGCGCGAGGCGTTCGTGCCCCCGGCGATGCGCGCGCTTGCCTACGCCGACGCGGCGCTCCCGCTGGCGCATGGCGAGGCAATGATGAAGCCGGTGGTCGAGGGCCGCACCCTGCAGGCGCTGCTGCCCGGCGCCGGGGAATCGGTACTGGAGATCGGCACCGGCAGCGGCTACCTGACCGCGTGCCTGGCGCGCCTGGCGCGCGAGGTGGTCAGCCTGGAGCGGCATGCCGACCTCGCCGACGCGGCGCGCGCGCGCCTGCAGGCGCATGGCGCCGGCAATGCGCGGGTCGAGGCCGCCGATGCGTTCGCCTGGGACGCCGGCCGCCAGTTCGATGCGGTCTGCGTCACCGGCGCGGTCGACGTGCTGCCCGCGCGCTTCCTGGAGTGGGTCAAGCCGGGCGGCCGGCTGTTCGTGGTGCGCGGCCGGTCGCCGGCGATGGAGGCGGTCCTGGTGCGCCCCGGCGTCAACGGGACGGCCACCGAATCGTTGTTCGAAACCGACCTGCCCTATCTTGCGGGCGCAGCGCCGCAACCGGAATTCACCCTCTAGCATCCCTTTCCGCACGCCTCCCGCGTCCAAGGACCCACCCATGCTGCGCCGACCCCTCGCCATCGCCCTCGCCCTGACCCTGCTGCCCGCCGCGGCGCAGGCGGACGACCTGCTGCAGACCTACCAGAACGCGCGCAACAACGATCCGCAGTACGCCGCCGCCGAGTCCAACCGCGCGATCGCCGCGGAGCGCCCGGTGCAGGCCCGCGCGGTGATGCTGCCGCAGGTGGGCGGCTCCGTCGGCGTGGACCGCGTCGATACCGGCAACGGCGATTCCCGCAGCGGCTCGTGGGGCGTGAATCTCTCGCAGTCGCTGCTGGACCTCGGCAACTTCAGCGCGCTGCGCGCCGCACGCGCGCTGGACCGGGCAGGCGGCTTCGACCTGGACGCCGCCGGCCACACCCTGATCACCCGCACCTCCGCGGCGTATTTCCAGGTGCTGGTGCAGCTGGAGACGCTGGCCGCCGCGGAAGCCGCCGAAGCCGCGCTGAAGAAGCAGTTCGACTTCGCCAGCAAGCGCCTGGAAGTGGGCCTGGCACCAATCACCGACGTGCACGAGGCGCGCGCGCAGTACGACGGCGCCCGGGCCAACACGATCCTGGCCCGCAATGCGGCGCAGGACGCCTACCAGGCGCTGGTGGAGATCACCGGCACGCCGGTCGCCAGCCTCAAGGCGCTGCCCGACGACTTCCAGCCCGCGCTGCCGGAACGCAGCGGCGCCGACGCGTGGGTCGCCACGGCGATCGCCTCCAACCCCAGCCTGCAGGCGCAGCAGGCGGACCTGGACGCCGCCGAGGCGAACGTGGCCACCGCGCGCTCCGGCCACTACCCGACCGTCGGCCTGCGCGCGACCTACGGCAAGGTGCTGCCGGGCCTGTACGACCCGCCGATCGTCGGCAGCACCGACGCCTCCACCAGCGTGGGGCTGACCCTCAACATCCCGATCTTCTCCGGCTTCGCCACCCAGTCCAACGTGCGCAGCGCGCTGGCCCAGCGCGACGCCACCGCCGACGCGCTGGAGCAGACCCGCCGCGCGATCGAGCGCAACACCCGCAGCGCCTACCAGGCGCTGGTCGCCGGCATCAGCGAGGTGGAAGCCCGCCGGCTGGCCCTGTTCTCCGCGCAAAGTGCGTACGAGGCGTCGCAGGTCGGCCTGGAGGTCGGCACGCGCACCGTGCTGGACGTGCTGAACAACCAGCGCACGCTGTTCTCCGCCCAGCAGGCCTATGCGCAGGCCAAGTACAACTTCCTGCAGACCCGGCTGCGGCTGGAGCAGGCCGCGGGCACGCTGGACGTGGGCGACGTGCAGGACGTCAACCGGATGCTGACCGTGGACCAGCCGGTAGCCGTGGCCGCGTCCGTCAACTGACCGGGGCGGCGCGCCGGGCCTCCGGCAGGGAGGGCCGGATCAGGGCGACGGTGCGCTGCAATGCGCCGCGGCCTTCCTCCAGCAGGCGGTGCGCGTTGTCGGTCATGCGCCGGCGCTGGTCCGGATCGTCCAGCAACCCCTGCACGGCCTGGCCCAGCGCGGCCGCGGCGGGGACCACCTGCATCGCCTCCGCCTCGCGCAGGCGCCGCGCGATGTCCGCGAAGTTGTGCAGGTGCGGCCCGGTGACGATCGCGGTTCGGGTGGCGGCGGGTTCCAGCAGGTTGTGCCCGCCCACCGGCTGCAGGCTGCCGCCCACGAACGCGACGCTGGCGCAGGCATAGAAGCGGGTCAGTTCGCCCAGGGTATCCACCACGAAGGCCTGCTGGCCGCGCGGCCAGCCGTGTTCGCTGCGGGTGGCGACGCTCAGCCCGGCCTCGCGCACGCGTTGCACCACCGCGCGGAACCGCTCCGGATGGCGCGGCGCCCACACCAGCAGGGCGTCGGGATGCCGCTGCAGCACGGCACGGTGCGCGTCCAGGACCGCGGCTTCCTCGTCCTCGTGGGTGCTGGCGGCGATCCAGACCGGTGCGTCCGGTGAATGATGTTCCCGGAACTCGCGCACGAACGCCGCATCGTCCCGCGGCGGCGTGTCGAACTTCAGGTTGCCCGTCACCACCACCCGTTCCCTGGCCGCCCCCAGCCGCACGAAGCGCGACCCGTCCTCGCGCGACTGCGCCGCGACCAGGCGCACGCTGTCCAGGGCGCGCCGGATCAGCGGCCGCAGCACCCGGTAGCCGCGGAGCGAGCGCGCGGACAGCCGCGCGTTGAGGATGTAGGCGGGGATGCCGCGATCGCGGCATCCGAACAGCAGGTTCGGCCACAACTCGGTTTCCACGATCAGCGCCAGCCTGGGCCGGAAATGCGCCAGGAAGCGCGCGACCGCGCCGGGCAGGTCGTAGGGCAGGTAGACGTGGACCACGGTATCGCCCCACAGCGCCTGGACCCGCTCGGAGCCGGTGGGGGTGATGGTGGTGATCACCATGCGCTGTCCGGGATGGTCGCGCAGCAGGCGGTCGACCAGCGGTGCCGCGGCGTTGACCTCGCCCACCGACACCGCATGCAGCCACAGCGGCGCCGACTCGGCGGCCGGCGGATAGCTGCCGTAGCGTTCGTCCCAGCGCTCGAAATAGGCAGGCTGGCGGAACCCGCGCCAGATCAGGTGGTAGATGGTGATCGGCGCGAGCACGTAGAGCGTGGCCGAATACAGGGCACGCAGCACGCGCTCGGTGAGGTCGGCCCGCATCCGCACAGGATAGCGGAGCCGATGCCGCCTCCAGCACCTAGAATCACGCGATGCCGCCCAGCCGCACGCCCGATCTCCCGCCGCCGCCGCGCGGCCCGCGCCACTGGCCGGTGTGGCTGGGCGTGGCCGCGTGCGCGGCGCTGGCGCGCCTGCCCTGGGGCGTGCAGCGCGTGCTGGGCGCGGGGGTCGGGCGGCTCGCGTCGTGGCTGCTGCGCAGCCGGCGCGAGGCCGCGCGCACCAACATCGCCCTGTGCCTGCCGGAACTGGAGCCGGGCCAGCGCGAGGCCCTGCTGCGCGCGAATTTCCGCGACGTGGGGATCGGCCTGTTCGAATTCGCGCGCGCGTGGTGGGGCGACGTGGCGCCAATGCGGCGCACGGCGCGCATCGAGGGCCTGGACATCCTGCACGGCCTCAAGGCCGGCGGACGCGGCGTGCTGCTGGTCTCCGGCCACTTCATGACCCTGGAGCTGTGCGGGCGGCTGCTGTGCGACCACGTCCCCGTGGCCGGCATGTACCGACGCCACCGCAGCCCGGTGATGGAGTGGGCGGTGCTGCGCGGCCGCTTGCGCTACGCCACCGCGATGTTCGCCAACAGCGACACCCGGGGCGCGTTGCGCCACCTCAAGCGGGGTGGCGTGCTGTGGTACGCGCCGGACCAGGACATGCGCGGCAAGGACACGGTGTTCGCGCCCTTCTTCGGCATCCCGGCGGCCACCATCACCGCCACCCACCAGTTCGCCCGGCTCACCGGCTGCGCCGTGGTCCCGTTCTTCCACCGGCGCGAGGGCGCCGACTACGTGCTGCGCATCGGCGAACCGCTGGCGCCGTTCCCGAGCGACGATGCGGTGGCCGACAGCGCGCGGGTCAACGCCGCCATCGAGGCGATGGTGCGGCAGGCGCCGACCCAGTACCTGTGGCTGCACAGGCGCTTCAAGCGGCAGCCCGACGGGGCTTCGCGCTACGCCTGAGCGGGTGCCGGCGAGGCGCGCCCCAGCAGGCTGCCCGCGTACAGCGCGGCGAGCAGGAGCAGCACGCCGCCCCAGAACGTCGAGTACGCGGCCAGGTGGGTGTTCAGCGGGAATACGCTGACCGCCAGCGCCAGCAGCGCGGGGCGCGCCTGCTCGCGGCGGCCCGCGTCCGCGTAGCGCCATGCCCGCCACGCCATGGCCGCGCCGGCCAGCCACATCAGCAGGCCCAGCGCGCCGGTCTCGCTGAGCACTTCCAGCACCAGCTGGTGCGCGTGCAACGCCGGGCCCTCGCCCCAGGCGGCCAGCGAGCCGGCCCCGGGGTCGCAGGCCGGATACGCCTCGCGGAATCCGCGCGCGCCCACCCCGTTGACCGGATGCGCGCGCGTCATGCACAACGCGGCCGACCAGATCCGCGCCCGTCCCGACAACGCGTGGTCCAGCCCTCGCGCCTCGCCGGTCAATGCCGCGGTGCTGCGGTGCAGGCGCTCGGCGACCGGCGGCGAAACAACCGCGGCACCCAGCAGCAGCGCCCCGCCGAGCACGAACACGCCCAGCAGCCTGCGCCATCCCAGCTGGCGCAGGCCCGACCAGAGCAGCACCAGCGCATAGGTCAGCCACGCCGCGCGCGCACCGGCCAGCAGCACCACCAGCCCGATCGCCGAGGCGGCCGCCAGCCAGCCGGCACGGCCGAAGCGTCGACCGGCCGCATCCAGCGCGAACGGCGACAGGCTGGCCAGCACGATCCCCAGCTTCAGGTTGCACGGTCCCAGCACCCCGCTCAGGCGGTCCAGCGCCACGACCTGCGCGGGGGTGCACATGCCGCGTCCGCTGAGCGCGAACTTGGCCTGGTCGATCGCCCAGAACAGCGGGCTGGTGCCGCTGATCGCCTGCAGCAGGGCGTCCACCGTCCACACCGCGACGATCACCGCCAGGCCGCCGAACGTGCGCCGGCGCCCCGCGGCATCGCCGACCGCCGAGGCCACGATCCACAGGAACGGCAGGTAGCGCAGGTCCGCCCCCGCCTCGCGCAATGCGCGCGAGCGGTCCGCCGCATCCAGCGCCGAGACCGCCTCGGGCAGCCAGTAGGCGAAGAAGAGCACGGTGGTCAACGCCCAGGCCGGCCCGCTGAGCAGCGCGGCGCTGCCGCGCAGGCGCGCCTGCAACAGCCACACGATGGCAGCCAGCGCGCCCAGCACCAGCACGCCCTCCGCGTACCCGGGGGCCGGCCACAGCGCGACGAAGGCCAGCACCCAGGCAGGAGCCCACCGCGCGCCGGGTACCCGGGATTCGCCTTCAGCGGGCGCCATCGTCCGCCAGCTGCGTGTAGAGGTCCATGGTCGCGCGCTGCATCGCCTGCAAGGTGTACGGCATCGTAGCCGCTGGCGCCGGCGGATGCCGCAGCAGCGCGCGCGCACGCTGCGCCAGGGCGTGGGCATCGAACGGCGCCGCGCGTCCCTCCGGCTGCAGTTCGCGCAGCAGTTCGCCGACGCCCCCGTGGTCCCAGCCCAGCACCGGGCGGCCGACCGCCAGCGCCTCCAGCACCGTGCGGCCGAACGCTTCCGGCTTGCGCGACAGCTGCAGCACCAGGTCGCTGGCGGCGTAGGCCTGCGCCATCGCATCCGTCGCTTCGTCCAGCACCAGCGCCGCGTCCACGCCGGCCGAGCGCGCCGCGCCGGCCAGTTCCCGCGCGTACGCCTCGCGTCCTTGCTGCAGCACGCCGGGCATCCACAGCCGCGCGTCCAGTCCCTCCGCACGCAGCGCCGCCAGCAGCGCGATGGCATCCAGGTGGCCCTTCAGGCGCGTGCCCCGGCCCGGCAGCAGCAGCAGCGGGCCCGTTCCGCCCAGGGCGGGGTGCCGCGCGGCAATGCGCGCGCGTGCGCCGGCATCCGGCCACGGCGCGCGCGGGAATGCCGCGGGATCCACGCCGCGCGGGATCACGTGCAGCCGCGCCGGATCGGTCCGCGGGTAATGCCGCAGCAGGTGCCCGCGCACGGCCTGCGACACGCAGATCACGCGCTCGCCGCGCGCCATGATCGCGCTGTAGCGCGAAGGCGAATTCAGGCCATGCGCGGTGGTGACGAAACGCGGCCGCCGCGCCGCGGGCAGGCCCCGCGCCGCCCACCAGCCGAGCCACGCCGGCAGCCGCGAGCGCGCGTGCACGATGTCGGCACCGGCGTCGCGCAGGACCGCGCGCAGGGGGGGCACATGGCGCAGCGTGGCCGGCGACTTGGCGCCGATCGCGAGTTCCACGTGCTCCGCCCCCAGGGCCAGCAGCCGCGGCAGCAGGCGTCCGCCGGCGCTCACCACGATGGCGCGATGCCCCGCCCCGACCAGCGCCTGGGCGATCTCCAGGGTGGAACGCTCCACGCCGCCGGCGTCCAGCGCCGGCAGCAGCTGCACCACGGTCAGGCGGCGCATCGCGGCGGCGCGGTCAGTCGATCAGGACGTAGGTCGCGCCGCAGTACGGGCAGGCGCTGGTGCCGCCATCGGCCTCGATCGGCAGGTACACGCGCGGGTGCGAGTTCCACAGCGCCATCGCCGGCTGCGGACAGCTGAGCGGCAACTCGGCGCGGCGCACCTCGTGGCGCTGCTGCGCATTCGCGGGCGAGGTGGCGGTGACAGGCTCGGTCATGGCGGCGGCGCGCTGGCGGGAACAGCGCGATTCTACTGCAGGCGCGGGGTTGGCCCCGCACACGGCCACGGCAGCGCGCCCGCCCGGCGGGCAAGCGCCCCTGCTACGACGCCGGCAGGTCGAACAGCAGCACGTCGCTGGCCTCCGCCACGCCCCGCAGGGCCAGCGTGCCGCCTTCGTCCACGAAACCCAGTGCGTCGCCGGCTCGCAGGCGGCGCGCATCCGCAAGCGCCTCGCCCACGGCCAGGTGCAGCCAGTAGCGGCGCGCCGGGTCCAGCGCGAGCGAGACGGTGTCGCCCGCGTGCAGGCGCGTCGCGCGCAGGCTGGCCTGCTGGCGGATCGCGATCGAGCCTTCCGCGCCATCCGGCGAGGCCAGCATCGCCCAGCGCGCGCGGCGCGCTTCGGGCTCGAACCGCCGCTGGTCGTATGCCGGCGCGGCATTCAGCCGGTCCGGCTGGATCCAGACCTGCAGGAAATGCACCGGCGCGTCGGCCGAGGCGTTGTACTCGCTGTGCTCGATCCCGCTGCCGGCGCTCATCCACTGCACGTCGCCGGCGCGGATCACGCCTTCGTTGCCGGCGCTGTCCCTGTGCGCCAGCGCGCCGTCCAGCACCACGCTGACGATCTCCATGTTGGCGTGGCGGTGCGGCGCGAACCCGCCGCCCGGGGCCACCCGGTCGTCGTTGATCACGCGCAGCGGGCCGAAGCCCATCCACGCCGGGTCGTAGTAGTGGCCGAACGAAAAGGTGTGCCGGCTCTGCAGCCAGCCGGCGTCCACCAGGCCGCGCGCCGCGGCGGGTCGTTCCAGGATCATGCGGGGCTCACTTCGGGGCGGCGACGAAGGCCTCGGTGGTGATGCGCAGGGTCACCTCGTCGCTCACCGCCGGCACGTTGCGGCCCAGCCCGAACTCGGAACGCTTGAGCGTGGCGGTGGCGTCGAAGCCGATCGCGGGCACCTTGCGCATCGGATGCTCGCTGCGGCCGTTCAGCACCACGTCCAGCACCACCGGCCGGGTGATGTCCTTGATGGTCAGGTCGCCGGTGACCTTCAGCCGGTCCTTGCCGGCGGACTCCACGCGGGTGCTGCGGAAGGTGGCGGCCGGGTAGGTGGCGGCATCGAACCAGCCCGCGCTGCTCAGGTGGTCGTGGAAGTTGGCGGCCAGCGCGCTGATCCCGGCGATCGGCAGGGTGACCTGCACGC
>CBFGMM010000039.1:0-16389 GCA_965649855.1 uncultured Thermomonas sp. | reverse complement strand
CATTGCAGCAGCCGCCCGTCCTCCATCACCCCGATCCGGTCGGCCATCGCGAACGCCTCGGCCTGGTCGTGGGTGACCAGCAGCGCGGTGGTGCCGGCCGCCTTGAGGATGGCGCGCACTTCCGCCGCCAGCCGCTGGCGGGTGTCCACGTCCAGGTTGGAGAACGGCTCGTCCAGCAGGACCAGGCCCGGCGCGGGGGCCAGTGCGCGGGCCAGGGCAACGCGCTGCTGCTGCCCGCCGGACAGCTCGTGCGGATAGGAGGCGCCGGCGTCCGGCAGCCCCACCAGGGCCAGCAGCTCCGCCACCCGCGCGGCGCGCGGCGCGCGGCCCAGGCGGCGCAGCCCGAAGCCGACGTTGCGCGCCACGTCCAGGTGCGGGAACAGCGCGTAGTCCTGGAACATCAGCCCCACGCCGCGGCGCTCCGGGGCCACGGTGGCGCCCGGCGAGGACAGCAGGTTGTCGTCTAGCGCGATGCTGCCCGCGAGGACCGGTTCGAAGCCGGCGATCGCGCGCAGCACGGTGCTCTTGCCGCAGCCCGATGCGCCCAGCAGGCAGCCGATCGACCCCGGCTCCAGCGCCAGCGACAGGTCGCGCACCACCACGTGCATGCCGCGCGCGCCCGGGTAGCCGACCGCGATGCCCTGCACCCGCAATCCGCGCGCGTTCATCGGGAGCCGCCTCCACGCCAGCCGCCGGAACCGCCGCGCGCCAGCAGGACCACCGGCAGCAGTCCGACCAGCACGATCATCAGCGCGGCCACCGCGCCGTCCTCGTACGCGCCCCGCGCGGCATCCGCGTACAGCCAGGTGGCCAGGGTCTCGAACGCCAGCGGCCGCAGCAGGAGCGTGGCCGGCAATTCCTTCATCGCATCCACGAAGACCAGCAGCGCCGCCACCGCGAGTGCAGGCCGCAGCAGGGGCAGGTGCACCCGGCGCAGCATGCGCGCCGGTGTCTCGCCCAGGCTGCGCGCGGCCTGGTCCAGGGCCGGCGGCACCCGCGCCAGCCCGGCCTCCAGGCCGCCCGCGGCGATCGCCAGGAACCGCAGCACGTAGGCCAGCACCAGGGCGGACGCCGACCCCATCAGCACCATCCGCGGGGCTTCGCCGGCGGACTGCAGGAGCAGGTTGGCGAGGTCGTCGAACCAGCCCAGCGGCGCCAGCAGCCCGATGGCCAGCACGGTGCCGGGAATGGCGTAGCCGAGGCTGCCGATGCGCAGGGCCGCCGTGGCGAACCGCGGCCGCCGCCGCCCCTGCGCCAGGCGCAGCGACCACGCCAGCACCAGGCCCGCGACGACGGTCGCCAGGGTTGCCAGCAGCGCCACCCGCACCGTGTTCCAGGCCGCCGACCACACCGCATCCGGGACGCCACCGGCCAGCACGATGCGCTGCCAGGCCTCGAACGCCAGGTGGATGGCGGGCGCGGCGAACCCGACCAGCACCGGCACGCACGCCAGCGCCAGCGCCGCGGCGGCCGCCATTCCGCGCAGGCGCCGCGGCTGCAGCGGGCGCGGGCGCAGCGTTTCCGCGTAGCGACGGCGACGCCGTCCGTGCCGTTCCAGCGCCAGCAGGCCCAGTGCCACGGCCAGCATGGCCAGGGCGAGCTGTGCCGCCCCCGGCAGGTCGCTGCGCGTGACCCAGGTGGTGTAGACCTGCACGGTGAGCGTGCGCACGCCCAGGAATTCGGACGCGCCGATGTCGTTGAGGGTTTCCAGCAGGACCAGCGCCACGCCCACCGCGATCGCCGGGCGCGCCAGGGGCAGCGCCACCCGGAAGAACTGCGCCGCGGGACCCGCGCCCAGCGAGCGCGCCGCCTCCAGCAGGCTGCCTGCCTGGGTCAGGAACATCGCCCGGGTGGCCATGTAGACGTAGGGATACAGCACGAAGCCCAGCAGGACGATGCAGCCGGCCAGGCCGCGGATGTCCGGCAGGCGGAAGTCGCGCGGGCTGTCGTATCCCAGCAGGCCGCGCAACGCGGACTGCACCGGACCAAGCGGATGCAGCAGGTCCAGGTAGGCATAGGCCACGATGTAGGTGGGCACCGCCAGCGGCAGCAGCAGCGCCCAGGCGGCGACCCGCCGCCCCGGGAACTCGTAGGCGGTCACCAGCCACGCGCTGCCCACGCCCAGCGCGATGGTGAGCACGCCCACGCCGAGCAGCAGGGCCGCGGTGTTGCGGGCGGCCTGCGGCAGCACGGTGGCGACCAGGTGCGACCATAGCCCCGCGCTGCCCTGCGCCGCGGTCCAGGCCAGGGCCAGCAGCGGCAGCGCGGCGATGGCGGCGATCAGCCAGGCGGCGCCCTGCCAGCCATCCCATGCTGGCAGCGCGCGCGCGCGCGGCATCGCGATGGCGCGCGCGTGCATCGGGCGTGGCTCAGTCGTCGAAGCCGACGCGGTCGACCAGCACGCTGGCCTGCTTGCGGTACTTCGCGACCTCGGTCAGCGGCAGGCGGTCCACCCGGATCGGGCCGAAGCTGGCCACCACCGGATCCAGCGCGACGCCCGCCTTCACCGGCACCTCGAAGTTGGCGCGCGCGTACAGGCTCTGCGCCTCGCTGGACACCAGGTACTCCAGCAGCTTCACCGCGTTCGCCCGGTTGGGTGCATGCCGGGCCACCGCCGCGCCGCTGATGTTGACGTGGGTGCCCCCGTTGCGCGCGCTGCCGAACACCGGCCGCACCACCCTGATCGCATCGCCCCACTGGCGCGCCTCGCTGCCCGCGGCGGCGGTGCGCATGTTGCCGACGTAGTAGGCGTTGGCGATGCCGATGTCGCAGATCCCGGCCAGGATGTCGCGCGCCACGTCGCGGTCGCCGCCGGCGGGCTTGCGCGCCAGGTTGGCCTTGACCCCGCGCAACCAGGCTTCGGTCTTCCGTTCGCCCTGGTGGGCGATCATCGCGGCGATCAGGCTGGTGTTGTACGGGTGCTGGCCGGACCGGATGCACACCCGGCCCTTCCACTTCGGGTCGGCCAGGTCCTCGTAGCGGAAACCCGGCAGCGCCAGGTCCTTGCGCGCGTACAGCACGCGGTCGCGCAGCGACAGCGTGTACCAGTGGCCGGTCTTGCCGCGCAGGTGGCCGGGGATGGCCGCCTCCAGCGTCTTCGAGCGGACGCCCTGGGTCTGCCCGCCGGTGACCAGGTCCAGCAGGTTGCCGCTGTCCACCGTCATCAGCACGTCGGCCGGCGAACGCGCGCCCTCCGCGCGCACGCGCTCAAGCAGGCCGTCGCGCACGAACACGGTCCTGACCTGGATCCCGGTCTGCCTGCTGAAGGCGTCCAGCAGGGGCTGGATCAGGCCGGGCTCGCGGGTGGTGTAGAGGTTGACCTCGCTGGCCGCGCTGGCCGCGCCGGACAACAGCAGGGTCGCGAGCAGGCAGGCGCGGAGCAGGCGCAGGGTGCGGGGCAATCGCATGGGGATCCTTGGGAATGGTTGGAGCGCCACGCAGGCGCTGGTCACACTCTAAATGAGAATTATACTCATTTGGAACCCGGCCACCAGCACGACCCATCCGGCATTCAGGCGGCCGGTAGCGCCTGCGGGAACAGCAACATCGCATCGCCGTAGCTGAAGAAGCGGTAGCGCGCGGCGACGGCATGCGCATAGGCCTGCAGCACCCGCTGCTTGCCGGCGAATGCCGACACCAGCATCAGCAGCGTGCTCTGCGGCAGGTGGAAATTGGTCAGCAGCGCATCCACGCTGCGGATGCGGTAGCCCGGGTAGATGAAGATGCTCGTCTCTCCCGAGTACGCGGCCAACGCGCCCTCCCCTGCCGGGCCGCCCTGCAGCGCGCTCTCCAGCGCGCGCACCACGGTGGTGCCCACCGCCACGACCCGTCCGCCGGCTTCGCGCGTGCGGCGCACCTGCTCCACCAGGGCGTCGCCCACCTCGACCCACTCGCTGTGCATGCGGTGCCCGGCCACGTCGTCGACCCGCACCGGCTGGAACGTGCCCGCGCCCACGTGCAGGGTCACGTGGCCGAATGCCACGCCGCTGTCGCGCAACCGGTCCAGCAGTGCCTCGTCGAAGTGCAGGCCCGCCGTGGGCGCGGCCACGGCCCCCATCTTGCGCGCGAACACGGTCTGGTAGCGCGCGGCATCCTCCGCCCCGGGTGCGCGCTGGATGTAGGGCGGCAAGGGCAGCCGGCCGGCGCGCTGCAGCCAGTCCGGCAATGGCGCATCGACATGGAAGCGCAGGTGCCAGAACCCCTGCTCGCCGCGTGCCAGCACCTCGGCCTCGCCGCCGGCGTCCAGCGCGATCCGGCTGCCCGGCCGCGGCGGCTTGCTCACCCCCAGCTGCGCGCGCGCCTCGTCGCCGGGCAGCAGGCGCTCGACCAGGATCTCCACCCGCCCGCCGCTGGCCTTGTGGCCGAACAGCCGCGCCGGGATCACGCGGGTGTCGTTGAACACCAGCAGGTCGCCGGGCTGCAGCAACGCCGGCAGGTCGCGCACGTGGCGGTCGGCGAAGGGCGCATCGCCGGGCGGCACCACCAGCATCCGGCTGGCCGAGCGTTCCGGCAGCGGGGCCTGGGCGATCAGCTCCGGCGGCAGCGCGTAGTCGAAATCGGAGGTCTTCACGGAGCGGGTTCCAGGTGCGTGCTGCAGGTGCGTGTCGCAGGGCGCGCGCCCGCCGTCAGCGCTCGAACTTGGTGGACAGGATGATCGAGGTGGTGGTGCGCTCCACCCCGTCGATCGCGCCGATGCGATCGGTCAGCACGTCCATGTCGCCCACCGTGGCGGCCACCGCCAGCGCCACCAGGTCGTGCCCCCCGCTCACCGAATGCAGCTCGCGCACCTCGTGCATGGCCTGCAGCGACTTGACCACCAGCGCCATCTGCTTGGGGCGCAGGGTGATCAGGATGTGCGCGCGGATCCGGGTGCGTTCGTAGTCGTCGTGCACGCGCACCGTGTAGCCGCCGATCACGCCCTGGCGTTCCAGGCGTTCGATGCGGTTCTGCACGGTGGTGCGCGACAGCCCCAGGCGCCGCGCGATCTCCGCGGTGGAGGCGCGGGCGTTCTCGCGCAGCACGGAGAGCAGCAGTTCGTCGGCGGGGGAAATACGCATATCGCCGGATCATACCGTTGATCCGCCGGATCCGCAGCGCGATTCGGTCGCATCCGCCCTTTCGATCGGACGGCCGCCGTCGATAATGGTTGTTTCCGCGCGGCGTCCTGTGTCCCGCGCCGCAACCGGAGGTCTCCGATGAACCTGCTCGACACCCTTGCCCCCCTGCGCGCGCACGGCAAGGCCCGCACCACCGGCCTGGACGACGCCACCATCGCCGCGTTCGGCGCCCGCGACGCGCAGCTGCGCGAGGCGATCGCGGCCGCCGCGCGCGAGTACGACCGCGTGCGCGACGAGTTCCCCGGACTGCTGGACCTCGACGAGGACGCGCAGGCCACCGAGGTGCAGTCCGGCTTCGTCAATTTCTACGCGCACGACGCCGCCAACCCCTACGTCGCCCTGGCCGCCCGCGGCCCGTGGATCGTGACGCTCAAGGGCGCGGTGGTGTACGACACCGGCGGCTACGGCATGCTGGGCCTGGGCCACGCCCCGGCGGCGGTGATCGAGGCGATGGCCAGGCCGCAGGCGATGGCCAACATCATGACCCCGCACGTGGCGCAGCTGCGCTTCGCCCGCGCCATGCGCGCGGAGATCGGCCAGACCCGCGCCGGGGGCTGCCCGTACGCCGCCTTCCTGTGCCTGAACTCGGGTTCGGAATCGGTGTCGCTGGCCGCGCGCATCGTGGATGCCAACGCCAAGACCCAGACCGACCCCGGCGCGCGGCACGCGGGCAAGGCCATCAAGCGGGTGGTGGTCAGGGGCGCCTTCCACGGCCGCACCGAGCGCCCGGCGCTGTATTCCGATTCCAGCCGCAAGGCCTATGTGCAGCACCTGGCCAGCTTCCGCGGCGAGGACAGCGTGATCGCGGTGCCGCCCTACGACGCGGACGCGCTGCGCAAGGTCTTCGCCGAGGCGGACGCCAACGGCTGGTTCATCGAGGCGATGTTCCTGGAGCCGGTGATGGGCGAAGGCGACCCCGGCCGCAGCGTGCCGGTCGCCTACTACGCCGCGGCGCGCGAGCTGACCCGCGCGCACGGCAGCCTGCTGCTGGTGGATTCGATCCAGGCCGGCCTGCGCGCCACCGGCTTTCTCTCGATCGTGGACTACCCCGGCTTCGAGCAGGCCGACGCGCCGGACATGGAGACCTACTCCAAGGCCTTGAACGCCGGCCAGTACCCGCTCTCGGTGCTGGCGGTCAGCGCCGATGCCGCGGCGATCTACAAGCGCGGGCTGTACGGCAACACCATGACCGCCAACCCGCGCGCGCTGGACGTGGCCTGCGCGGTGCTGGCGCAGCTCACCCCGGAACTGCGCGCGAACATCCGCACACGCGGCGCGCAGGCGCTGCAGCTGCTGGAAGCCCTGAAGGCGCGCAGCGACGGCCGCATCACCAAGGTGCAGGGCACCGGCCTGCTGTTCTCCTGCGAGCTGGCGCCCGGCTACAAGGGCTACGGCGCCGGCTCCACCGAGGAGTGGATGCGCGAGCACGGGATCGGCGTGATCCACGGTGGCGAGAATTCGCTGCGCTTCACCCCGCACTTCGCGATCGACGAGGCCGAGCTCGAACTGGTGGTGGCGATGATCGACCGCGCCCTGCGCGAGGGCCCGCGCCAGGCGCAGGACGCGGCGGCCTGACGGACCGCAACGGGCCGCATGCACGGGGCGGCCACTGGCCGCCCTGTCCGTCCGGCGCGCGGCTGCGCTAGCCTGCGCGGATGAAGACCGTCGAAGTCACCCACCCCCTGGTGCGGCACAAGCTGGGCAAGCTGCGCGACATCGCCACCGACCCGGTGCACTTCCGCCAGCTGGCCGGCGAAATCGCGGCGCTGCTGGCGTACGAGGCCACCCGCGACCTGCCCACCCGCCCGCAGCAGGTGCAGACCTGGGCCGGGCCGCTGCAGGTTGACCACGTGCGCGGCGAGGACCTGACCCTGGTGCCGATCCTGCGCGCGGGCCTGGGTTTCCTGCCCGGCGTGCAGGCGCTGCTGCCGGCGGCGCCGGTCAGCGTGATCGGCCTGCGCCGCGATGAAGTCACGCACCGGCCGGCAGGCTATTACCAGCGCCTGGCCGACCGCATGCACGAGCGCACCGCGCTGCTGATCGACCCGATGCTGGCCACCGGCGGCAGCGCGGTGGCGGCCATCGACCTGCTGAAGGCGGCCGGCTGCACCCGCATCAAGTGCCTGTTCCTGGTCGCCGCGCCGGAGGGGCTGGCCGCGCTGGCCGCCGCGCACCCGGACATCGAGGTGTTTGTCGCCGCGATCGACGAGCGGCTGGACGCCAACGCCTACATCCTGCCCGGGCTGGGCGACGCAGGCGACCGCCTGTTCGGCACGCCCGTGGACTGAACGGCCGCGGTCAGGCCGCCAGCGGCCGCGCGTGCAGTTCCGGGTGCTCGTGCTCGGTGCCGAAACGCCCGTTCCCATCGCGGGTCACCCGCGCCAGCGCGCAGCCCGGGTCGTGGGTGAAGAACAGGCGCACGTCGCGCGCCAGCTTGTCCTCCAGGAACGCGCGCTTCTCGTCGATCAGCAGCTCCGCGTTGCGGTCGTAGCCCATCGTGATCGGCACGTGCACCCACGGCCGGCCGGGGACCAGGTCCGCGCAGAACACCACGCCGCCGTGCGCCGCGCCGGCTTCATTTGCGGGCCCGACAATCTCCGCCAGCAGCAGCCCCGGCGTGTGCCCGTCGCTGTGGTGGAAGCGCACGCTGCGGCCCAGCGCCTTCGAGAAATCGCCGTCCACCAGTTCCAGGCGGCCGCTGGCCTCGAGCAGCGCCGGCAGTTCCGGGATGAAGCTGGCGCGGTCGCGCGGGTGCGGCGCCAGCGCGCGCTCCCAGTGCGCCCTGCCGACGACGAAGATCGCGTTGGGGAACAGCAGGCGCGGCGGCGCGCCCTCCTCCCACGGCGCCAGCAGGCCGCCGGCATGGTCGAAGTGCAGGTGGCTGAGCACCACCACGTCGACGTCCTCGTGCTCGAAGCCGGCCGCGCGCAGCGAGTCCAGCAGCACGTGGCGATCCTCCACCACCCCGTAGCGCTCGCGCAGCTTCGGCTCGAAGAAGGCGCCGATCCCGGTTTCGAACAGCACGGTCTTGCCGTCCAGCGGGCTTGCCAGCAGCGCGCGGCAGGCCAGCGCGATCCGGTTGCCGTCGTCCACCTCCGACCAGCGCTGCCACAGCGCCTTGGGGGCGTTGCCGAACATCGCGCCGCCGTCGAGCTTCTGCGAATTGCCGAGGATCGACCAGAGTTTCATGGCCCTGAGTTTACTCCCGCTCCCGCCACGTCGCTCGAGGGCGCCCGCCGCCACGCATTCGGCTGCACGGCCGGCAATGCCGCCGCGCGCAACGCGCGACGGTTGGGTTCGGGGTGCTAGGGGACTGCCACCACCTGCGCCCGCCCGACCGGGTTGCGCGGGTCCGAACCGGCGCCCAGTTCACCGTCGCGCCGGTTCCAGAGCACGGTGTGCATGTTGCCCCAGGCATCGCTGGAGCGGCGGCCCTGGGTGTCCTCGCCCGGCACCGCCACGGTGTGGCCCATGGCGCGGAGCTGGGCCACCACCTCGGCCGGCAGCGCGTTCTTCTCGATCCCCACGACGTCCGGCATCCACTGGTGGTGGTAGCGCGGCAATGCCGCCACCTGCTGCGCGTCCAGGCCATCGGCGAACCCCAGCACGCCGAGCAGCACCATGGTGATGATGCGGGTGCCGCCGGGCGTGCCCAGCACCGCCACCTTGTCGGGCGACACCATGAAGGTGGGGGTCATCGAACTGAGCATGCGCTTGCCCGGCTCCGGCGCATTGGCCGAATAGCCCATCACCCCGAACGCGTTCGGCGTGCCGGGCTTGAGCGCGAAGTCGTCCATCTCGTTGTTCAGCAGCACGCCGGTGCCCCTGGGGACCAGCCCGGAGCCGAACGTGAGGTTGACCGTCTGGGTGCCGGCCACGCGGTTGCCCTGTGCGTCGATGATCGAGAAATGGGTGGTTTCCTCGTCCTCCAGCGGGGTCTGCTCCCCGGACAGGAGCTCGCTGGGGGTGGCCTTGCCGGGATGGATGGTGGCGCGCAGGCCGGCCGCGTACAGCGGGTGCGACAGGGTGGCGGTGGGCACCCGCACGAAGTCGGGGTCGCCCAGGTAGAAGGTGCGGTCGCGGAAGGCGCGGCGCATGGCCTCCACCACGAGGTGCACGCGCTGCGCCTGCGGCAGCGCCTCGAGGTCCCACGGCGCCAGGACCTGCAGCATCTGCGCCAGCGCGATACCGCCGGACGACGGCGGCGGCGCGGTGACCACCTCCCACCCGTCGTAGCCGAAGCGGAGCGGCTCGCGTTCCTTGACCCGGTAGCCGGCGAGTTCCGCAGCGGTCCACCGTCCGCCCGCGGCCCGGACCCCGGCCAGCAGCAGGCGCGCGGTCTGGCCGCGGTAGAAGCCATCAAAGCCATCGCGGGCCAGCAGTTCCAGCGTGCGCGCCAGTTCGGGCTGGCGGAACAGGTCGCCTTCGACCGGCGCCTTGCCGTTGCGCAGGAACACCTCGCGGGTGCCGGGGTAGCGTTCCATCACCGCGCTGCGCTGCGCGTAACCGCGGGCGAAGCGCGCGTACACCGGGAAGCCCTCGCGCGCGATGCGGATGGCCGGCGCCAGCGAGTCGGCCAGCGGCAGCCGGCCGTAGTTGACCGCCATGTGCACCAGCGCCGCCGGCAGTCCGGGGATGCCGGCCGCCCACGCCCCGTTCTCGGCACGGTCGCGGTCCAGGTTGCCGTCCTTGTCCAGGTACGCGGCCGGGGTGGCCGCGGCTGGGGCGGTTTCGCGCGCGTCGATGAACACGTCGCGCCCACCGTCGGCCCGGTGCAGCAGGAAGAAGCCGCCGCCGCCCAGGCCGGAGCTGATCGGCTCGACCACCGACAACACGGAGGACACCGCGACCGCCGCATCGAAGGCATTGCCGCCGCGCTGCATCACCGCGATGCCGGCGTCCGTCGCCAGTCCATGCGCGGAGGCGACCGCCATGCCGGGGGGCCGTGCCGCGGGCGATACCGCATCGGCGGCCCACGCGCCGGGCAGCAGCAGGACCAGGGCGAGCAGGGCGGCGCGGGCGAGCGACTTCATCGTGGCGTGTCTTCCGTGGCGTAGAGCTCGGGGCGTTCGCGCTGCAGCCGGCGGAGCTTTTCCAGCAACTGCACCTCGCCCTCGGGGTAGGCGGGATCCGGGTCGATGCATTCGACCGGGCAGACCACCACGCATTGGGGTTCGTCGTGGTGGCCCACGCATTCGGTGCACAGCGCCGGGTCGATCACGTAGATCTCCGGCCCCATGGAAATCGCCCGGTTCGGGCAGACCGGTTCGCAGACGTCGCAATTGACGCAGAGTTCGTTGATCAGGAGCGACATGCGGCCTGCCCCTCCCCGCGCGCGGGGAGGGCCTGGTTGCGGGTTACTTCGCTTCCACGAAGATGTAGTTCACGCCGCTCGGCTCCACCGCGGCCTTGACCCGCTCGCCGTCGATCGGGGTGCCGATGAAGACCACCTTGACGCCCTTCATGCTGCCGGCCGGCACGCCCTTGAACGCAGTCTCGATCAGCTCGGCGTTCTTCGCGGACGATGGCGAGGCGAAGGCGAGCATGTTGCCCTCGATGATGCCGCGCCCCAGGTCGCTCTCCAGCTTCTCCAGCTGGCGCTCGTACTTGCCGGCGAAGCCTTCGCTGTCCTCGGCGGGCAGGAAGTAGGCGTACGGGCTGTTGGTGATCCCGTCCATGTGCGGGGTGAGCGCCTGGTTGAGGTACGGCATCCAGTCGCGCTGCTCGCTGCTGGTGGGCAGCGGCACCACGGCCTGTGCGGCCGCGGCCTGCGGCGCTTCTTCCTTCTTGCAGGCGGTGAACGGCAGCGCCAGGCAGGCGGCCACCATCAGGCGGGCAAGGGCCGGGCGGTTCATCGTGTTCATGCTGTTCCCCTCGTGTCGTGCGGTTGGTGATGGAACGGTGTGGCTGGGTTGGCGGCTCATCGCCCGCGCCCGCGCCACTGGGCGTCCAGCGCGGCGGCCACGGCGGGCGGGACGAAGCCGGAAACGTCCCCGCCCAGGCGCGCGATCTCGCGCACCAGCGACGACGAGATGAAGCCGTACTGCTCGGCGGGCGTCAGGAACAGGGTCTCCACGCCCGGGATCAGGTGGCGGTTCATGCTGGCCAGCTGGAATTCGTATTCGAAGTCGGACACCGCGCGCAGGCCGCGCAGGATCACCCCGGCCCCCACCTGCTGCACGAAGTGCGCAAGCAGGCAGTCGAAGCCCCGCACCTCCACGTTGGGATGGGCGGACAGCGCCTCGCGCGCGAGCTGCACCCGCAGTTCCAGCGGCAACGCCGGACCCTTGGCCGGCGAGGCGGCAACGCCCACGACCAGGCGCTCGAACAGGGGTGCCGCGCGGTCCACGAGGTCGACGTGCCCGCAGGTGATCGGGTCGAACGTGCCCGGGTAGACCGCGGTGCGCGTGGCCACGCTCATGTCGTCGCTGGATCGCCGTTGTGCTTCATCGGCGCCAGTGTAACGCGGCGGTACAAGGCGTAGCGCACCTCGCGGGTCGCGTTTTCGCGATGCAACGCCCAGTCCGCCGGCAATGCCGGGGCGTGCCCGGCGGGGGTCTCGAGGTACAGCCACGCGTGGGCCGCCATGCGCGCGGGGAGCAATTCCAGCACCTGCGGCCACAGGGCGGCGTCGAATGGCGGATCGACGAAGGCGATGTCGAATTCGGCGTCCTCGCCGTGCAGCCAGGCCAGCGCATCGCCCGCGTGCACCGCCACCGCGTCCGCCGCGTGCAGTCGCGCCACCGCCTGCCGCAGCAGTTGCGCCAGCTGCGGATCGGCTTCGACCAGCTGCGCCCGGCCGGCCCCGCGCGACATCGCTTCCAGTCCCAGCGCGCCGCTGCCGGCGAACAGGTCCAGCACCCGCGCGCCGGGCAGCACCGGCTGCAGCCAGTTGAACAGGGTTTCGCGCACGCGGTCGGAGGTCGGCCGCAAGCCGGGCCGGGCCGGCACCGGCAACCGCGTCCCGCGCCAGCGGCCGCCGATGATGCGCACGCTGCCGGGCGCGCCGGCATGCGGTTTCGCGGGCCGGTCCTTCATCGGGGCGTGCGCGGGGCGGGTGCTACCATGCGCGCCATTCTCGCCCATCCCTGCGGCGCCGCGAACGGCCCCGCCATCGCCCGTCCCCCGCACGCATGGCCAGCTGGTTCCGCCGCAACAAGCCCGACGCCGACGCGCCGCGTCGCATGTCCACCGAAGACCTGGCCGCCGCGTTCCCGCAGCGCCAAGCGGACGTGCCCGTGGCGCCGGAGCCGCCGGTGCCCGCCGAGGCGATCGCCGCCGCGCTGGAAGCGGTGCCCGCGCATGTGCCGAGGGCCGAGCCTGAGCCCTCCCCTGCTCCAGTGCCCGCGCCTGACGCCAGCGGCCCACCGGCAACCGCGAACGCAGCCGACCCGGGCGACGCGCCGCCCGCCGCCGCCGGGAAACCGGGCTGGCGGCAGCGGATCGGCAGCATCCTCACCCGCGACATCGCCGAGCTGTTCGGCCGCAACCCGATCCTCGACGACGCCCTGCTGGACGAGGTGGAAACCGCGCTGCTCACCGCCGACGTCGGCGTTGCCGCCAGCACGCAGCTGGTCGAGGGACTGCGCAAGCGGATGCATGCCCGCGAGTTCGCCAATCCCGCGGCCCTGCTGCGCGCGCTGCGCGCCGAGCTGGTCGCCATGCTGCAGCCGGTGGCGCGGCCGCTGGCGATCGACGCCGCGCGCGCGCCGTTCGTGATCCTCACCGTGGGCGTCAACGGCGTCGGCAAGACCACCACGATCGGCAAGCTGGCGCGTCGCTACAAGGACGAGGGCCGCAGCCTGATGCTGGCCGCCGGGGACACCTTCCGCGCCGCCGCGGTGGCGCAGCTGCAGGCCTGGGGCGAGCGCAACGGGGTGGCGGTGGTGGCCCACGGCCAGGATGCCGACCCGGCCTCGGTGGCGTTCGATGCGCTGCAGGCGGCCAGGGCGCGCGGCGTGGACGTGCTCATCGCCGATACCGCCGGTCGCCTGCACACCCAGCAGGGCCTGATGGCCGAACTGGGCAAGATCCGCCGCGTGCTGGGCAAGCTGGACCCCTCCGCCCCGCACGAGGTGCTGATGGTGATCGACGGCACCACCGGCCAGAACGCGGTCAGCCAGGTCCGCCAGTTCAACGCGGCGGTGCAGGTCACCGGGCTGGTGGTGACCAAGCTGGACGGCACCGCCAAGGGCGGCGTGCTGTTCGCACTGGCCCGCGAGTTCGGCATCCCGATCCGCTACGCGGGGATCGGCGAACGGCCGGAGGACCTGCGCGTGTTCGACGCAGAGGCGTTCGTCGACGCCCTGCTGCCCGAGTCGCTGGCCGGGTGAGCCAGCCCGCGCCGGATCCCGCGCAACCCCGGGCGCGCCGGCGCCTGACATTCGCGGCCGCGATCGGCGCGCTGCTGCTGATCGCCGGGTTCGGCCTGGACTACGTGATGCAGCCGCAACGCGCCACCGGCCTGCTGCTGCGCGAGGCGGGCCAGCGCCTGGGCCTCGAGATCACGGCCCAGCGCGCCGACTACCGGCTGCGCGGCACGCCCCAGCTGGTCCTGCACGATGCCGTCGCGCGCCGCCCGGGCGATGGCGCCGCGGTGCTGCGGGCCAGGCGCGTGTTCGTCGCCCTGCCCTGGGAAACCCTGCGCAGCCGCGGCGCGCAGCTCTCCGTGCAGCGGATCGAGCTGGACGCGCCGGTGCTGGACATTCCCGCGCTGCAGCGCTGGCTGGCCACGCGCCCGCCCAGCGAGGAAACCCGCATCCCCACCCTCACCCGCGGCCTGCGCGTCGTCGATGGCCGCATCGACAACGCCGGTTGGCATATCCGGGACATCGCGCTCGACCTGCCGGCGCTGGCACCGGGCGCGCCGCTGCAGGCAACGCTGAGCGGCCGCTTCGTCGATCCGCCGATCCAGCTGCCGTTCGACCTGCGCGTTGCGATGAGCGCGCCGGCGAACGGGGCGGGCCTGGCTGCGCTGGGCGCGGTGGCGGTGGAAGGCGACGGCTGGCGGCTGCCGGGCCGGCTGCACCTCTCGGGCCCGCTGCACATCGACGACGGCGGCTTCCGCATGGCCCCGGCGCGCGTCGGTCTTGCGGCGCGCTATGTCTCGGCGAAGTCCAACCTGCCCTTCGTGCTGGGTGCGCGCGGACCACTGGCGTTCGAGCAGGGCGTGTGGTCGCTCGATCCGGCCCTGTTGCAACTGCGCGGCGAAGGCCCGATCCCGCAGGCCGACGCGCGCGGCGCGCTGGCGTGGGGACGCCGCCTGGTGCTGCGCCTGGACGGCCGCATCGCCGGCTGGCCGCAGGCATGGCCAACGCTGCCCGCGCCGCTCTCGCAGTCCGATTCGCCGTTGCCGTTCGCGCTGGACTACGCCGGCGCCAGCAACCTGTCCGGCACCAGCCACCTGCGGCTGCAACGCGACGCCACCGATTTCGAGGCGCACTTCCGCCTGCCGCGCGTGCTCGACTGGCTGGACGCGGCCGCGACCGGCACGCCGCTGCCGCCGCTGGATGGCCGGCTGCGCACGCCCCGCCTGGACATCGCCGGCGCGCAGCTGCACGGGGTCGAGATGGAGTTCCAGGACGAGGCGCCGCCATCGCCGCCATGAGCCTGCGGGACGCCTATGCCCCGGCGCTGCTGGCCTGGTTCGACCGCCACGGGCGCCACGACCTGCCCTGGCAGCATCCGCGCACGCCGTACCGGGTGTGGCTGGGCGAAATCATGCTGCAGCAGACCCAGGTCGCCGTGGCGGCCCCGTATTTCGAACGCTTCGTGGCGGCGCTCCCGGACCTGCCGTCGCTGGCGCGCGCGCCCGCGGACACCGTCATCGCGCTGTGGTCCGGTCTCGGTTACTACGCCCGTGCGCGCAACCTGCAGGCGGCCGCGCAGCGCTGCATGGACCTGCACGGCGGGCAATTGCCGCGCGACCTGGACGCGCTGATGGCCCTGCCCGGCATCGGCCGCAGCACCGCCGGTGCGATCCTGGCGCAGGCCTGGGGCGATCCGGCGCCGATCCTGGACGGCAACGTCAAGCGCGCGCTGTGCCGCCTGGCCGGCATCGCGGGCTGGCCCGGCGCGCCCTCGGTCCAGCGGGAGCTGTGGGCCATCGCCGACGCGCTGCTGCCGCGCGCGCGGCTGGCCGACTACACCCAGGCGCAGATGGATTTCGGCGCGACCCTGTGCACCCGCGCCAGGCCCGCCTGCGCGATCTGCCCGCTGCAGGCCCACTGCGTGGCCTTGCGCGA
The DNA here is from genome assembly GCA_965649855.1 of uncultured Thermomonas sp. GTDB lineage: Bacteria > Pseudomonadota > Gammaproteobacteria > Xanthomonadales > Xanthomonadaceae > Thermomonas. The sequence continues at coordinate 1,028 of CBFGMM010000039.1, read as the reverse complement.
GGGCCGGGTGGCGGAGTTGCCGCACCCCAGGCCAGGCAAGCCGCTGCCCGAACGCACCGCGCACATGCTGGTGCTGGAAGACGGCGCGGGTCGCGTACTGCTGCAGCGCCGGCCGCCCACCGGCGTGTGGGCGGGGATGTGGTCGCTGCCGCAGCACGAGGGGATCGACGCGGCGCGCGAGTGGTTCGACCGCCACCTCACTGGCGACTTCGCCCAGGCCCGCCCGGCCGAGCCGCTGCTGCACGCCTTCAGCCATTACCGCCTGCGCATCCATCCGCACCACGCGATCGCCCAGCCGCGCCCGGCCGTGGGCGATACTGGCGACCTGCGCTGGGCCGCGCCCGCGGAACTGCACGCGATCGGGCTGCCTGCCCCGGTGCGGCGCCTGCTCCAGGGCATGGCCGGGCAACCCATGGCGACGGAAGGAACATGACGATGACGCGGATGGTGCACTGCGTGGTGGACGGCATCCAGGCCGAGGGGCTGGACTTCCCGCCCTGGCCCGGCGAAGCGGGCAAGCGGGTCTATGCCGAAGTCGGCAAGCCCGCCTGGCAACGCTGGCTGGCGCACCAGACCATGCTGATCAACGAGAACCGGCTCTCGCCGCTCAATCCGGAGCATCGCGCCATGCTCGAGGGCGAGATGATCAAGTTCCTGTTCGCCGGCGGCGCGGACAAGCCGGCCGGCTACGTGCCCGAAGCCGACTGAGCGCGGCGCGCGTTCTCGTCCGCGCGCAGGGCCTTGCGGTCCAGCGGGCGGATTTCCTGGATGACGCAACTCATCGGCGCATCGTTCGAATAGATGCGGTCGAACCTGGTCGAGACCCATCCGGCGCTGGACGAGATGCCCAGCGCGATCGAATTGTTCCAGTCCAGGCACGAACCCGACACCCGGAGCAGCCAGGACTGGCCAGGCCGCATGTCCAGCACCAAGTGGTCGCCATCCACCCGATGCCAGCCGATCGGGTTGAAGTAGCGGATCTGCGAGACCGGCTCGCCCGCATGCGCCAGATGCATCGCCAGGCGGTC
>CBFGMM010000038.1:0-16595 GCA_965649855.1 uncultured Thermomonas sp. | reverse complement strand
CCCGTGATCATGTTCTTCACGTAGTCGGCGTGGCCCGGGCAGTCCACGTGCGCGTAGTGGCGGTTCGGGGACTCGTATTCCACGTGCGCGGTCGAGATCGTGATCCCGCGCGCCTTCTCTTCCGGCGCCGCGTCGATCGAACCGTAGTCCTTGAACTCGCCGCCGAAACGCTCCGCGCCCACCTTCGTCAGCGCCGCCGTCAGCGTCGTCTTGCCGTGGTCCACGTGGCCAATCGTGCCCACGTTCACGTGGGGCTTGGTGCGCTCGAACTTACCCTTTGCCATTGTCTTGGTTCCTTGGAAATTGGTTGGATCAGGACTTCTTGATCACCGCGTCGGCGACGTTGCTCGGCGCCTCGGCGTAGTGGTCGAATTCCATGGTGAAGGTGGCGCGGCCCTGCGACATCGAGCGCAGGCTGGTGGCGTAGCCGAACATCTCGCCCAGCGGGACCATCGCGTTGATGATCTTGCCGGACGGGCTGTCGTCCTGGCCCTGCAGCAGGCCGCGGCGGCGGCTCACGTCGCCCATCACGTCGCCCACGTAATCCTCGGGGGTGACGATCTCGACCTTCATGATCGGCTCCAGCAGGACCGGGTCGGCCTTGCGGAAGCCTTCCTTGAAGGCCATCGAGGCGGCCAGCTTGAAGGCCATTTCCGACGAGTCGACGTCGTGGTACGAGCCGAACACCAGCTTGGCCTTGGTGTTCACCACCGGGAAGCCGGCCAGCGGGCCGCTGGTGATGGTCTCGCGGATGCCCTTCTCCACCGCCGGGATGAATTCCTTCGGGATCACGCCACCGGTGATGTCGTTGATGAACAGGAAATCGTCCTTGACGTCCGGATTGGCGCGGTCCTCGGCGGTCATCGGCGACATCTCGATCACCACGTGGCCGTACTGGCCCTTGCCGCCCGACTGCTTGGCGTGCTTGTAGTCCGCCTTGACGTCGGTCTTGCGGATGGTCTCGCGGTAGGCCACCTGCGGCTTGCCCACGTTGGCCTCGACGTTGAACTCGCGCTTCATGCGGTCGACGATGATGTCCAGGTGCAGCTCGCCCATGCCGGCGATGATGGTCTGGCCGGATTCCTCGTCGGTGCGCACGCGGAAGGACGGATCCTCCTGCGCCAGGCGCGACAGCGCCATGCCCATCTTCTCCTGGTCGGACTTGGTCTTCGGCTCCACCGCCATCGAGATGACGGGCTCCGGGAACACCATCCGCTCCAGGGTGATGACGTGGTCCTGCGCGCACAGCGTGTCGCCGGTCGTCACGTCCTTCAGGCCCACCGCCGCGGCGATGTCGCCGGCGCGCACTTCCTTGATCTCGTCGCGCTGGTTGGAGTGCATCTGCAGGATGCGGCCCACGCGCTCCTTCTTCGACTTGACCGGGTTGTACACCTGGTCGCCGGAGTTCAGCACGCCCGAATACACGCGGAAGAAGGTCAGCGAGCCCACGAACGGGTCGGTCATGATCTTGAACGCGAGCGCGGAGAACGGGGCCTTGTCGTCGGCGACGCGGCTGTCTTCCTTCTCGTTCTCGTCGATGCCCTGCACCGGCGGACGATCCACCGGCGACGGCAGCAGGTTGATCACGCCGTCCAGCATGGCCTGCACGCCCTTGTTCTTGAACGCCGAGCCGCAGAACACCGGCACGATCTCAACCTTCAGGGTGCGCAGGCGCAGCCCCTCGATGATCTCGGCCTCGGTGAGCTCGCCCTCGTTGAGGTACTTGTCCATCAGCTCCTCGGTCGCCTCGGCGGCGGCCTCGATCATGAAGCCGCGCGCCTCCTCGGCCTTGGCCTGCAGGTGCGCCGGGACCGGCACGTACTCGAACTTCATGCCCTGGCTGGCCATGTCCCACTGGATGGCCTTCATCTTCAGCAGGTCGACCACGCCCTCGAAGCCGTCCTCGGCGCCGATCGGCACCTGCATCGGGACCGCGTACGCGCCCAGGCGCGACTTCAGCTGCTCGACGACCTTGTCGAAGTTGGCGCCGGTGCGGTCCATCTTGTTGACGAACGCCATGCGCGGCACGGAGTACTTGTTGGCCTGGCGCCACACGGTCTCCGACTGCGGCTGCACGCCGCCCACGGCGCACAGCACGAACACCGCGCCGTCCAGCACGCGCAGCGAACGCTCGACCTCGATGGTGAAGTCCACGTGGCCGGGGGTGTCGATGATGTTGAAGCGGTGCTGGTCGAACGAGTCGTCCATCCCCGACCAGAACGCGGTGGTCGCGGCCGAGGTGATGGTGATGCCGCGTTCCTGCTCCTGCTCCATCCAGTCCATGGTGGCGGCGCCGTCGTGCACTTCGCCGATCTTGTGGCTCTTGCCGGTGTAGAACAGGATGCGCTCGGACGTGGTGGTCTTGCCGGCATCGATGTGGGCCATGATGCCGAAGTTGCGGTAACGCTCGATGGGAGTGGTGCGGGCCACGGTGCTCTCTCGATTTGGTTCCGCCGAAACGGAGTGTGGGAATCGCGCCTGGAACGGATGTTTCGGCGGATTCCGGATGGCCGATGGCCGCCTTGCGGCGGCCGTCGGTCTTGTGCGCGACGCACCCGGGGGGCGTCGTGCGTGGCGCCTGTCGCTTGCGCCGTGCGGGCGCGACGGGCCCGCTCCGACCGGCTCTGGGCCAGTGATTACCAGCGGTAGTGCGCGAACGCCTTGTTGGCTTCCGCCATGCGGTGGGTTTCCTCGCGCTTCTTGATCGCGCCGCCGCGGTTCTCGGAGGCATCCAGCAGCTCGCCGGCCAGCTTGCGCGGCATGCTGTTCTCGCCGCGCTTGCGCGCCGACTCGATCAGCCAGCGCATCGCCAGGGCCATGCGGCGCGAGGCGCGCACTTCGACCGGCACCTGGTAGGTGGCGCCGCCGACGCGGCGGGACTTCACCTCGACCGACGGCGAGATGTTGGTGAGCGCCTTCTCGACCAGCTCCAGCGCGTTCGGGTTGCGCTCGCCGATCACGTCCATCGCGCCGTACACGATCTTTTCGGCGACCGACTTCTTGCCGCTCTGCATCACCATGTTGATGAAGCGGGCGATGGTGTCGCTTCCGTGCTTCGGGTCGGGCAGCACGGTGCGCTGCGGGGTATTGCCTTTACGGGACATGTGTATTCGCCTGAATCGGATGCTTGTCGTGGAAAGTGCGGCCTGTGACGGCCACGCCTGCTGTGCCGGGCACCACGCCCGGAAGGATCAGCTCTTCGGACGCTTGGCGCCGTACTTGGAACGGGCCTGGCGGCGCTTGGCGACGCCGGCGGCGTCCAGCGAGCCGCGCACGGTGTGGTAGCGCACGCCCGGCAGGTCCTTGACGCGGCCGCCGCGGATCAGCACCACGCTGTGCTCCTGCAGGTTGTGGCCTTCGCCGCCGATGTACGAGATGACCTCGTAGCCGTTGGTCAGGCGCACCTTGGCCACCTTGCGCAGCGCCGAGTTCGGCTTCTTCGGGGTGGTGGTGTACACGCGCGTGCACACGCCGCGGCGCTGCGGGCAGTTGTCCAGCGCGGGCGAGGTGCTCTTGTAGGTTTCCGGGCTGCGCGGCTTGCGCACCAGCTGGTTGATCGTTGCCATTTCGGGACTCGATTGGCGGGCGCGGGGGCCCAGGCGTAGACGAAGCCGGCCGGATTCAACGGCAATCCGGCCGACAGAGACGAAAAAGTATAGCCCGCGCCTGACCTTGCGGTCAAACCAGGCCATACCGAAAAACCGGGACGCCGGGCATGCCCGGCGCACCTGGTCAATCTGCGATCCCGCCCGTCCTGGGCCCAACACGAGGCGCGTCCTGCGTCCTCATTTGGTGATCTGGATGGCGCTTGGCCATCTAAGCGCCGCGATTGTACGCGACGCGGGGTGCTGCGCCAACCCCGCCCGGCCGCAGCCGGGCGGGAGCGGACGTCACTCGGCCGGCGCCTCGTCGACCGCGGCCGCGGCAGGCTCGCCGGCCAGCGTGGCCATCTCGGCCTCGGTCAGCCCGGACGCGTTCTTGCGGCGCTGGGTGTGGTACGCAAGGCCGGTGCCGGCCGGGATCAGGCGGCCCACGATCACGTTCTCCTTCAGCCCGCGCAGGGTGTCCCGGGTGCCGCGCACGGCGGCCTCGGTGAGCACGCGGGTGGTTTCCTGGAACGAGGCCGAGCTGATGAACGACTCGGTGGCCAGCGAGGCCTTGGTGATGCCCAGCAGCACCGGGTCCACCTTGGCCGGGATCTCGCCCTTGGACACCAGGCGCGCGTTCTCCTCGATCGCCCGCTGGCGCTCGACCTGCTCGCCGTTGAGGTACTTGGAGTCGCCGCCGTCCACGACCTCGACCTTGCGCAGCATCTGGCGAATGATCACCTCGATGTGCTTGTCGTTGATCTTCACGCCCTGCAGGCGGTAGACGTCCTGGATCTCCTTGACCAGGTAGGCGGCCAGCTCCTCGACGCCCTTCAGGCGCAGGATGTCCTGCGGGGTCGGCTCGCCGTCCACCACGGTCTCGCCCTTCTCCACGTGCTCGCCCTCGAACACGATGATCTGGCGGTACTTGGGGATCAGCTCCTCGTGCTCGGTGCCGTCGGGGTGCTTGATCACCAGGCGCTGCTTGCCCTTGGTCTCCTTGCCGAAGCTGACGATGCCGGAGATCTCGGCCAGGATCGCCGGATCCTTGGGCTTGCGTGCCTCGAACAGGTCGGCCACGCGCGGCAGGCCGCCGGTGATGTCGCGGGTCTTGGAGGCTTCCTGCGGGATCTTGGCGACCACGTCGCCCACGCCCACCGGGGCGGCGTGCTGCAGGTTGACGATCGAGCGCGGCGGCAGCATGTACTGCGCCGGCAGGTCGGTGCCGGGGATGTTGAGGTCCTTGCCGTCCTTGTCCACGATCCGCACCAGCGGACGCAGGTCCTTGGCCTGGGTGCCGCGGCGCTTGGGATCGGTGATCTCGCGCGAGGCCAGGCCGGTCAGGTCGTCGGTCTTCTCGATCACGGTCACGCCGTCAACGAAGTCGACGAAGCGCATGAAGCCCGCCACTTCCGACACGATCGGGTGGTTATGCGGGTCCCACGTGGCCACGGTCTGGCCCGCCTTGACCTCGCCGCCGTCCTTGACCTGGATGGTGGCGCCGTACGGCAGCTTGTAGCGCTCGCGCTCGCGGCCGTGGTTGTCCAGCACCGACAGTTCGCCGGAACGCGAGACCGCCACCAGGTGGCCGCCCGCGTGCTGCACGAACTTCAGGTTGTTGAACTTGACCGAACCGGTGGTCTTGACCGTCACGTTGTCGATCGCCGCCGCGCGCGACGCCGCGCCACCGATGTGGAACGTGCGCATGGTCAGCTGGGTGCCGGGCTCGCCGATCGACTGCGCGGCCACGACGCCCACCGCCTCGCCGTGGTTCACCAGGTGCCCGCGGCCCAGGTCGCGGCCGTAGCACATGGCGCACACGCCGAACGACGCCTCGCACGTGATGGTGGAGCGCACGTCGATCGCCTGCACGCTGGCGTCTTCCAGCTTCTGCACCCAGCCCTCGTCCAGCAGGGTGTTGCGGGTGACGAACGGATCCTCGTCGTTGCCCGGCAGGAACACGTCGCGGGCCACGATCCGGCCCAGCACGCGGTCGCGCAGCGGCTCGACCACGTCGCCGCCTTCAACGATCGGGGTCATGGTCAGGCCGTTGACGGTGCCGCAGTCGTCGCCGGTGATCACCACGTCCTGCGCCACGTCGACCAGGCGGCGGGTCAGGTAACCGGAGTTCGCGGTCTTCAGCGCGGTGTCGGCCAGGCCCTTGCGCGCGCCGTGGGTGGAGATGAAGTACTGCTGGACGTTCAGGCCCTCGCGGAAGTTCGAGGTGATCGGGGTCTCGATGATCGAGCCGTCGGGCTTGGCCATCAGGCCGCGCATGCCGGCCAGCTGGCGGATCTGCGCCTGCGAGCCGCGGGCGCCGGAGTCGGCCATGATGTAGATCGAGTTCATCGACTTCTGGTCGATGGTCTCGCCCTTGGCGTTGACCACCTTCTCGGTGCCGATCGCGTCCATCATCGCCTTGGCCACGCGCTCGTTGGTGCGCGACCAGATGTCCACCACCTTGTTGTAGCGCTCGCCGGCGGTGACCAGGCCGCTCTGGTACTGCTGCTGGATCTCCAGCACCTCGGTCTCGGCCTCGGCCAGGATGCCCTTCTTCTCGCCCGGGATGATCATGTCGTCGATGCCGATCGACACGCCGGCGCGGGTGGCGAAGGCGAAGCCGGTGTACATCAGCTTGTCCGCGAACACCACGGTGTCCTTCAGGCCCAGCATGCGGTAGCAGCTGTTGATCAGGCGGCTGATGTTCTTCTTGGTCAGCTCAACGTTGGCCAGCGCGAACGGCAGGCCCTCCGGCAGGATCTCGCGCAGCAGGGCGCGGCCCACGGTGGTGTCGACCACCGAGGTCTGCGCGGTGCGGCTGCCGTCCTCGCCGACCACGGTTTCGCTGATGCGCACCTTGCACTTGGCGTGCAGCTGCACCACGCGGTTGTCGTAGGCGCGCTTCACCTCGGCGATGTTGGCGAACACCATGCCCTCGCCCGCCTTGTTCTCCAGCGCGCGGGTCATGTAGTACAGGCCCAGCACCACGTCCTGCGACGGCACGATGATCGGCTCGCCGTTGGCCGGCGACAGGATGTTGTTCGACGCCATCATCAGCGCGCGCGCCTCCAGCTGGGCCTCGAGGCTCAGCGGGACGTGCACGGCCATCTGGTCGCCGTCGAAGTCGGCGTTGAACGCGGCGCAGACCAGCGGGTGCAGCTGGATCGCCTTGCCCTCGATCAGCACCGGCTCGAACGCCTGGATGCCCAGGCGGTGCAGGGTCGGCGCGCGGTTCAGCAGCACCGGGTGCTCGCGGATGACTTCTTCCAGGATGTCCCAGACTTCCGCCTCTTCGCGCTCGACCAGCTTCTTGGCGGCCTTGATGGTGGTGGCCAGGCCACGGCGCTGCAGCTTGGCGAAGATGAAGGGCTTGAACAGCTCGAGCGCCATCTTCTTCGGCAGGCCGCACTGGTGCAGCTTCAGGTACGGGCCGACCACGATCACCGAACGGCCCGAGTAGTCCACGCGCTTGCCGAGCAGGTTCTGGCGGAACCGGCCCTGCTTGCCCTTGAGCATGTCGGACAGCGACTTGAGCGGGCGGTTGCCCGGGCCGGTGACCGGCCGGCCGCGGCGGCCGTTGTCGAACAGCGCGTCGACGGCCTCCTGCAGCATCCGCTTCTCGTTGTTGACGATGATCTCGGGCGCGCCGAGGTCGAGCAGCCGCTTGAGCCGGTTGTTGCGGTTGATGACGCGGCGGTACAGGTCGTTGAGGTCGGAGGTCGCGAAGCGGCCGCCGTCCAGCGGCACCAGCGGGCGCAGGTCCGGCGGCAGCACCGGCAGCACGGTCATCACCATCCACTCCGGACGGTTGCCGGACTCCAGGAAGGCCTCGACCAGCTTGATGCGCTTGGTCAGGCGCTTGAGCTTGGTCTCCGAGCCGGTGCTGGCGATCTCTTCCTTCAGCGTCAGCATCTCCGACTGCAGGTCGATCGTGCGCAGCAGGTCGTACACCGCCTCCGCGCCCATCGCGGCGTCGAAGTCGTCGCCATGCTCCTGGCGCGCCTGCATGAACTGCTCTTCGGTCAGCAGCTGGCCGCGCTCCATCGGGGTCAGGCCCGGCTCGGTCACCACGAACGCCTCGAAGTACAGGATGCGCTCGATGTCGCGCAGGGTCATGTCCAGCATCAGGCCGATGCGCGACGGCAGCGACTTCAGGAACCAGATGTGCGCGACCGGGCTGGCCAGGTCGATGTGGCCCATGCGCTCGCGGCGCACCTTGGCCAGGGTCACCTCGGTGCCGCACTTCTCGCAGACCACGCCGCGGTGCTTCATGCGCTTGTACTTGCCGCACAGGCACTCGTAGTCCTTGATCGGGCCGAAGATGGCCGCGCAGAACAGGCCGTCGCGCTCCGGCTTGAAGGTGCGGTAGTTGATGGTCTCGGGCTTCTTGACCTCGCCGTAGGACCACGAGCGGATCAGGTCGGGCGAAGCCAGCGCGATCTTGATCGCGTCGAAGTCCAGCGTCTGGCGCTGCTGGTTGAAGAGGTTCAGCAAGTCTTTCATTTTGATTCTCCGGGTCGGGGGCAATGGGCATTGCGGTCCGGCGCGGCGTCACCGCCGCGCCGTCGCGACACTCAGTGCTCCTCGAGTTCCATGTTGATGGCCAGGCTGCGGATTTCCTTCACCAGCACGTTGAAGGACTCCGGCATGCCCGCGACCATCTCGTGCTCGCCGTCGACGATGTTCTTGTACATCTGGTTGCGGCCCTGCACGTCGTCGGACTTCACCGTCAGCATTTCCTGCAGGGTGTAGGCCGCGCCGTAGGCTTCCAGCGCCCAGACTTCCATCTCGCCGAAGCGCTGGCCGCCGAACTGCGCCTTGCCGCCCAGCGGCTGCTGGGTGACGAGCGAGTACGGGCCGGTCGAGCGCGCGTGCATCTTGTCGTCGACCAGGTGGTTCAGCTTCAGCATGTGCATGTAGCCCACCGTCACCTCGCGCTCGAACGCCTCGCCGGTGCGACCGTCGTGCAGGGTGGTCTGGCCGTGCAGCGGCAGGTCGGCGAGCTCGAGCATCTTCTTGATCTCGGCCTCCGCCGCGCCGTCGAACACCGGGGTGGCCATCGGCACGCCGTCGGTCAGGTTGCGCGCCAGCTGCAGCAGTTCCGCATCGCTGAACTGGGTGAGGTCGACGCGCTCGGCGTGCGTGCCGAAGCTCTTGTCGGTGCCGTTGTCGTGGTTGTAGATCTGGTCGAGGAACTTGCGCAGCTCGGCCAGCTTGACCTGCGCGTCCAGCATGCGCTGGATCTTCTGGCCCAGTCCCTTCGCCGCCCAGCCCAGGTGCACCTCGAGGATCTGGCCGATGTTCATTCGGCTCGGCACGCCCAGCGGGTTCAGCACGATGTCCACGGTCTGGCCGTCGGCCATGTACGGCATGTCCTCGACCGGCACGATGGTGGACACCACGCCCTTGTTGCCGTGGCGGCCGGCCATCTTGTCGCCCGGCTGGATGCGGCGCTTCACCGCCAGGTAGACCTTGACCATCTTCAGCACGCCGGGGGCGAGGTCGTCGCCCTGGGTGATCTTGCCGCGCTTGTCGTCGAAGCGGCGGTCGAACTCCTTGCGGTGCGCCTCCAGCTGTCGGCTGGCGCGGTCGATCGCCTCGTTGGCCTCGTCGTCCTTCATGCGCAGCTGCAGCCAGTCGGACTTCTTCAGCCCGTCCAGCACCAGCGAGGACACGCTGTCGCCCTTCTTGACGCCCGGGCCGCCGTTCGCGGTCCGGCCCAGCAGCACCTCGCGCAGGCGGGCGTAGATCGCGCCCTCCAGGATGCGGAACTGGTCGTCGAAGTCCTTCTTGACGCGCTTGATCTCGTTTTCCTCGATCTGGCGCGCGCGCTTGTCCTTCTCGATGCCGTCGCGGGTGAACACCTGCACGTCGATGACGGTGCCGTCCATGCCCGGGGGCACGCGCAGCGAGCTGTCCTTCACGTCGGACGCCTTCTCGCCGAAGATCGCGCGCAGCAGCTTCTCCTCGGGGGTCAGCTGGCTCTCGCCCTTGGGCGTGACCTTGCCCACCAGGATGTCGCCGGCGCGGACCTCGGCGCCGATGTAGACCACGCCGCTCTCGTCCAGCCGGTTCAGCGCCTGCTCGGACACGTTCGGGATGTCGGCGGAGATCTCCTCCGGCCCCAGCTTGGTGTCGCGGGCGACCGCGGTCAGCTCCTCGATGTGGATCGTGGTGTAGCGATCCTCCTCGACCACCCGCTCGCTGAGCAGGATCGAGTCCTCGAAGTTGTAGCCGTTCCACGGCATGAACGCGACCAGCATGTTCTGGCCCAGGGCCAGCTCGCCGATGTCGGTGGACGGGCCGTCGGCCAGCACGTCGCCGCGCGCCACCACGTCGCCCACGTTCACCAGCGGGGTCTGGTTGATGCAGGTGTTCTGGTTGGAGCGCGTGTACTTGATCAGGGTGTAGATGTCGACGCCGGCATCGTGCTCGCCGGAGATCTCCGCCTCGTTGACCTTGACCACGATGCGCGCGGCGTCGATCTGCTCGATCGTGCCGCCGCGGCGCGCGTTCACCGTCACGCCCGAGTCGCGCGCCACGGCGCGCTCGATGCCGGTGCCGACCAGCGGCTTCTGCGCCTTCAGCGTCGGCACCGCCTGGCGCTGCATGTTGGCGCCCATCAGCGCGCGGTTGGCGTCGTCGTGCTCCAGGAACGGCACCAGCGCGGCCGCCACCGACACGGTCTGCATCGGCGAGACGTCCATGAAGTCGATCTCGCTCGGCGGCTTCAGCAGGTTCTCGCCCTGGTAGCGGCAGGCCACGAACTGCGCGGTGATCTTGCCCTTGCCGTCGCGCGCGGCGTTGGCCTGGGCGATGACGTACTCGTTCTCCTCGATCGCGGAGAGGAACTCGATGTCGTCGGTGACCTTGCCGTCCACCACCTTGCGGTACGGCGTCTCCAGGAAGCCGTACTTGTTGGTCCGGGCGAACACCGCCAGCGAGTTGATCAGGCCGATGTTCGGGCCTTCCGGCGTCTCGATGGTGCACACGCGGCCGTAGTGCGTCGGGTGCACGTCGCGCACCTCGAAGCCGGCGCGCTCGCGGGTCAGGCCGCCCGGGCCGAGCGCCGACACGCGGCGCTTGTGGGTGACCTCGGACAGCGGGTTGTTCTGGTCCATGAACTGCGACAGCTGCGAGGAGCCGAAGAACTCCTTGATCGCGGCGGCCACCGGCTTGGCGTTGATCAGCTCCTGCGGGGTCAGGCCCTCGGACTCGGCCATCGACAGGCGCTCCTTGACCGCGCGCTCGACGCGGACCAGGCCCACGCGGAACACGTTCTCGGCCATCTCGCCCACGCTGCGCACGCGGCGGTTGCCCAGGTGGTCGATGTCGTCCACCGTGCCGCGGCCGTTGCGGATCTCGGTCAGCACCTTGATCACGTCGAGGATGTCGGAACCCGAGCCGAACTCGTTGCGCAGGCGCACGGACTCCTCGTCCTTGCGCTCGGCGTAGTACTTGGCGTCGTACAGCACCGAGGCGCCGGTGACTTCCTTGCGGCCGATGCGGCGGTTGAACTTCATCCGGCCCACGCCCGACAGGTCGTAGCGCTCGAAGGTGAAGAACAGGTTGTGGAACAGGTTCTGCGCGGCGTCCTTGGTGGGCGGCTCGCCCGGGCGCATCATGCGGTAGATCTCGACCAGCGCCTCGAGCTGCGTCTTGGTGCCGTCGATGCGCAGGGTGTTGGACAGGTACGCGCCGCGGTCGAGGTCGTTGACCCACAGGGTGCCCACGCTGGCGATGCCCGCCTTGCGCAGCTTGCCCAGGATGTCGTCGTTGATCTCGTCGTTGGCGGTGGCCAGCAGTTCGCCGGTGGCCGGGTCGATGACGTCGTGCGAGAGGATGCGCCCGGCGATGTAGGTGTCGGGCACGGCCAGGGCGGACACGCCCGCGGCCTCCAGCTGCTTCACGTGGCGCGCGGTGATGCGCTTGCCGGCCTCGACGATGACCTTGTCGCCGTCGGCCAGGTCGAAGTCCAGGGTCTCGCCGCGCAGGCGCTCGGGCACCAGCTCCAGCTGCACGCCCTCGGCCTCGATGTGGAAGGTGTTGATGTCGAAGAACTCGTTCAACATCTCTTCGTTGTTGTAGCCCAGCGCGCGCAGCAGCACGCTGACCGGCAGCTTGCGGCGGCGGTCGATGCGGGTGAACAGCGCGTCCTTCGGGTCGAACTCGAAGTCCAGCCACGAGCCGCGGTACGGGATCACGCGGGCGGAGAACAGCAGCTTGCCCGAGCTGTGGGTCTTGCCGCGGTCGTGGTCGAAGAACACGCCCGGCGACCGGTGCAGCTGGGAGACGATGACGCGCTCGGTGCCGTTGACGATGAAGGTGCCGTTGTCGGTCATGAGCGGGATCTCGCCCATGTAGACCTCCTGCTCCTTCACGTACTTGATCGCCTTGGTGGACGACTCGCGGTCGTAGATGACCAGGCGCACGGTCACGCGCAGGGGGGCGCCGTAGGAAAGGCCCCGGTTGCGGCACTCGCGCTCGTCGAACGCGGGATCGCCCAGCTTGTAGCCCACGTACTCGAGCGCGGCATTGCCGCTGTAGCTGCTGATCGGGAACACCGACTTCAGCGCGGCGTGCAGGCCGCGGTCCTCGCGCCTGGCGGGATCGGTGTGCTCCTGCAGGAACTCGCGGTAGGAGTCGACCTGGATCGCGAGCAGGAACGGGACCTCGAGGATCGACCGGCTCTTGCCGAAGTCCTTGCGGACGCGCTTCTTCTCGGTGAACGAATACTGGGTGGTGGCGGTGGTCATGGAGCGTGCGCCTCGTGTTTCGGCAGGCCGCGCGTCCGCGGCCTACGGGGGGATGCAAGGAACCGACAGTGGGAAGTCGCTGGTATTGCCGGCACCAGCACGCCTTCTCCCGCTACTTCCGACTGCCGACTCGACGTTGGACTGCCTTGTCGCTACCTCGCGGGGCCGCGCGCCTTGCGCGGCTCCGTACAACGGCCAAAGGCCGGGGGCTTGCGCCCCCAGCCTTCAGTGGTCGCCCGCGGATGCGTGGCGACGCAAGTGCGGCTTACTTGACTTCGACGGTCGCACCGGCGGCTTCGAGGTCCTTCTTCATCTTCTCGGCGTCTTCCTTCGAAGCGCCTTCCTTCACGGTGCCGCCGGCCTCGGTGAGGTCCTTGGCTTCCTTCAGGCCCAGGCCGGTGATGGCGCGGACGGCCTTGATGACCTCCACCTTCTTGTCGCCGGCGGACTTCAGGATCACGTTGAACTCGGTCTGCTCCTCCACCGGGGCGGCGGCGGCGGCGGGGCCGGCGGCCATGACCGGGGCGGCGGCGGAGACGCCGAACTTCTCTTCGATGGCCTTCACCAGCTCCATCACTTCCATCAGCGACTTGGCGGCGATGGCGTCGACGATCTGCTCGTTGGACAGGGACATGTCAATTACCTCTGGAAAATTCTTGGAAAGAATGTTGGTTGGACGGGAAACGTCGTCTGGGCTCAGGCCGGTTCGGCTTCCGCCGCGGCTTCCGCGGCCGGCGCGGCGTCGCCGCCACCCTGCTGGTCGGCCACGGCCTTGACCGCGCGGGCAAACATCGCCGCGGGTTCGGCCAGCACGCGGGCCAGCATGCCGAGCGCCTGCTCCAGGGTCGGCAGCGAGGCCAGCACGTCGACGTGCGCGGGCCCGTACTGCTGGCCCTCCACGACGACCAGCTTGGGCTGGAGCTTGTCGTTGCCCTTGGCGAACTCCTTGATCAGGCGACCGGCGGCGCCGGGCTCCTCGGTCGAGAACGCGTACAGCAGGGGGCCGACCATCGCATCCTTGGCGACTGCGAAATCGGTGCCCTCCACGGCGCGCGCGGCCAGCGTGTTCTTGACGACCTTCAAGTACACGCCGGTCTCGCGGGCCTTCTTGCGCATCGCGGTCATCTGCGACACGGTGGTGCCCGCGTACTCGGCTGCGATCAGGGAGTGCGCCCTGGCGGCCACTTCGGCCACCTCGGCGACAACGTTCTGTTTCTGGGACAGGTTGAGAGCCATAGTCACTCCTCTATTGAACGCCGCCCGCGGCTCCTGCCGCCGGCGGTCCTGGGCGATGCCGGTCCCTGGCATCGGGGATGCGGTGCATCCCGGTGGTGGCCATCCAGAGCTGTCACGCAGCGCACAACATTCCAGAAGGGCATCACCATCTGCGCAGGCCCGTGCCCTTGCGGGCGCGCCCTCGCGGGCATGTCCTTGCGGACGCGGATTAAGCGATCCCGCCTTCGGCAACGGCGATTCCCTGCCATGTGAGCATCCCTGCCCGTCGTTGCCTTGCGCGGACCGCACCTGCGGTCTTTGACGGCGTCCGCCCGATGCACCGGGCGGGGCCTTCAAAATTCGAAGCACCCATGCCGCCCGCAGGCCGCATGGGATGGAGCGATTACTTCAGGCTCAGGCTGGCCTGGTCCACGGTCACGCCGGGGCCCATGGTCGAGCTGAGCGAAATCTTCTGCAGGTAGGTGCCCTTCGAGGTGGCCGGCTTGGCCTTCACCAGGTCCATCAGCAGCGCCTGCAGGTTGCCCTTCAGCGCCTCGTCCTCGAAGTTCGCCTTGCCGATGGTGCAGTGGATGATGCCGGCCTTGTCGGTGCGGTAGCGCACCTGGCCCGCCTTGGCGTTGCGCACGGCTTCGGCCGGGTTCGGCGACACCGTGCCCACCTTCGGGTTGGGCATCAGGCCACGCGGGCCCAGCACCTGGCCCAGCTTGCCGACCACGCGCATCGCGTCCGGGGTGGCGATCACCACGTCGTAGTTCAGGTCGCCGGCGGTCATCTTCTCCGCCAGGTCGTCCATGCCCACGACGTCCGCGCCGGCGGCCAGCGCCTCGTCGGCCTTGGCGCCCGCGGGCACGAACACCGCCACGCGCACGGACTTGCCGGTGCCGGCCGGCAGCACGGTGGAACCGCGCACCTGCTGGTCCGACTTCTTGGCGTCCACGCCCAGGCGCACGGCCACGTCGATCGCCTCGACGAACTTGGCCTTGCTGTTGTCCTTCAGGATCTTCAGTGCCTGGTCGATCGGGTAGGCCTTGCCCGGCTGGGTGGCGGCGAGGATCGACTTCTGTCGCTTGTTGAGTGCCATCGTCTTAACCCTCCACCACCAGGCCCATGGAACGGGCCGAGCCCGCGATCGTCTTCACCGCCGCGTCCAGGTCGGCCGCGGTCAGGTCGGGTTCCTTCGCCTTGGCGATGTCCTCGAGCTGGGCGCGGGTGACCTTGCCCACCTTGTCGGTGTTCGGGCGCTTGGAGCCGGAGGTGATGCCCACGGCCTTCTTCAGCAGCACCGACGCCGGCGTGCTCTTGGTGACGAAGGTGAAGGTGCGGTCCGAGTACGCGGTGATGATCACCGGGGTCGGCAGACCGGGCTCCAGCTTCTGCGTGGCGGCGTTGAACGCCTTGCAGAACTCCATGATGTTCAGGCCGCGCTGGCCGAGGGCGGGGCCCACCGGCGGGCTGGGGTTGGCCTGGCCGGCCTTCACCTGCAGCTTGATGTAACCGACGACTTTCTTTGCCATTGTGCTGTCTCCGGGTGCAAGCGCCTGGGTCTCAGGCTCCCCATCGGGCCGGGATCATGTGTCGGAAGCAGCGTGCGTCCCGGCATCGCGTCGCTTGGAATCCTTTGCGCGCCGACGGCCGCACTGGGCGGCCGGTCGTCGCTTGGCTCCCCGCGGGGAGCCGGAAATGATAACAGGTTTTCGGTAGCCCGTGCGCGATGGCGCCCGGGCCCGCGTGGTCAGGCCTTCTCGACCTGGCCGAACTCCAGCTCCACCGGGGTGGACCGCCCGAAGATCAGCACCGCCACCCGCAGGCGGCTCTTGTCGTAGTTGATTTCCTCGACCACGCCGTTGAAGTCGTTGAACGGGCCGTCGACGACGCGCACCATCTGGCCGGGCTCGAACAGCACCTTCGGCTTGGGCTTCTCCACGCCTTCCTGCACGCGCTGCAGGATCATGTCCGCCTCGGCGTCGCGGATCGGCAGCGGGCGGTCGGCGGTGCCGCCGATGAAGCCCATCACCTTGGGGGTTTCCTTGACCAGGTGCCAGGACTCGTTGTCCATGCGCGGGATGCCGCCCTCGTCATGGGTGGCGATCTGCACCAGCACGTAGCCGGGGAAGAACTTGCGCTCGGACCGGCGCTTCTGGCCAGCGCGCATCTCGATCACTTCCTCGGTGGGCACCAGCACGTCGCCGAAGCGGTCCTGCATGCCCATCCGCGCGATGCGGTCGCGCAGCGCCTGCGCCACCGACTTCTCGAAGCCGGAATAGGCGTGCACCACGTACCAGCGCTTGTCCATCTGTGCATCCGTCATCGTGCGCTCCTCAATTGCCCAACAGCGCCGTGACGCCGGACTTGATGACCAGGTCCATGAGCCAGATCAGCAAGCTGATGAGGATCACGACGACCACCACGACCCACATGGTGCGCGTGGTCTCCTGGCGCGTGGGCCAGACCACCTTGCGCAGTTCGAACCGGGATTCGGACAGGAATTCGCGCGCATGCGAACCCTTGGACGTGCCCAGGTACACCAGGCCACCCAGCGCCAGGCCCGCGAACGCGGCCAGCAGGCGCACGCCCATCGGCCACTGCGTCTCGAACCAGTAGAACGCGAACACGCCGGCCACGGCGAGCAGCAGCGCCAGGGCGTATTTGGCGAGGTCCGCCCCGGAGGTGGACTGGTTGGACAGCGTCTTGCTGGTCAAAGCGTGGTCTCTCCGCGCGGATCGCGCGCTACCGCACGATCCGGAGGGTGGCACGCCAGGAGGGACTCGAACCCCCAACCTGCGGTTTTGGAGACCGCTGCTCTGCCAATTGAGCTACTGGCGTATCGATTGAAAAAGCCGGTATTGCCTAGCTTGCGGAACTCGCGTTCCCATAACGGGCAACGGCGGCTTGCGCCGCCTGCCCTGGTTCCGACCCGCCGGCGGCGTGCCGGAACCGGTGGCCCGCCTGCGCGGGCCGCCGCGTCACTTGATGATCTTGGCCACCACGCCGGCGCCGACGGTGCGGCCGCCCTCGC
>CBFGMM010000037.1:0-16685 GCA_965649855.1 uncultured Thermomonas sp. | reverse complement strand
CCCCGGCGCGGCGCGCGCGCGGCGGGCGCCTGAACCAGCCCGGGGCGCTCAGCGCGCCACGGCCTTGCGCACCGCGGCCATGAATTCCGGATCGGGCTTGCTGCCCATGGTTTCGGTGCGCGCCAGCACGCGCCCCTGCGCATCCAGCAGGACCAGCGCGCTGGTGTGGTTGAACTCGCCGTCGGCCAGTTCGCGGTAGCGCACGCCCAGCACCCCGGCCACCGCGCGCACGTCGTCGCGTGGCGGGCTGGCCAGGGTCCAGCGGCGCGGATCCAGCTTGCGGGCGGTCGCCACCTTCGCCAGCGCAGCCGGGGTGTCGCGCACGGGATCCATGCTCACCAGGGTCACGCCCAGCCGCGCCTGTTCGGCTGGCGTGAGCCGGCGTTCCACCGCCCGCCCGCTCTCGATGATCAGCGGGCAGATGTACTGGCAGGACGTGTAGAACATCGCCACCAGGCGCGGCTTGCCGCGCTGCGCGCGCCACGGCCAGCGCCTGCCGGCCTGGTCCACCAGCTGCACGTCCAGCTGGTAGACCGAATCGCGCGGCAGCGGCGGCTCGGCGGCGATCGCCGGCGCGGCGGCCAGCAGCGCGACCAGCACGCAGACAAGGATCCGGTTCATTCGACGTCCTTCGCGCACCGGAACCCGAGGTTCGCGGTGGTATTGGCGGCTTCCAGCGACGACAGCATGGCGACCCGCATCAGCACCGCGTAGTTCTCGCGGTCGTCCATCGACAGCGCGCCCGCGCCGCAGAATTTCATGGTGTCCGGATCGCCCTGGTCGCGGTTGTCGCCGGACACCAGCAGCGCGGAGAAATCGTCCGTCCATTCCCACACCAGGCCATGCAGGTCCTGCACGCCGTACGCGTTGGGGCCCTGCAGGCCGGCGCGCGGCAGCACCTTGGGATTGGGCTGCGAATACCAGGACAGGATCCGCTCGCGCCACTTCGGGTCGCTGCGCGCGTCGCGCCGGCGCTCGTCCGCGGCGGCGGCGTATTCCCATTCGGCCCAGGTGGGCAGGCGCGCGCCCCGGGCCTTGCAGTAGGCCTGCGCCGCGAACCAGCTGACGTGCACCACCGGCTGGTCGGCGCGCGCGTTGGGCGCCTCCAGCGCCAGCGGGCCGGACCACTGGCGCAGGTAGCGCTGGTCCGCGAACACGCTGGCGACCCGGTCGCGCCGCCACTGCGGGTGGGCCCTGACGAACGCCAGGAACTCGCCGTTGGTGACCGGCCGCTTCATGAGCTGGAACGGGGCGATCGCCTGGCGGCCGGGCTTGTCCTCGTACTTCAGCACCGAGCGGAACGCGCCGCCCGGCAGCCGCACGTACTCCGCCGCGCCGGCGGCGAGGCCGGCGAGGGGAAGCAGGGCGAGCAGCAGGGCGGCGCGCAGGCGCATGGCTCAGTGTCCCTCGGAGGCGTTGGCCGGCTTGGTGGCGCGGATCGCGGCCGCCTCGTCCTTGGTCACCCGGCCACCCGGGTTGCCCCAGCTGTTGAGCACGTAGGTGCTGATGTTGGCCACCTCGTCGTCGGTCAGCTGGCTCATCGGCGGCATGTTGGAGTTGTAGTCCTTGCCGTTGACCGTGACCGGCCCGACCAGGCCATGCAGGATCACCCGCGGCACGCCCTTGGGATCCTTCTTGATCCAGTCGGACGCCGCCAGCGGCGGGAACACGCCCTCCATGCCCTTGCCGTCCGGCTGGTGGCAGGTGGAGCAGGTGCCGGCGAACAGCGCCTTGCCGGCCTCGATCTGCTCCTGCACGGTCAGCGCGCCGGCCTTGGCGCTGCTGGCCGCGGTGGCCACCGCCTTCAGGTTCGGGTTGGCGCGGTCGCCGATGTACACCGCGTCCACTTCCTTGCCGGAGTAGATCGCCTTGTTCTCCGGGCCGTCGGCCTTGAGGATGCCCAGCGCGCCCTTGTTGAAGGCGCGGAACAGGCTGTGGTCCACCAGCACGTAGCTGCCGGGCACCTCCATGTGGAACTCCATCATCGCCGCGCCGCCGGCCGGGATCAGGGTGGTCTGCACGTTCTCCTGGTAGCGCGTGCCGCCCTCGTACCAGACCTTGTCGAAGATCTCGCCGATCACGTGGAAGCTGGACACCAGGTTGGGACCGCCGTTGCCCACGTACAGGCGCACGGTCTCGCCGACGTTGGTCTTCAGCGCCTTGTCGCCGGCCAGCGCGCCTTCCGCGCCATTGAACAGCACGTAGGTCGGGTTCTCGTCGATCGCCTTTTCCATGTCGAACGGCGCATGGCCCTTCTCGCGGTACTTGGTGGTCGTGTAGAAGTCGCCCTGCATCACGTAGTACTCGCGGTCCACCTTCGGCAGGCCCTCCGGCGGCTCGACCAGGATCAGGCCGTACATGCCGTTGGCCACGTGCATGCCCACCGGCGCGGTGGCGCAGTGGTAGACGTACAGGCCGGCGTTGAGCGCCTTGAAGGTGAAGCGGCTGACGTGGCCCGGCGCGGTGAAGCTGGACGCGGCGCCGCCGCCGGGGCCGGTCACGCCGTGCAGGTCGATGTTGTGGGGCATCTTGCTGTCGGGCATGTTGCGCAGGTTGAATTCCACGGTGTCGCCCTGGCGCACGCGGATGAAGCTGCCCGGCACGGTGCCGCCGAAGGTCCAGAAGGTGTAGGTCACGCCTTCGGAGATCTCCATCTCCTTTTCCACCACGTCCAGCGAGACGATCACCTTGGCCGGGGCGGTGCGGCCGGTGGCGGGCGGCACCAACGGGGGCGCGGTGAGGATGGCCTCGACCGGCTGGCCCTGCGGCGGGCCGAAGTCGCCCTTGGCGGAACCCCCGGTGTCGCGCTCGGCGCCGGCGGCGGTCTTCGCGTCCTCCGCGTCGGCGGGGGCGTCGGCACGGCACGCGGGCAGCGCCATCGCGATGGCAAGGCTGAGTGCAAGGAGCCGGAATGCGCGGTTCATCAGGATGTCCCCTTCAGTGGCGATGTGTGGCGATGTGTTCGAGCGTCGGAGCCGAGCATGTGCCTGCCGTCGCCCACCCGCGTTGACCTGGGTCAATTCCGGTCCACGGGGGCTGCGCGGGCCGCCTGCGGTTGACCCAGGTCAACGCGGGTGCGGCCGCGCAGGCGGAGGCTGGCGCCAGTTGCTTCCGGGACCCGCCCATGCCCAGCCGCCTGCTGTCCACGCCCGCCATCCCCGTGCTGCTGTGCGTGCTTGCAGTGCCCGCGGGCGCCACGCCGCCCGGCGCCAGCGTGCAGTGGAACCTGCGACTGCGCCAGGAACAGGTGGACGATGCCGCGTTCAGCCAGGCCGCCACGGCCCGCACCGCGCGCCTGCGGCTGGGCGTTGCGCTGGCGCCCGCCCCGGGCTGGAGCGCGCTGGTCGAAGCCGAGGGGATCGCAGCCAACGCCGCCTACGACAGCGGAGCCAATGGCCGCAAGGGGCTGCCCGCGGTGGTCGATGCCCACGGGGCGGAACTCAACCAGGCGTGGTTGCGCAAGTCGGCCGGTCCGCTCGCGGTCACCCTGGGCCGGCAGCGGATCGCGCTGGACAACCAGCGCTGGGTCGGCGACGTGGGCTGGCGGCAGAACCAGCAGACCTTCGACGCGCTTGCGCTGGAGTGGGCGCGCGCGGACGGGCCCGCACTGCGCTATGCCTACCTGGACCGCGTGCACCGCGTCAGCGGCGACCGCGCGCTGGACCGGTCCAGCCGGGAGCGCGCGCTGTCCACCCACCTGCTGGGTGCCGGCGTGCGCAGGGCTGGCCAGGGGTTCCTGGCATACGGGGTGCTGCACCGGGACCGCGACGTGGCCGCCGCGTCCAGCGCAACCGCAGGCGTGCGCTGGACCGGGACCCGCCCGCTGGGAGGCGTCGTGGCCGGCTGGACGCTGGAGGCCGCCCGGCAGCGCGACCACGGGGACAACCCGCGGCGCTTCTCGCATGGATACCGGCTGGTGGAGGGCAGCATCGCCGCACGGGGCGTCACTGCGCGGGCCGGTCGGGAACACCTGGGCGGCGACGGCAGCCACGCCCTGCAGACGCCGCTGGCGACGCTGCATGCGTTCAACGGCTGGGCGGACAAGTTCCTGGCGACCCCGCCCTCGGGATTGCAGGACCGCTACGTCGCGCTCGCCGGGCCCGCCGGGCCTGTGCGGGCGGGCGCGCGCGCGACGTGGCAGTTCGCCTGGCACGACTACCGCGCGACGCGCGGACGGGGACGCCACGGGTCGGAATGGAATGCCTCGCTGGGCGTGCCGCTGGCCCCCGGCCTGGCCGCGCTGGTCAAGCTGGCCGACTACCGCGCCGACGGGCATGCCGCCGATACCCGCAAGCTGTGGCTCCAGCTTGAGTACACGGGCAGTCGCTAGCGGATCTGCGGGGAGCTCCGGCTCGGCGGGACGCCCGGCGCGGGATCGTCCGCCCACGCCTGCAGCCGCGTGAGCCAGGGCGCGGGATCCAGTCCCCGCGCCCGGCGCCAGGCGGCGTCGTACAGGGTGTCCCGGTAGCGTGCCCCGCGATCGCAGAGCAGGGTCACGATGCTGCCCCGCGCGCCCGCATCGCGCATGCGCGCGGCGAGCTCCAGGCAGGCGACCAGGTTGGTGCCAGACGAACCGCCGTAGCGCACGCCCAGCCGCTCCTCCAGCAGCAGCATGCCGGCGATCGACGCCTCGTCCGCGACCTCGATCACCTCGTCCACCACGTCGAACAGGAAGCCCGGCTCGACCCGCGGACGGCCGATGCCCTCGATGCAGGTCGGCTGCCGGGCGCGTGCAGCCATGTCGCGCGTCCGCCACCCCGCCGCGAACGCCGCGCCGTCCGGCTCGGCCACGCACAGCCCGGTGCCCAGGCCGCGGTAGCGCAGGTAGCGGCCGATGGTGGCCGAGGTGCCGCCGGTGCCCGCGCCGCACACGATCCAGGCGGGCTCCGGGTGCGGCTCGCCCGCCAGCTGGCCGAGGATCGACTCGGCGATGTTGTTGTTGCCGCGCCAGTCGGTGGCGCGCTCGGCCAGGCCGAACTGGTCGAGGAAGCAGCCGCCGTCGGCGGCGATCGCGCGCGCGCGGGCCTGGGTGCATTCGCCCTCGTCCGTGAGTTCGCAGTGTCCGCCGAGCGCGCGCACCGCCTCGATCTTGGCGGGCGCGGTGCAGGCCGGCATCACCGCCACGAAGCGCAGGCCCAGCAGCCGCGCGAACCAGGCCTCGGAGATGGCGGTGCTGCCCGAGGAGGCATCCACCACCTGCTGGCCGGCGTGCAGCCGGCCGTTGCACAGCGCGTACAGGAACAGCGATCGCGCCAGGCGGTGCTTCAGGCTGCCGGTGGGGTGCGCGGCCTCGTCCTTGAAGTAGAAATCGATGCCGGGGAATCCCGCGAACCGGACGTGCAGCAGGTGCGTGTCGGCGGAGCGCGCCGCCTCGCGGTGCAGCGCCGCGATGGCCACCGCGGTCCATGCACGCGCGTCCGCCGTCGCCGGGCAGGGCGCGCTCATCCGGCGGCGCTCACGCCAGGCCCAGCCAGCCCAGCGGGTGGTGCGCCCGCGCGATCGCGTAGATCGCCCCGAACGCGAGCAGCGCGGCCGCGTACCAGGCTGCCCGCTGCCTGCGCGGGCGGCCCTCGCGCAGGGCCAGCACGCCCAGCACCACGTAGGCCACCAGCAGGACGAGCTTGGCGACCAGCCAGCCGTTGGCGAACATCGCCCATGGCAGGATGGTCAGCAGCATCAGCGCCGCGGTCAGCAGCGCGGTGTCGATGGAATAGCTCAGCCACTTCACCGGCAGCGACCGCGGCCAGCGCGCCCCGGCCAGGGCGAAGCCGCCGCGCAGCGCGAACAGCGAGCCGCTCAGCAGCGCCAGCAGGACGTGGGCCTGCTTGATCTGGGGATAGAACTCGATCATCCGGGCTTGCCGTCCACGCGGGGAGACAGGTAGATCCGGCCGACGCGCAGCACCCAGGGCGCGAACGCCAGCACCCAGCCGACGGCCGCCGCGGCTTGCCACGCCAGGCCATCGGACGCGACGTCGGCCAGCACCCGCACCGTGGCCACCACCTGGATGCCGGCGAAGGCGAACCACGCCGCCGCGGGCATGCGCAGCGGCCGGCCGGAATGGCCCTGGGTCACGCGCGTCACCATCGCCACCAGGACGCTGCCGAAGAACCCGACGAACAGCGCATGGGCCGGCGCACGCCCCAGCAGGAACTCGCCGGTGGCGAGGTAGGCCAGGCTCTGGAAGGCATACAGCAGCACCGCCAGCGGCAACCAGGCCAGGCCCAGGAACAGGACGTTGAGCAGCCCGGGCACCTCACCGCGCGGCCACCAGCGCCACAGGGCCAGGCAGAGCAGGGCCAGCAGCGGCAGGTCGGCCAGCCACAGCCATCCGTACGCGTGCGCCAGCTCCAGCATCAGGTGGCCCAGGCAGAGCAGGAACACCGCCGCCAGCAGCCACATCGGCCGCCACGGCGCATAGCCGGGCACCACGTTGCCGGCGAAGAAGGGGAACATGCGGTGGGCCACGGTGACGTACACCGGCAGCAACAGCCCGAAGGTGCCCAGCTTGATGCTGGCAAAGGCCAGCCGCGCGTCCCCGGCGAGCAGGAACAGCCCCCACGCCAGCAGTCCGAGCAGGCCCAGGGCCAGCGCGGCGAAGCAGGCGCGCGCATGCCAGGTGACGCCGCGTTCGCGCGACAGCAGCGGCCCCAGCGTCGCCAGCCCGGCCAGCCAGCCCGCGAGCGTCATCCAGAAGCCCACCACCACGCCCGGACCGAAGCCGAACGCGCCCGCCAGGGTCGCCAGCTGCCCGCCCAGGATGCCGGCGCCCACCGGCGCGTAGCGCCAGCGCTCGATGTCGGGCAGGCCCATCCAGCGCGGGAACACCGTGAGCAGGAAGCCGAAGATGAAACTGGGCAGCACCTGGTACTGCATCACGAAGGCGTGCAGCCAGCCGGCGAAGGGCTGCGGCTGGCGCAGGCCGAACAGCTGCCAGCGCGCGTCGGCGAGCCACAGCGCCCACCACGCCATCGCCAGCACCAGGTTGCCGGCGCCGATGAAGAACATCAGGCGGTGCGGCGCCGTCGCCAGCAGGCGCGGCGACGCTCCACCGGGCACCGCTTCAGCCACCGCAGCCACCGCAGCACTCCGAGGGCAGCTGGAACAGGGTGGACGGCGAGGCCGCGACGCCCTCGCCGCGCAGTCCGGTCAGCACTTCCGAATGGGTGGCCGCGGTCTGGATCCGGATGGTGCACGTGGCCATGTCGAAATCGCACAGCGCCGCGGGGTCCAGCGCGGCCAGCGCGCGGTCCACGCGGGTCAGGTCGGCGGGGCCGGCGTCGAGGGTGTAGCGCATCGGAGTTCTCCTTCGGAAGTAAAAGAAGGGCGGCCGCCGGGGGTCGACGGCCGCCCGGCGGTCAGCGTTCGCCTTCCGCCTGTCCGCCCAGCACCGGGTCGCGGCGCGGCGCGACCCACAGCCGCAGCACGAACCAGGCCAGCGCGACCGCGCCGATGCTGAAGATCGTGTCGCCCGGCACGCGCATCCACACCAGCATGTCGACGATGGGCTTCTGCATGAACTCCGCCGAGCGCGCGTACCAGTAGCCGTGCTCGATCGCGGCCAGCAGCTGCATGGTGCCCAGCGGCAGCAGGGTGAGCACCGCCATCAGCGCCAGGCCGATGTTGAGCGACCAGAACGAGACCTTCAGCGCGCGCGTGTCCCAGACCATCTGCCCGCGCAGGCCGCGCAGCGCGAACAGCAGCAGCGCGATGCCCAGCATCCCGTACACCCCGAACAGCGCGGTGTGGCCGTGCAGCGGCGTCAGGTTCAGGCCCTGCATGAAGTACAGCGACAGCGGCGGGTTGATCAGGAAGCCGAACAGGCCGGCGCCCACCAGGTTCCAGAAGCTGACCGAGATGAAGAACAGGATCGGCCAGCGGTAGCGCGCCATCCACGGCGTGGCCTGGCCCAGCTTGTAGGTGTGGTAGGCCTCGAAGCCGATGTAGGCCAGCGGCACCACTTCCAGCGCGCTGAAGCTCGCGCCCAGCGCCACCACCGCGGTGGGCGTGCCCACGAAGTACAGGTGGTGCAGGGTGCCCAGCACGCCGCCGGACATGAAGATGATGGTGGCGAACAGCACCGCGACCGACGCGGTGGACCCGCGGATCAGGCCCAGCTTGGTGAAGATCAGCGCCATCACCGCGGTGGCGAACACCTCGAAGAAGCCCTCCACCCACAGGTGCACCAGCCACCAGCGCCAGTACTCCACCTCCGACAGGTGGGTGTGCTCGTTCCACATCAGCGCCGAGGCGAAGAACAGGCCGATGCACACGGTGGACAGGAACAGCAGGCCCACGATCGCCTTGGACTCGGTGTGCGGACCGGTCAGGATCGGCCACAGCGAGCGCCCGACCAGGGTCAGCCACAGCAGCAGGCCGATGAACAGGAACCACTGCCAGAAGCGGCCCATGTCCGCGTATTCCCAGCCCTGGTGGCCCCACCAGAAGTTGTAGGCCAGGTCCATCTTGCCCATCACCGCCAGCCACTGGCCGGCGAACGAACCCACCACGATGATCAGGAGGCAGGCGAACAGGACATTCACCCCCAGCCGCTGGTATTTCGGCTCGTGCCCGGACAGCGCCGGCGCGATGTACAGGCCGGTGCCCAGCCAGGCCACCGCGATCCACAGCACCGCCAGCTGGGTATGCCAGGTGCGGGTGATCGAATAGGGCAGCACGTCGGCCAGCGCGTAGCCGTAGGCCTCCTGGCCCTCCACCTGGTAGTGCGCGGTGATCGCGCCCAGCAGGATCTGCACCAGGAACAGCGCCAGCACCACCCAGAAGTACTTGGCGGTGGCGCGCATCGAGGGGGTGATGCGCATCGCCGCCAGCGGGTCGGTGGCGGGGAACACGGGGTCTTCCTCGTGCTTCTGGCGCGCGTGGTGCCAGCCCAGCAGGGCGATGCCGGCCAGCAGGAACAGCACGCTGAAGGCCGACCAGATCCACAGCGAGGGCGGCGGCGTGTTGTCGATCAGCGGCTCGCTGGGCCAGTTGTTGGTGTAGGTGACCTGCTTGGGCTGCACGCCGGCCTGCGCGGGCACCAGGGTCTCGCCCTCGGGGAGCGGGCGCTCGGTGCCGGCCGACCAGGCGGTCCACCAGAAGAACGCGGTCATCGCGCGCCGGTTGGCGGCATCCGCGATGGTGTTGTTGCGCATGGCATACGCCTCGCGCAGCTCCGCGGTGGCCGGGTCGTTGCCGAACAGGCTCTCGTAGTGCGCCGCGACGTTCGACATCGCCACCGCGCGATCGCGCGAGACGGTGATCGTGCCCGTTGCCGGGTCAAAGGTGTTGCGCCGGATTTCTTCCTTCAGGCGTCCGCGCAGCGCGCCCTTCTCCGGTTCGGGCAGGGCGTCGTAGCGGGCCATGCCGCCGTCGCTGCGCGCCCACAGGTCCAGCAGCGCCACCGCCTCGCGGTGCAGCCAGTCGGCGCTCCAGTCCGGCGCCACGTAGCCGCCGTGGCCCCAGATCGAGCCGAGTTGCATGCCGCCGATCGACTGCCAGACCTGGCGCCCGCGCTCGATGTCGGCGCGGGTGTAGATGACCTCGCCGTCGTCCGTCACCACCTGCTCGGGCACCGGCGGCGCGGCGCGGAAGATCTCGCCCCCCGCCCACAGCAGCACCCCGAACGAGACCACCAGCAGGGTCGCCAACCCCAGCCACAGCTTCCGCGTCGTGCTCATCGCGCCTCTCCCATTGCGTCGTGCAAATGGTCGTGGCGGGCGGCGCGCGCCGCATTGATGCAGGTCAAGCGCCCGGGCTCAGCCGCGCAGGATGGGCTCCGCAAGGGAATCGATGCGCGCGCGGTCCAGGAGCTCCACCTCGCGCCGTTCCACGGTCAGCAGGCCCTCGTCCTGCATGCGCCGCAACACCCGGCTCACGGTTTCCGGGGCCAGGCGCAGGTAGTTGGCGATGTCGGTGCGGGCCATGGTCAGCTGGAAGCGGTTGGGCGAGAAACCGCGCGCGGCCAGGCGCCGCGACATGCCCACCAGGAACGCCGCCATGCGCTGGTCGGCCGACCAGTCGCCGGCCAGCAGCGCCGCGCGGCCGATGTCGCGGCTGAGCAGGCGGAACAGTTCGCGCTGCAGCCCCGGCACGCGCGCCGCCAGCACGGCCATCTTCGGGAACGAGAACCGGCACAGCATCACGGTGTCCAGGGCCACCGCGTCGCAGGGGTAGCGCTGGCCGTCGATCGCGTTGAGCCCGATCACCTCGCCCGGGAAATGGAAGCCCAGCACGTGCTCGTGGCCGTCGCGGTCGATCATGCGCGTCTTCACCGTGCCCACCCGCACCGCGGCGATCGCATCGAAGGCGTCGCCCTCGCGGAACAGCACGTCGCCCGCGTGGAACGGCCCCACGTGCTCCACCAGCACGTGCAGGTCCATCAGCGCGGTCTTGTCCATGCCCTGGTCCAGGCAGGCCTGCGAGAACGCGCAGGTGCTGCAGAACTGCAGCGCGTCCCCGTCGTCAGCGAGCACGCGCGGGTTGAACCGCGGGAACGGCACGTGGCTCACGGCTTCCACCGAGGACGGGTCAGATGGCGCGCGAGAAGCGCGGCCGGGCATCGATCACCGGCTGGTCGAGGTAGCGGTCGAAGCACATGGCGATATTACGCAACAGCAGCCGCCCGCGCGAGGTCGCGATGATGCGCCCGTCCTCCACCCGCGCCAGGCCGTCCTGCACCAGCGGGTGCAGCTTGTCCAGCGCATCGGCGAAATAGCTGGCGAAATCGATGCCGTAGCGGCGTTCCAGCGCCGATACGGGCACCTCGCCCTGGCACATCAGGTGCTGGATCAGGTCGGCGCGCAGCTGGTCGTCCTCGTCCAGGCGCATGCCGCGGAACACCGGCAGCCGGCCGTCGTCCACCGCCGCCTGCCAGCTGGGCAGGTCGCGCGGGTTCTGGCTGAAGGTGTCGCCGATGTGGCTGATCGCGCTCACGCCCAGGCCCAGCAGGTCGGTGTCGGCGTGGGTGGTGTAGCCCATGAAGTTGCGGTGCAGGTCGCCGCGCGCCTGGGCCAGCGCCAGTTCGTCGTCCGGCAGCGCGAAGTGGTCCATGCCGATGTAGGTATATCCGGCCGCGCCCAGCTTCTCCACCGCCAGCTGCAGCAGCGCCAGCTTGGCTTCGCCGTCCAGCAGCAGGGACTCGTCGATCTGCTTCTGCGGCTTGAACAGGTGCGGCAGGTGGGCGTAGCTGTACACGGCCAGCCGGTCCGGGCGGATCTCGGAGACGATGTCCAGGGTGCGGCCGAACCCCTGCAGGCTCTGCCCCGGCAGGCCGTAGATCAGGTCGATGTTGACCGAGCGCATGCCGGCATCGCGGCACGCATCCACCACCGCGCGGGTCTGCTCCACGCTCTGGATGCGGTTGACCGCGGCCTGCACCGCCGGGTCGAAATCCTGAACCCCCAGGCTGGCCCGGTTGAACCCCGCGGCCGCCAGCACCGGCATCCCCGCCGGCTCGCAGAAGCGCGGGTCCAGCTCGATCGAGATGTCGCAGTCCTCGGGCCGGCCGAAGCGGAACTGGCTGCGCATCGCGTCCACGAGCTCGGACAGCTGCTCCGGGGACAGGAAGTTCGGGGTGCCGCCGCCGAAGTGCAGCTGCACCACCTCGCGGTCGCGGTCGAACAGCGGCGCGTACAGGCCGATTTCCCGCTGCAGGCGGGCGAGGTAGGCGTCCCCGCGCAGGGTGTCGCGGGTGATCACCCGGTTGCAGCCGCAATAGAAGCAGGGGCTGAAGCAGAACGGCACGTGCACGTACAGCGAGAGCCGGCGCGGGATCGGGTCCTCGTTGCTGGCGCGGATCGTCTCGCACAGTTCCGCCTCGCCGAACCCCGGGTGGAACTGGGGCGCGGGCGGGTAGGAGGTGTAGCGCGGGCCGGGCCGGTCGTAACGGCGCAGCAGCCCGGCATCGAAGGCGACGGTTTGCGACAGCATGCCCGCAGCTTAGGCGCGCGCGGGCCGCGGGGAATTGACCTGGGTCAACCCGGCGCGTCGCGGCTCAGCGGCGGCGCAGGCTCCACGCGGACGTGTCCAGGCGCGACACGCCGGCCACGTGGCCGGGATGGTCGGACGGGATCGGGCGCTGCTCCAGCAGGTCCAGCTCCCAGTCCGGCCCGTACAGGGCCCGGACTTCCGCGGGCGCCACCGCGAACGGGGGGCCGTCGCGTTCGTGCTGCGGATAGTCCAGGGTGACCAGCAGCCCGCGGCACCCGGCGGGCAGCCTGGCATACAGCTCGCGCGCGTAGCGCTGGCGCAGCTCGGGTGGCAGGGCGATCAGCGCGGCGCGGTCGAACACCCCGGCGCAATCGCGCAGGGCGTCGGCATCCAGGGCAAACGCATCCCCGCAGACCAGCTCGATGCCGCCCGCCGAATGGTGGCGGCCGTACTTCGATTCGCGGACCGCAGGCCGCAGGCCATGCTCGGCGAAGAACTCGTCCACCGCGCGCTGCGACAGCTCCACGCCCAGCACGCGATGCCCCTGCGACGCCAGCCAGGCCATGTCCAGCGACTTGCCTGCCAGCGGCACGAAGACCTGCGCGCCCGCGGGCACGCCCAGCGACGGCCAGTGCCTGAGCAGCAGCGGCGTGGGGGCGGCCTGGTGGAAGCCGATTTGCTTGTCGGCCCAGCGCTGGTGCCAGAACTCGGGGTGCATGCAATCCTCCATCGGCGGCGAGACCGTCGGGTGATTCGCGTAGCGGCATTTCGAGCCGCGCAGCGAATTACCCGGCGGTAGGCGCCGCCGAGCGATGAACTACGCGTCGACGTTCAATCCGTCCACCTTCTGCCAGCCACGCGGCAGCAGGCCGCCGCGCGAGCCGCGGGCGCCGACATACGCGTCCAGTTCCCGGAACGAAAGCGTCATGGTGCGGGCGCCGGACTGCACCTGCAGCCTGCCGCCGGGCGGCACCACCGCGATCGCGACCACGCGCTCGGTGCCGCGCCTGGCCTTGGGGATCTCGATGATCTTGTTGCCCTTGCCCTTGTCGAGCTCCGGCAGCTCGGACAGGGGGAAGGCCAGCACGTGCCCCGCGCTGGTCACCGCCACGATGCGGTCCGCCGCGGCGTCGGCCACCGGGGCCGGCTGCAGCACCCGTCCGCCCTCGCCCAGCGAAAGCAGCGCCTTGCCCGCCTTGTTGCGTCCGGTCAGGTTCTCGAAGCGGGTCAGGAAGCCATAACCGTGGCTGGAGGCGACAACGAAGCGCGCGTCCGCCTCGCCGCTGGCCAGCGCCTGGAAGCCCGCGCCCGGCGCAGGCGTGAAGCGGCCGGTGAGCGGCTCGCCGTTGCCGCGCGCGGAGGGCAGGGTGTGCACCGCGGTGGAATAGCTGCGCCCGGTGGAATCCAGGAACGCGACCTGCTGGTTGCTGCGCGTGCGCACCGCGGCCAGCAGGCCGTCGCCCTCGCGGTAGCTGAGCGACGCCGCGTCCACGTCGTTGCCCTTGGCCGCGCGCACCCAGCCCTTTTCGCTCAGTACCACGGTCATCGGCTCGCTGGCCACCAGTTCGGTCTCGGCCAGGGCCTGCGCCGCGCCGCGCGCCACCAGCGGGCTGCGTCGCGCGTCGCCGAACTTCTTCGCGTCGGCCAGCAGCTCGTCCTTGACCAGCTTCCTCAGCTTCGCCTTGCTGCCCAGCGTCGCCATCAGGCGGTCGCGCTCGCGGTCCAGCTCGTCCTGCTCGCCGCGGATCTTCATTTCCTCCAGCCGCGCCAGCTGCCGCAGGCGGGTTTCGAGGATGTAGTCGGCCTGCTCCCCGGACAGGTCGAAGCGCGCGATCAGCGCGGGCCTGGGCGCATCCTCGGTGCGGATGATGCGGATCACCTCGTCCAGGTTGAGGAAGGCGACGAGCAGGCCCTCCAGCAGGTGCAACCGGCGCTCCACCTTGTCCAGGCGGTGCTTCAGCCGGCGGGTGACCGTGTCCTGGCGGAAGTCCAGCCACTCGGCCAGCAGCATGCGCAGGTTCTTGACCTGCGGCCGCCCGTCCAGGCCGATCACGTTCATGTTGACCCGGTAGCTCTTCTCCAGGTCGGTGGTGGCGAACAGGTGGCCCATCAACTGGTCGGCGTCGACCCGGTTGCTGCGCGGCACCAGCACGATGCGGGTGGGGCTCACGTGGTCGGACTCGTCGCGGATGTCCTCCAGCCACGGCAGCTTCTTGGCGCGCATCTGCGCGGCGATCTGCTCGATCACCTTGCTCGGGCTGACCTGGTGGGGCAGCTCGGTGACCACGATGTTCGCGCCTTCCCGCACGAACACGCCACGCGCGCGCACCGAGCCGGCGCCGGTCTCGTACATCGCCTGCAGGTCCGCCACCGGGGTGATGATCTCGGCGGCGGTGGGGTAGTCCGGCCCGCGGATGTGCTCGCACAGGTCGCGCACCGTCGCGTCCGGGTCGTCCAGCAGGCGCACGCAGGCGCTGACCACCTCGCCCAGGTTGTGCGGCGGCACGTCGGTGGCCATGCCCACCGCGATCCCGGTGGTGCCGTTGAGCAGCAGGTGCGGCAGCCGCGCCGGCATCCACGTGGGTTCCTCCAGGGTGCCGTCGAAATTCGGGTCCCAGTCCACCGTGCCGTCGGCCAGTTCCCCCAGCAGCACCTCCGCGATCGGGGCCAGCTTGGATTCGGTGTAGCGCATCGCCGCGAACGACTTGGGGTCGTCGCTGGAGCCGAAGTTGCCCTGGCCCTCGATCAGCGGGTAGCGGTACGAGAACGGCTGGGCCATCAGCACCATCGCCTCGTAGCAGGCGGAGTCGCCGTGCGGGTGGTACTTGCCGATCACGTCGCCGACGGTGCGCGCGGACTTCTTCGGCTTGGCCCCGGCGTTCAGGCCCAGCTCGCTCATGGCGTAGATGATCCGGCGCTGCACCGGCTTGAGGCCGTCGCCGATGAAGGGCAGGGCGCGGTCCAGGACCACGTACATCGAGTAGTCGAGGTAGGCGCGCTCGGCGTACTCGCGCAGCGGGATCTGTTCGAAGCCGTGGAAGGCCGGGCGGACGGTGGGGTCGGTCATCCGGGCATTTTACGGCCTGTGACGGGACGCTCACGCCCCGCGGGCTCCAATCGGCGGTCCCAGTCCCGCAACACTCCCATCACCACGGAGGCCCGCATGGCCCGCCCGATCTGGTCCGGCACCCTGTCCTTCGGCCTGTTGAACATCCCCGTCCAGCTGATGTCGGGCGAGCGCAGGACCGACCTCAGCTTCCGCATGCTGGACTCGCGCGACAACACCCCGATCCGCTACGAGCGGGTCAACGCCGAGACCGGCGAGGAAGTCCCGTGGAAGGACATCGTCAAGGCCTTCGAGTACGACAAGGGCAGCTACGTGGTCCTGGAGAGCGAGGACATCAAGTCCGCCGCGCCGGAAAGCCACGACGCGATCGAGGTGGAGACCTTCGTCGACGCCGCCGCGATCGGCCCGGAGTACTACGAGAAGCCCTACGTGCTGGTGCCGGCGAAGAAGGCCGAGAAGGGCTACGTGCTGCTGCGCGAGACCCTGCGCCGCACCGGCAAGGTCGGCGTGGCGCGGGTGGTGATCCGCACCCGCGAGAGCCTGTGCGCGGTGCTGCCGCATGGCGATGCGCTGATGCTGGTGATGCTGCGCTACGCCCAGGAGCTGGTGGACGTGGAGGAATACAAGCTTCCCGCGGGCAGTTCGGCCGATTACCGGGTCAATCCGAAGGAACTCGAGATGGCCGAGGCGCTGATCGAGTCGATGGCCACCGAGTGGTCGCCGGGCGACTACCGCGACGAGTTCCGCGAGCGCCTGCAGGGCGTGATCGAGCGCCGGATGAAGGCCACCGGCGTGGTCCGCCGGCCGGACGAGCCCGAGGGCGAGCTGGGCGAGGACGCGACCACGAATGTCGTCGACTTCATGTCGCTGCTGCGCAAGAGCATCGACGCCAAGCAGCGCACCCCGGCGGCCAGGAAGTCGGCCGCGAAGAAGGTCGCCAAGGCCCCCGCGAAAAAGCCGGCGCCGGCGAAGAAGGCGGCGGCGCGCAAGCCGGCGGCGAAGAAGGCGCCGCGCCGCAAGTCGGCCTGAGCCGGGGCCGCCGGTGAGCCTGCGCGACTACGCCCGCAAGCGCCGCTTCGGCGACACGCCGGAACCGGCGGGCGATGCCGCGGCGCGGCGCGGGCATCGCCCGACCTTCGTGGTGCAGCTGCACAACGCGCGGGCGCGCCACTACGACTTCCGCCTGGAGATCGACGGCGCGCTGAAGAGCTGGGCGGTGCCGCGCGGGCCGTCGCTGCGCGCCGGCGAGAAGCGCCTGGCCGTGCAGGTGGAGGACCATCCGCTGGCCTACGCCGGCTTCGAGGGCGAGATCCCAGCGGGCAACTACGGCGCCGGCCACGTGCTGGTGTTCGACCAGGGCGTGTGGACCAGCGACGGCGATCCGCTGCAGGGCCTCGCCGCGGGCAAGCTCGATTTCACCCTGGAAGGCGGCAAGCTGCGCGGCGGCTGGAAGCTGATCCGCACCGCCCCGCGCGGCGGCAAGCCGCAATGGCTGCTGGTCAAGCGCGACGATGCCCACGCGCGCGATGCCGAAGCCGACGACCTGGTCGAGGCCGAGCCGGGCCCGGACACCTCGGCCGCGGTGCGCGGTGCCAGGCGCAAGGCGCCGGCGGCCCGCAAGGCGCGCACGGCATCGCCCGCGACGGCCCGCGCCAGACGCGCGCCCACGAGGTTGATGTCGTGGACG
>CBFGMM010000036.1:0-16752 GCA_965649855.1 uncultured Thermomonas sp. | reverse complement strand
GCAGCGGCACCGGGGCGACCGGCCTGCCGCCCGCGAAGCGCCGCAAGCGCTCGCGCACCAGTGCGGCGTGCAGGCGCCCGGGGCGGGTTCCGGCGGCGGGTTCGGGCCAGCGCGCGAGCAGCAGCGCGGCCCATCCGCGCACGTCGAGGTCGCCCAGCGGGGTGGCCGCCTGCGGGTGCCGCAACACGCGCTCGCCCAGCAGCGAGACCACCACGTTCTGCGCGGGCGCGGGGCTGCGCAGCTCGAACAGGTGCTGGGCCACCCCGGACAGGGCTTCGGCGTAGGGTTCCATCGAGAACAGCGCCGCCTCGACATCGCGCGGGCGCTCGCGGCTGGAGCGCAGCGCCGGCAGACACGCCGCCAGGCTGTCCCACGGCGCGCCGGTCTTCTGCAGCACCAGGCCCAGCGGATGCCGCCGCGCGCCGCGCGTCCAGCCGTCCAGTTCCTCGGCCCACCAGCCCAGCTTGGCATCGCCCGGCTGCGCGTCCTCGCCGCCCCATGCCGCCTGCGCCAGTTCGTCGCGCAACGCGAACCAGGCCTGCGCGCGCGCGCGCTGCGCGCGCGGCAGGAAGGTCTCGGCCACCGCCCACTCCGGCCAGTGGGCGCGCCACTTGCCGAGGAAGCCGTCCAGGGCCGCCGAGTCCGTCATCGCCGGGATTGTAGGGGTCACCACGGCCATGCCACCAGTTCGCGCGCGCTGGCCACCAGCGCGTCGCCACCCCAGGTGGCGGGGTCCTCGTCGTCCGGGCGGTAGCCCCACAGGGCGACCACCGAGCGCATCCCGGCGGCGCGCGCGCTCTCGATGTCGCGGCGGTCGTCGCCCACGTAGGCGCAGTCCGCGGGCGACACGCCGAGCGCGCTGGCGGCATGCAGCAACGGCAGGGGGTGCGGCTTGCGCTCCGGCAGGGTGTCGCCGCCCACCAGGATCGCGCTGCGCGCCTCCCAGCCCAGCGGGGGGAGTACCTGGCGCGCCAGGTATTCGGGCTTGTTGGTCACGATGCCCCAGCGGCTGCCGGCGCCCTCGATGGCGTCCAGCAAGTCCGCCACGCCGTCGAACAGCAGGCTGTGCCGCCCCAGTTCCTGCTCGTAGACGTCCAGGAACTCGCGGATCATCGCCCCATCCACCTCGCCGCCCAGCTCGGGGAACGCGGCGGCGCTCATCGCGCGGGAGCCGCGGGACACGTGGGGGCGCAGCGCCTCCAGCGCCATCGGGCCCTGGCCGCGCGCGGCGCGCATGCGGTTCACGGTCGCGGCCATGTCGGGCGCGCTGTCCAGCAGGGTGCCGTCGAGGTCGAACAGCACCAGCGCGGGGAACGTGCGGCCGCTCATCCGGGCTTGCGCGCGCAGGCCAGATAGTTGACGTCGGTGCGCGACACCAGCCGCGCGCCATTCCGCCACGGTTCGTACATCAGGCCGCTGACGTCCTCCAGTTCCAGCCCCGCCTCGCGCAGCCAGCCCGCCAACTCCGACGGCCGGATGAAATCGCGGTAGCGGTGGGTGCCCCTGGGCAACAGGCGCGCGATGTACTCGGCGCCGACGATGGCCAGCGCGAACGCGGCGGGCGTGCGGTTGAGCGTGGACAGGAACAGGCGCCCGCCCGGCCTCAGCAAGCTGGCGCAGGCCGCGATGACCGAGGCCGGCTGTGGCACGTGCTCCAGCATCTCCATGCAGGTGATGGCATCGAACGATGCGGGCGCGTCGTCGGCCAGCGCCTCCACCGACACCTGCCGGTAATCGACCTGGATGCCGGACTCGAGGCCATGCAGGCGCGCCACCTTGAGCAGGTTCGGGGCCAGGTCGATGGCGGTGACCTGCGCCCCGGCCCGCGCCAGCGCCTCGCTCAGCAAGCCTCCGCCGCAGCCCACGTCCAGCACCGCGGCGCCGCGCAGGGGCACGCGCTGCGCCACGTAGTCCAGGCGGGCCGGGTTCAGCGCGTGCAGCGCCTTCTGCGGGCCGGCCGGATCCCACCAGCGCTGGGCCAGCTCGTCGAACTTGTCGAGTTCGGCCTGCGAGAAATTGTCCGATGGGTCGTTCATGCGCTGCGTACCGATGCGATGCGTTCGCGCCACTGCCTGGCGTTGGCCAGCACCCCGTCGAGGTCGATGTCGGCCAGCACCCGCTGGCGCAGCTTGTGGCTGCCGGCGATCCACACGTCGCTGACCTGGTGGCGGCCGCTGGCGTAGACGATCTGCGAGGCCACGTGGTGCAGCGGCTGGGTTTCCAGCTGCGACAGGTCCACGCAGGCGATGTCCGCCTGCTTGCCGGGCTCCAGGCTGCCGACCAGGTGGTCGAACCCCATCGCCTTCGCGCCGCCCAGCGTGGCCGCCGCCAGCGCCTGGTGCGCGTCCATGCCGGCGGCGTCGCCGGCCACCGCCTTGGCCAGCAGCGCGGCGGTGCGGGTCTCGCCCACCATGTCCAGGTCGTTGTTGCTGGCGCAGCCGTCGGTGCCGATGGCCAGGGTCACCCCGGCCCGCTGCAGCGCGCACGCCGGGCAGAACCCCGAGGCCAGCTTCAGGTTCGACTCCGGGCAATGCACCACGCTGACGCCGCGCCCGGCGCACAGGTGGATCTCCGCCTCGGTGAGCTGGGTCATGTGCACCGCGATCAGGCGGTCGTTGAGCAGGCCCAGCCGGTCGATGCGCGCGATCGGCCGCTGGCCGTGCTGCTCGAGCGACTGCGCGACTTCCTGCGCGGTCTCGTGCAGGTGCAGGTGCACCGGGATGTCCAGCTGGTCCGAGAGCATCCGCACGCGCTCGAAGTTGGCGTCGCTGACCGTGTAGGGCGCATGCGGGGCGAACGCGGTGCCGACCAGCGCATCGTCGCGCCACGCGTCGTGCACCTCGCCGGCGCGCTCGAAGTATTCGTCGTCGCTGCGCGCCCAGGCCGTGGGGAAATCGATCACCGGCAGGCCCACCCGCGCGCGGAAGCCGTGGCGCCGGTAGGTGGCGGCCTGCACGTCGGGGAAGAAGTAGTTCTCGTTGCAGCAGGTGGTGCCGCCGCGCAGCATCTCGGCGATCGCCAGGGTCACGCCGTCGGCCACGAATTCGGGCCCGATCACGGCGGCCTCGATCGGCCAGATGTGCTGCTGCAGCCAGACCTTGAGCGGCAGGTCGTCGGCCACCCCGCGCAGCAGGGTCATCGGGTTGTGGGTATGCGCGTTGACCAGGCCGGGGATCAGCGCGGCCTCCGGGCGCGACACGGTTTCGCCCGCCTGGAACCGCACGCGCGCCTCGGCGATCGGCAGCACCGCGACGATCGCCCCGTCGGACACGACCACGGCGTGGTCGGCGAGGACCACGCCGTGCGGGACCACCGGCACCACCCAGCCGGCTTCGATGATCAGATCGCAGGCCTGCGGGGCGGATTCGGTCATGGCATTCCTTGGAGGCTGGATCCCCGCCTGTGCGGGGGCGGCGCGCCGGCAGGGCCGCGCCGGCGCGTCACTTCACGCGCGAAACGTATTCGCCGCTGCGGGTGTCGACCTTGATCATCTCGTCCTGGCCGACGAACAGGGGCACGCGCACCACCGCGCCGGTCTCCAGGGTGGCCGGCTTGCCGCCGCCGCCGGACGTGTCGCCGCGCACGCCCGGGTCGGTCTCGGTGATCTTCAGCTCGACGAAGTTCGGCGGGGTGACCATGATCGGGCTGCCGTTCCAGAGCGTCACCACGCACTGCTCCTCGCCCTTCAGCCACTTCTCGGCGCCGCCCATGCCGGCCTTGTCGGACTGCACCTGCTCGAACGACTCCGGGTTCATGAAGTGCCAGTACTCGCCATCGGAATACAGGTACTGCATGTCGGTGTCGACCACGTCCGCCTGCTCCACGCTGTCGGTCGCCTTCATGGTCATTTCCACCACGCGGCCGGACTTGATGCTGCGGTACTTGATGCGGGTAAAGGCCTGGCCCTTGCCGGGCTTGACGTACTCGGTCTCGGTGATCACGCAGGGGTCGTTGTTGACCAGGATCTTCTGTCCGGTCTTGACGTCGTTCATGCCCAGGCTGGCCATGGGGGTGCTCCTGACTCGCCGCCACGGATGGCGGCTAAAATAGTGGGTTGGAAGTTCCGGCGCGGCCGGAACAGGCTCCGGATGCTGGCCGCAGATGATACCCGTTGCCCCCGCTTCGATGCAGCATCCCGCCCCGTCGCGCTGGCAGGCGCTGTGGCGCGACGCCGTGCGCGACCCCCGCGAGCTGCTGGCGATGCTGGACCTCGGCGCGCTGGCGGGAACCCTCTCCGACGACGCGGCCGCGCAGTTCCCGCTGCGCGTGCCCCGCGGCTTCGTCGCGCGGATGCGGCGGGGCGATCCCCGGGACCCGCTGCTGCGGCAGGTGCTGCCGATCCTGGACGAGGACCGCCCCGCTCCCGGATTCGGCCTGGACGCGGTGGGCGACGGCGCGGCCCGGCGCGGTGGCGGCGTCATCCACAAGTACGACGGCCGCGCCCTGCTCATCGCCACCGGCAGCTGCGCGGTGCACTGCCGCTACTGCTTCCGGCGGCATTACCCGTACGCCGAGGACACCGCGGCCGCGGCCGGCTGGCGCGCGGCGGTGGCGCTGATCCGCGCCGACGCCACCATCCACGAGGTCATCCTGTCCGGCGGCGACCCGCTCTCGCTGGCCGACCACAAGCTGCGCGAGCTGACCGACGCGCTGCGCGGGATTCCCCACGTCCGCCGCCTGCGCATCCATACCCGCCTGCCCATCGTGCTGCCGGAGCGGGTCGATGCCGGCCTGCTGCAGTGGCTGCGGGAACTGCCGTGGCCGGTGGCGATGGTGGTCCACGCCAACCATGCCAACGAATTCGATGAGGCGGTGGATGCCGCCCTTGCAGCCCTGCGCGCGGCCGGCGCCACCCTGCTCAACCAGGCCGTGCTGCTGCGCGGGGTGAACGATTCGGTCGACGCGCTGGCCGACCTGTGCGAACGGGGCCACGCCGCGGGCGTGCTGCCCTACTACCTGCACCAGCTCGACCGGGTGGCGGGCGTCGCCCACTTCGAGGTGGAAGACGCGCAGGCGCTGCGCCTGCACGCGGCGCTGGCCGCGCGCCTGCCCGGCTACCTGCTGCCCCGGCTGGTGCGCGAGATCCCCGGCCAGCCCGGCAAGACCCCGCTGCTGCCCGCTGGCGCGGCGCCGGTGCCTGCGGAATGATGTAGCCTGCCCTCACCCGGATAGCGAGAGCCTGCCCCCCGCATGGTCATCGGTAAGGACACCGCGCTGCGCCTGATGCTGGTCGACGACCAGATGAACGAAGCCGAGGCGATCGTCAGCGGCCTGCGCAATGCAGGCATCGCGGTGCGACCGCTGCGGCCCGAGTCCCTGGACGAGCTGGCCACCCAACTGTCGCAGCAGGCGGTGGACCTGGTGCTGGCGGAATACGGCGCGCGCCAGCTGCCGTTCGACGAGGTGTGCACGGTTGTCCGCAGCAGCGGCCGCGACGTGCCGCTGCTGGCGGTGCTGGATGGCGTGACCGACGAGATCCTGGACGCGGTGCAGGCGCAGGGCGCGCAGGGCGTCGCGCTGCGCAGCCGCCCGCAGCAACTGCTGGGCGCGGTGCGCAGCGCCTGGGCGGACCTCGACGCGCGCCGTTCCCAGCGGCAGATGGAAGCGCGCATGCGCGAGACGGAGCGCCGCTGCGACACGCTGATCGACTCCTCGCGCGAACCGGTGGCCTACATCCACGAGGGCATGCACATCCGCGCCAACCAGGCCTACCTGGAGATGTTCGGGTACGAGAGTTTCGACGACATCGAGGGCATGTCGCTGCTGGACCTGGTGGCCCCGTCCGACGTGGACGGCTTCAAGCAGCTGCTCAAGGGCCTGTCCAGGGGCGAGGCGCCGCCGCCGCGCTACGAGCTGAGCGCGCGCGACGCGGCCGGCACGGACTTCCCCGCGGTGATGGAATTCACCGCCGCCCAGTACGACGGCGAGCCCTGCCAGCAGGTGATCTTCCGCCGCCAGGCGCAGGACGTGGACCCGGAGCTGGCGCGCCAGGTCGAGGAACTCAGGCAGCGCGACCCCGCCACCGGCCTGCTCAACCGCCCCACCTTCGTCGGCCTGCTGGACGCCGCGGTGGCCGAGGCCGCCAGCCAGGGCGCGGTGCACGGGCTGCTGCTGATCGAGCCGGACCACTTCGCCCAGCTGCTGGAGGTGATCGGCCTGGATGCCTCGGACGACCTGATGGCCGAGATGGCGCGCCGGCTGGAAAGCGTGGCCGGCACCTCGGCAGCCGCGCGCTTCGGCGAGCACCAGCTGGCGCTGCTGGTGCGCGACTCCGACCACGTGGCCACCAGCGAGCTGGCCGAACGGGTACGGGCGGCGTTCTCCTTCCACGTGCTGGAGGTGGGGCAGCATTCGCTCAATGCCACGGTCAGCATCGGCGGCGTGCAGATCGGCGAGAAGATCGCCAGCACCAGCCAGGTCCTGGCCAGGGCCAACCAGGGTCTGGTGGCCGCGGTGGAAGTCGGCGGCAACCGCGTGGAGCTGTTCGACCCGGGCGCCGTGGACCGCGCCGAGGAGGAGCGGATCGCGGCCTGGGTCGCGCGCATCCACGATGCGCTGGCCACCGATGGCTTCCGCCTGGAATTCCAGCCGATGATCGCCCTGCAGGGCGACGGCAGCGAGATGTACGAGGTGTTCCTGCGCCTGCTGGGCAGCGACGGCGAGC
Source organism: uncultured Thermomonas sp. (assembly GCA_965649855.1). GTDB lineage: Bacteria > Pseudomonadota > Gammaproteobacteria > Xanthomonadales > Xanthomonadaceae > Thermomonas. The sequence continues at coordinate 10,088 of CBFGMM010000036.1, read as the reverse complement.
CGGTCGAGGCGTCCACTTTCCTGCCCATTGCCGAGGAGCACGGGCTGCTTGGCCAGCTGGACCGCTGGGCCACCGCCCGCGCGATCGAGCTGATCGCCCAGCGCCTGCAGGCCGGCAAGCGCACCGCGCTGCAGCTGTCGCTCTCGCAGGAGGCCCTGCTCGACCCCACCCTCGCCAGCTACATCGCCGCCCACCTTGCCTCCACCGGCACCCCGGGCGACCTGCTGGTGCTGGCGATCCCGGAAGCCAAGGTGTTCACCAACCTGCGCGCCGCGCAGGAGTTCGCGCTGGCCATGGCCGGGTTCGACGTGCGCATCGCGCTGGAACGCTTCGGCGCCGGCCTGAACTCGCTGCAGCTGCTGCAGCATTTCGACCCGGCCTTCATCAAGATCGACCCGCAGTTCATGACCGACCTGGCCAGGAGCGCCGATTCCCAGCAGCAGGTGCGCAACATCGCGGTGCAGTCGCGCGGGCGCGGCATCCGCACCGTGGCCGACCGGGTGCAGGACGCGACCAGCATGACCCTGCTGTTCTCCGCCGGCGTGGACTACGTGCAGGGCGACTTCCTGGCCCCCGCCGGGCCGGACATGAACTACGACTTCAGCTGAGCCCGGCCCTGACGCGCGAAGCCCGCCTTGCGGCGGGCTTCGGGAACCGACGGGACGCGGGCGTTCAGACCACCACGCCCTGCCGCACCGCGCCGGCGTCCGGCGTGGCGTTGCGCAGCGCCTGGATCCGCTCCTCCAGCGGCGGATGGCTCATCAGCAGCCGGCGCAGGCCATGGCCCACCCCGCCGCTGATGCCGAACGCGGCCACCTGCTTGGGCAGGGTGCTCTCGCCGTAGGTCTGCGACAGCCGCTCCAGCGCCGCGATCATCTTCGGCTTGCCGGCCAGCGCCGCGCCGCCCTCGTCCGCGCGGAATTCGCGGCGGCGCGAGAACCACATCGCGATCATGCTGGCGAACAGGCCGAACACCATGTCCAGCACGAACACGCTGAGGTAGTAGCCGACCCCGTATCCGTCGCGGTTGCCCAGGTAGCCGTCGATGGCCCGGCCGACCAGGCGCGACAGCACGATCACGAAGGTGTTCAGCACGCCCTGCAGCAGGGCCATCGTCACCATGTCGCCGTTGGCCACGTGGCTGACCTCGTGCGCCAGCACCGCCTCGGCCTCGTCGCGGTTCATCGCCCGCAGCAGGCCGGTGGAGACCGCCACCAGCGAGTTGTTGCGGCTGGGGCCGGTGGCGAAGGCGTTGATCTCGGGCGCGTCGTAGATCGCCACTTCCGGCATCGTGATGCCGGCGGCCTGGGCCTGCCGCTGCACGGTGGAGAACAGCCACTGCTCCGCCTCGTTGCGCGGCTGGGCGATCACCTGGGCGCCGGTGGTGCGCTTGGCCACCCATTTGGAGATCAGCAGCGACAGGATGGAACCGCCGAAGCCGAACAGCGCGGCGAAGATCAGCAGGCCGCCGAACTGCTGGGTGCTGACGCCCAGCAGCGACATGACGATGCTGACCAGGGCCAGCACGGCCATGTTGGTGGCGAGGAACAGGAATACGCGCTTGAACATGGAACGGTCATCCTTCCGCGCCCGGTGCGCGGCTCAAGGCAGACAGTGTGGGCAAGTCCGCGTAAATTCAATCTGAAACCGCATGCCCACGCCGCCCCCCGCCTACGTCGGACGCTTCGCCCCCTCGCCCAGCGGCCCGCTGCACGCCGGGTCGATGCTGGCCGCGCTGGGCAGCTGGCTGCTGGCGCGCCAGGCGGCCGGGCTGTGGCGGGTGCGGATGGAGGACATCGACCCCCCGCGCGAGGTCGCCGGCGCCGCGCAGTCCCAGCTGGACACCCTGCGCGCGTTCGGCCTGGCCCCGGATGGCGAGGTGCTGCGCCAGAGCATGCGCGGGCACGCCTACCGCGCCGCGCTGAACGGCCTGCTGGCGCGCGGGCTGGCGTTCGAATGCCATTGCAGCCGCGCCGAGCTGGCAGCCAGCGACGGCGTGCACCGGCGCTGCGTGGCGACCCGCCCGCGCCCGGACCCGGCGATCCGGCTGCGCGTGCCCGACGGCTGCGACGTCGAATTCCACGACGCCGTGCACGGCACGGTGCGCCAGCCGGTCGACCTGGAGGTGGGCGACTTCGTGCTGCTGCGCGCGGACGGCCTGTGGGCCTACCAGCTCGCCGTGGTGGTGGACGATGCCGCGCAGGGCGTCACCGACGTCGTTCGGGGCGCCGACCTGCTGGACTCCACCCCGCGCCAGATCCTCCTGCAGCGGGCGCTGGGCCTTGACACCCCCCGCTACGCGCACCTGCCGCTGCTGCTCGATGCGGCGGGCCGCAAGCTGTCGAAGTCGGAAGCCGCGCTGCCGGTCGATCCCGCCCGTCCGCTGGAAACGCTGCGCATGCTGTGGGACTGCCTGGGCCAGGCGGCGCTTCCGCGCGCGGCGCATGCCGGCGTGGCCGCCTTCCTCGAGGCGGCCACCGATGCCTTCCGCCTGGAACGGGTGCCGCGCACGCCGCATCGCGCATCCGCCGCAGTGCACAACACGGCCGCAACGCCGGATGACTAGAATCGGAGCGTCCTTTCCCACGCGTTGCAGGAGCGTTGCATGACTTCCAGGGTTGCACTGGTCACCGGCGGCACCGGCGGCATCGGCACCGCCATCGTCAGGCGGCTGGCCGACATGGGCCACCGGGTGGCAACCAACTACCGCAACGAGGACAAGGCGCGCGCCTGGCAGCGACAGCTGAAGGACGAGGGCTACGACGTGGCGATCGCCAAGGGCGACGTGACCTCTCCGCAGGAAGCCGAGGCGATGGTGCGCGAGGTGGAATCGATGCTCGGCCCGGTCGACATCCTGGTCAACAACGCCGGCATCACCCGCGACGGCACCTTCCACAAGATGAAGGCCGACCAGTGGTGCGACGTGATCGACACCAACCTCAACTCCTGCTTCAACGTCACCCGCCCGGTGATCGAGGGCATGCGCGAGCGCAAGTGGGGCCGCATCATCCAGATCAGCTCGATCAACGGGCTGAAGGGCCAGTACGGCCAGGCCAACTACGCCGCGGCCAAGGCCGGCATGCATGGCTTCACCATTTCGCTGGCGCGCGAGAACGCCCGCAACGGCATCACCGTGAACACCATCTCGCCCGGCTACATCGCCACCGACATGGTGATGGCGGTGCCGGAGGAGGTCCGCGCCAAGATCGTCGCCGACATCCCCACCGGACGCCTCGGCACCCCGGACGAGATCGCCTACGGCGTGGCCTTCCTGGCCGACGAGCGCGCCGGCTGGATCACCGGCTCCAACCTCGACATCAACGGCGGCCACCATATGGGTTGGTAGTCGAGTGCGTGCTGCACCCCAGCCCCCTGAGTCAGGGGGCGATTCGCGCTGCAGGCGCGAATGGGGGTTTGGAAGCACGTGGCGGGGCCCGAAGTTTGCGCAGCGAACTTTGGTAACGGAGGGCGCAGCCCGGAGTTGCATGGCGTGCTGCGCTGCGCCATGCTGCGGCCATCGCCTCTAGAGTGTCTGCTCCATGGCCGCGATCCGCATCATCAAGAAGTATCCGAACCGCCGGCTATACGACACCGAGATCTCCAGCTACATCACCATCGAGGACGTGCGCCAGCTGATCGTGGACGGCGAATCCTTCGAGGTGCGCGACGCCAAGACCGGCGACGACCTGACCCGCCAGGTGCTGCTGCAGATCATCACCGAGCACGAGCAGGACGGGCAGCCGATGCTGTCCACCGAGTTGCTCAGCCAGATGATCCGGTTCTACGGCGACTCGCTGCAGGGCTTCATGGGCAACTACCTGGAGCGCTCGATGCAGCTGTTCCTGGAGCAGCAGCAGCAGTTCCGCCAGCAGATGGGCGGGATGATCGGGCAGACCCCGTGGACCATGCTCAACCAGCTGACCGAGCGCAACATGGAGCTCTGGAAGGACTTCCAGAAGACCCTGGTGGGCGGCAGCATGGGCAGCGCGGCCGGCCAGCGGCGCGAACCCGGCGGGAAGCGCTGAGCGGCGGCTAGCCTTCCTTGCGCGCGCGCCGGCGCAGTTGCGCGCGCACGTCCTCCAGCCCCATCCCGCGCGCGCGCAGCAGCACCAGCAGGTGGTAGGCCAGGTCGGCGGCCTCGCCGCGCAGCGCGGCATCATCGGCGGCCACCGCCGCGAGCGCGGTCTCCACCCCTTCCTCGCCCACCTTCTGGGCGATCCGGGCGATGCCCGCGTCGAACAGGCGTCGCGTATAGCTTGCATCGGCCGTCGCGGTCCGCCGCGCCTCCACCACCGCGTCCAGTTCCGCCAGCGGGTCGCCCGGCGCATCCGGGAAGCAGCTGTCGGTGCCCGTGTGGCACGTGGGCCCGGCGGGCCGGGCCTGCACCAGCAGGGTGTCGCGATCGCAGTCGGCCTGCAGCGCCACCAGCGCCAGCCGGTGCCCGCTGGTCTCGCCCTTGGTCCACAAGGCCTGGCGGCTGCGGCTGTAGAAGGTCACCCATCCGCTGGCCAGTGAGGCGGCCAGCGACTCGCGCGACATGTAGCCGAGCATCAGCACCCGCAGCGTGGCCGCGTCCTGCACGATGGCCGGCAACAGCCCGTCCTGCTTGTCCCAGGCCAGCGCCCCGATGTCGATGGTGGATTGATCAGCCAAGGCGCACCTCGATGCCGTTGTCGCGCAGGTAGGCCTTGAGCGCGGGAATCTCGATGGCGCCGGAGTGGAACACGCTGGCCGCCAGCGCGGCGTCGGCGTCGGCGTCGCGGAAGGCGGCGAGGAAATGCGCGGCCTCGCCCGCCCCGCCGGACGCCACCAGCGGCACCGCGCAGGCCTCGCGCACCGCGCGCAGCTGGTCCAGGTCGTAGCCGGAACGCACGCCGTCGCTGCCCATGCAGTTCAGCACGACCTCGCCCGCGCCGCGGTCCTGCGCCTCGCGCACCCAGTCCAGGGTACGCCGGGCCTCGGCCCGGGTGCGCGCGGGATCGCCGGTGAAGCTGCGCACCCGCCATTCGCCGTCGCCGTCGCGCAGCGAGTCGATGCCCACCACCACGCACTGGCTGCCGAATTCGCGCGACAGCTCGTCGATCAGCGCCGGGCGCAGCAGCGCGGGCGTGTTGACCGAGACCTTGTCCGCGCCGGCATGCAGGACCGCGCGCGCGCGCGCCACCGAATCGATGCCCCCCGCCACGCAGAACGGGATGTCCAGCAGGCGGGAGACCCGCGACACCCACTCCCCCTCCACGCCGCGCCCCTCGGGGCTGGCGGTGATGTCGTAGAACACCAGTTCGTCCGCGCCGGCGTCGCGGTAGCGCAGCGCCAGGTCCTCGATCGCGCCCATGTCGACGTGGTCGCGGAAGCGCACGCCCTTGACCACGCGTCCGCGCTGCACGTCCAGGCAGGGGATGATGCGCCGGCTCAACATGGCACGGCCTCCGCCAGCGCCGCGGCCAGCGACAGCCGGCCTTCCAGCAGCGCGCGCCCCAGGATCACCGCGCCGCAGCCGGCGGCCCCGGCCGCGGCCACGTCGGCCGCGTCGCGCACGCCGCCCGAGGCCTGCAGCGCGAAACCCGGCCAGCGTGACGCCAGGTCCGCGTACAGCGCGAGGTTGGGCCCGCCCAGCATGCCGTCGCGGGCGATGTCGGTGCACAGCACATGGCGCGCGCCGGCTCCCGCGTAATGGGCCAGTAGCGCGTCCAGGGTGGTGCCGCCGGCCTCGGTCCAGCCGTGCACCGGCAACTGCCACTGGCCCGCGGCGTCCTGCCGCGCGTCCAGCGCCAGCACGATGCGCTCGGCGCCGAAGCGCTGCAGCCAGCCGGCCACCCGGGCCGGTTCGCGCACCGCCAGCGAACCCACCACCACGCGCGACGCGCCCGCATCCAGCAGGCGCTGCACGTCTCCGCCGGAGCGCACGCCGCCGCCGGTCTGCACGCGCAGCCGGCCATCGTCGGCGATCGCGCGCAGCAGGCCGGCCAGCGTGTAGCCCCCGGCGCGCGCGGCGTCCAGGTCCACCAGGTGCAGCCAGCCGGCCCCCGCGTCCGCGTAGGCCATGGCCAGCTCCAGCGGATCGGCGGCATAGCGGGTTTCGCGCGCGTAGTCGCCCTGCGCCAGGCGCACCACGCGCCCCTCGCGTACGTCGATGGCGGGAATCGGGATCGGGCTCACGCGGGTTGCCACTCGAGGAAATTGCGCAGGAAGCGCGCGCCCACCTCGCCGGACCGCTCGGGGTGGAACTGCGCGCCGGCGATGCGTCCGCAGGCCACGGCCGCCGCGAAGGCGGCGCCGTGGCGCGACTCGGCGATCGCGTCCGCGCTGCCGGCCACGCCATAGCCATGCACGAAGTACGCGTGCGCCCCGTCCGGGATGCCATCCAGCAAGGGCGAGGCCATGCGCCGCTGCAAGCGGTTCCAGCCCATGTGCGGCAGGCGCAGGCCGGCGCCGCCGGGCAGCCGGCGCACCGCGCCGCGCAGCAGGCCGAGGCCGTCCACCCCGCCCTCCTCGCTGCGTTCGAACAGCACCTGCATGCCGATGCAGATGCCCAGCAACGGCGCGCGCGAGCGCTTCACCACCCCGTCCAGCCCGTGGTCCCGCAGGATCGCCATCACCGGCGCCGCGGCACCGACCCCCGGCAGCACCAGGCGCCCCGCCGCGGCGATGCGGGCAGGGTCGCGGCTGACTTCGGGGTGCACGCCCAGCCGCGCGAACGCGGCCTGCACCGAGCCCAGGTTGGCGCCGCCGGCATCGATGACCACGAGTTCGCCCGCCGCGCTCATGGGCGCGAACCCGGACGCGGCCGGCTCACAACTGGCCCTTGCTGCTGGGCACCGCGTCGCCCTCGCGGCGCAGCGCGACGCGCAGCGCGCGCGCCACCGCCTTGAAACAGGCCTCCACCTGGTGGTGCGCGTTCTCGCCACGCACCGACAAGTGCAGGGTGATGCCGCCCGCCTGGCACAGCGAGTGGAAGAAGTGCGGCACCAGTTCGGTTGGCAGGTCGCCGACCTGGGGACGCGAGAACGCGCCGTCGAAGGCGAAGTACGGGCGGCCCGACAGGTCCAGCGTGGCGCTGGCCTGCGCCTCGTCCATCGGCAGCACGAAGCCGTAGCGGGCGATGCCGCGCTTGCCGCCCAGCGCCTCGCGCAGGGCCTGCCCCAGCGCCAGCGCGCAGTCCTCGACGGTGTGGTGCTCGTCGATGTGCAAGTCCCCCGCGCAGCGCAGCCGCAGCCCGAATCCGCCGTGGGTCCCCAGCTGTTCCAGCATGTGGTCGAAGAACCCCAGCCCGGTGGCGACCTGCGGGGCCGCCGGATCGTCCAGGTCCACGGCGACCTCGATGTCGGTCTCGTTGGTGCGGCGGCGCACGCAGGCGGTGCGCGGCGCATCCAGCAGCGCATGCGCGATGCCGGCCCAGTCGGTGCCATCGCCGAACTGCGGGCTGCGCAGCTTGAAGCCGCGGATCCCCAGGTTCTGCGCGAAGGCGATGTCGGTGTCGCGGTCGCCGACCATCGCGCTGCGCTGCCAGTCGATGCCGCGGTCCCTGAGCAGGTGCGTGACCATGCCGGTCGCCGGCTTGCGGGTCGGGGCCGGGTCGTGCCCGAAGCTGGTGTCGACCAGCACCTCCCTGAAGGCGATGCCCTGGCTTTCGAACACCTGCAGCATCAACCCGTGCGGCCCGTCGAAGGCGGCGCGCGGGAAGGCGTCGGTGCCCAGGCCGTCCTGGTTGGTCACCATGACGAACTGCCAGCCGGCGTCGCGCAGGCGCAGCAGCGCCGGGATCACGCCTTCGACCAGGCGCAGCTTCTCGTAGGCATCCACCTGGAAATCGTCGGGCTCGGCGATCAGCGTGCCGTCGCGGTCCACGAACAGGACGGGAACCGGCGCGCTCATGCGACCTGCCTCGCGGCGGCCAGCGCGTGCAGCACGCGCGTGTTCTGCTCCGGAGTGCCGATGCTCACGCGCAGGGCATCGTCCAGGCCCGGCATCGCGCGCATGTCGCGCACCACCACCCCGCGCGCCAGCAGCGCGTCCAGCGCCCCCTGCGCGTCGTCGAAGCGCACCAGCAGGAAGTTGCCCTGCGACGGATAGACGCGGCGCACGCCGGGAAGCCCCGCCAGCGCGTCGCGCAGGGATTCGCGTTCGCTTCGCACGGCGTCGATCGATTCGCGCACCCGCGCCAGCGCGGCCGGTTGCAGCGCGGCGGTCGCCGCGGCGGTTGCGGGCAGCGCCAGCGGGTACGGGGCCTGGCAGCGCTGCAGCGCGCGCACCACGTCCGCGGCCGCGATCACGCTGCCGACCCGGGCGCCCGCCAGCGCGTGGGCCTTGGACAGGGTGCGCAACAGCACCAGGTTGTCGTGGGTTTCCAGCAGGCCGGGGTCGAGCGGGGCATCGGCGAACTCCGCGTAGGCCCCGTCCACCACCACCAGCGCGCGCCCCGCCAGCCGCGCGGCCAATGCCGAGATCGCCTGCGGCGGCACGTTCTCGCCAGTCGGGTTGCCGGGGGCGCACACGAACACCAGCGACGCTGCCGCACCGATCGCGACATCGGCCATCGCGTCGAGGTCGCTGCGCCAGGCGCGGCCGGTATCGTGCGCGGGCACCTCGAGGGTGCGGACGCCATGCAGCCGTGCGCAGACCGCGTACATGCCGAATACCGGCGGCGCGACGACGATGCTGCCCTGCCCCGGCGTGCAGTACGCGCGCACCAGCAGGTCGATGCCCTCGTCGCTGCCGCGGGTCACCAGCAAGGCCTCCTCGCGCACGCCGTACAGCGATGCCAGCGCCGCGCGCAGCGCACGCGGCTGCGGCTCCGGATACCGCCGGAGCACGCCGCCGGGATCGGCCGCCGACGGCTGCGCGGCCTCGTTGGCGTTCAGCCAGACCTCGCCGCATGCGGCCTCGCTGCGCGCCGAGCGATAGCCCTGGAACGCGCGCAGGTCCTCGCGCAGCAACTGCGCCGCCGTGCTCATGGCGCGGCCGCCAGGCGCAGCTGCACCGCGCGGGCGTGCGCGTGCAGGCCCTCCGCCTCGGCCAGGGTCACCGCGCACGGCCCGATCGCGCCCAGGCCGGCCCGGCTGGCGGTCTGCACGGTCAGCGACTTCATGAAGCTGGACACCGACAGGCCGCTCCAGGCGCGCGCCGCGCCGCCGGTTGGCAGGACGTGGTTGCTGCCGCTGCAGTAGTCGCCCAGGGACTCGGGGGTCCAGTCGCCGATGAACACCGTCCCCGCGTTGCGCACCTCCTCCAGCCAGCGCGCCGGCTCGCGCACCGACAGGATCAGGTGCTCGGGGGCGTAGTCGTTGCTCAGCGCAAGCGCCTGGGCGATGCCGTCCACCTGGATCAGCCGGCAGTGCGCCAGCGCCTGGCGGGCGATGTCCGCGCGCGGCAGCGTGGCCACCTGGCGCTCGACCTCGATCGCCACCGCGTCCAGCAGGGCCCCATCGTCCGACAGCAGGATCACCTGGGAATCGGGACCGTGCTCGGCCTGCGACAGCAGGTCCGCGGCCACGAACACCGGGTTCGCCCCGGCATCGGCGATCACCAGGACCTCGGACGGGCCCGCCGGCATGTCGATCGCGGGGCCGTCCGCGCGCTCGGACGCCTGCCGCTTGGCCTCGTCCACCCACGCGTTCCCGGGGCCGAACAGCTTCTCGCAGCGCGGCACGCTGTCGGTGCCCAGGGCCATCGCGGCGATCGCCTGCGCCCCGCCCAGCTTGAAGATGCGCGCCCCTGGCGCGTATTGCGCGGCGACCAGGACCGCAGGATCGGCGCTGCCGTCGCGGCGCGGCGGCGTGCACAGCACGATCTCGCCGCAGCCGGCCAGCTGCGCGGGGATCGCCAGCATCAGCGCGGTCGAAGGCAACGGGGCGCTGCCGGCCGGCACGTACAGGCCAACCGGGGTGATCGGTCGCAGGATGCGCTCGCAGCGCACGCCGGGCGCCGTGTCCAGCGCGTAGGGCTGCGGCGTGCCCGCGCGGTGGAAGGCCTCGATGCGGGCGGCCGCCTCGTCGATCGCCGCGCGCAACCCCGGCCCGACGGCCGCGCCCGCGGCGCGCCGTTCGGCGGCGGTCACCTCGAACGCGTCCAGGCGCACGCCGCCGTAG
>CBFGMM010000035.1:0-16954 GCA_965649855.1 uncultured Thermomonas sp. | reverse complement strand
TGTTCGAACACGAATACCGCCGCGCCATGGCCTCGGGCGAGTCCACCGCCTTCGTCGCCCACTACCCGCCGCTGGGCAAGTGGTTCGAGGTGCACGCCTTCCCGTCGGCCGAGGGCCTGGCGGTGTATTTCCAGGACATCACGGCGCGACGCGAGGACGAGTCCCGGCGGCGGCTGCTGGAAGCCGCCATCGGCCAGATCAACGACATCGTGATGATCACCGAGGCGCACCCAGTGGACCACCCCGGCCCGCGGATCGTGTTCGCGAACCAGGCCTTCGAACGGCGCATGGGCTACCAGGCGTCGGAGGTGATCGGCCGGACCCCGCGCCTGCTGCAGGGCGCCGACACCTCCCCGGTGGAACGCGCCCGCATCCGCGCGGCGCTGGCCGCCGGGGAGGCGGTTCGCGCCACCCTGGACAACTACACCCGCGCCGGGGAAAAGGTGGTGCTGGAACTCGACATCGCGCCGGTGCACGACGAGGCCGGCGCGCTGACCCATTTCGTCTCCGTGGAGCGCGACGTCACCGACCAGGCCGCGCTGCAGGCGCGGCTGGAACAGGCCCAGCGCATGGAATCGATCGGCCAGCTGACCGGCGGCCTGGCCCACGATTTCAACAACCTGCTCACCGTGATCCTGGGCAGTTCCGAGATCCTGGTGGAATCGCTGCCCGGCGACGGCCGCGCGCGCGAACTCGCGCTGATGATCGCCGGCGCGTCCGACCGGGCCGCGAGCCTGGTGCAGCGGCTGCTGGCCTTCTCCCGGCAACAGGCCCTGGAACCGCGCGTGGTGGACGTGCCTGCCCTGGTGCGGGCGCAGGAACCCTTGTTGCGCGAGGCGCTGGGCCAGGGCATCACCCTGGAGTTGCTGGCCGACGGCGACATCGATGCCGCCCTTGTGGATCCGGAGCAGCTGGAGAGCGCCCTGCTCAACCTGTGCATGAACGCGGGCGACGCGATGCCCGACGGCGGGCGCGTGGCCATCCGCATCGGCCAGTGCGAGTTGCCCGGTTCGCCCGCCTCCGATGTCGCGCCCGGCCCCTATGTGTGCGTGACGGTGGAGGACACCGGCGAGGGAATCCCGGAGGAACAGCTGGCGCGCGCGTTCGAACCATTCTTCACCACGCGCCAGCGCGCCGGGCGTACCGGGCTGGGGCTGTCGATGGTGTACGGCTTCGCCAAGCAGTCGCGTGGCCACCTGGCCCTGGAATCGGAGCCGGGCGCGGGCACCCGCGCCCGGCTGTACCTGCCCGTCGCCGCGCGGGAGCCGGCGGCGGAAACCGGAGACACGCGCGTCGACGCGTCCAGCCTGCCCGTCGGCGGCGTCCACGGGCGTCGCACCATCCTGGTGGTGGACGACAACGACCTGGTCCGCGACTACGCCTGCGAACAGCTCGGCGCGCTGGGCTACGAGGTGCTGGCCGTCAGCGATGGCGCCGCCGCCCTGCGGCTGCTGGAGGCGGGCACGCCGGTGGACCTGGTGTTCAGCGACATGGTGATGCCGGGCCTGACCGGCGCGGCGCTGGCGCAACGTGCGCGCGCGCTGCGGCCGCACCTGCCGATCCTGCTGACCTCGGGCTTCGCCGACGTGGCGCAGCACGCGGACATGCAGGGCGCCTTTCCGCTGCTGGGCAAGCCGTACCGCGCACGCGACCTCGCGGATGCGGTGGCGCGCCTGCTGGGCCCAGCCACGGACCCGGGCCATGCCTAGGACAGCGCTTGCCCCCGGGCCCCACACGACCGCGAACAGGACGACGATCTTGCTCAAGAACACCCTTGCATTGGGATTGGCGCTGGCGCTGGCCGGGCCGGCAGGCGCGGCGGCGGCCGGCCCGTCGCGACCCGCCGACCTGGCGGCGCTGAGCTTCGAGGAACTGGCCGAACTGCGGGTGACGTCCGTGTCCAAGCGCCCCGAGGCGCTGCAGTCCGCCGCCGCGGCGGTCTACGTGATCACCGCGGAGGACATCCGCCGTTCCGGCGCCACCACCCTGCCCGAAGTGCTGCGCCTGGCGCCCAACCTGCACGTGGCGCGGGCCAGCGCCACCGGGTATGCGATCAGCGCGCGCGGCCTCAACGGCAGCAACACCAGCGCGCCGAACAAGCTGCTGGTGCTGGTCGACGGGCGCTCGGTGTACAGCCCGCTGTTCTCCGGGGTGTTCTGGGACGTGCAGCACCCGGTGCTGGCGGACGTGGAACGCATCGAGGTGGTCAGCGGACCCGGCGGCACCCTGTGGGGCGTCAACGCCGTGAACGGGGTGGTGAACGTCATCACCCGCCGCGCGCACGACACCACCGGCACCCTGCTGGTCGGCGGCGCGGGTCCGGGCGAAGTCCACGGCACCCTGCGCCATGGCGGCGCGCTGGGGCACGACGGCGCGTGGCGGGCCTGGATCAGCGCGGGCCGGCATGACCACACGCGCCTGCGCGATGGCGGCCGGGTGGACGACGCCGGGCGCCGGCTGCAGCTCGGTGCGCGCGCCGACCTGCAGGCCTGGGGCGGCATGCTGCTGCTGGAGGGCTCCACCGAGGACATCCGGGTGGGCCAGCCGGAGCCGGGCGCGGTCGCGATCTCCGGGGTGGACCTGCCGCTGGGCGACATCGACGCGTCCGGGACCCACCTGCTGGCCCGCTGGGAACGCCTGGACGCCGACGGCAGCGGGCCGACCGTGCAGGTCTACTACGACCGCAGCCGCCGGCGCGTGCCTCCCACCTTCGCGCAACGCCTCGACCTGCTGGACCTGCAGTTCCAGCACGGCCTGCCGGCACTGGGCCGGCATCGCCTGACCTGGGGCGCGAACGCACGGTTCGGTCGCGAGCGGGTGGAGAACAGCCCGTGGTTCGCCTTCCTGCCGGCCTCGGTCGACCAGCGCTGGAGCAGCGTCTTCGCGCAGGACGACATCCGCCTGGCGCCGGCCGCCCGCCTCACCCTGGGCGCGCGCCTTGAGCGCAACGACTACACCGGCACCGAACTGCTGCCCAACGCGCGCCTGTCCTGGCAGATTGCCCCCGCGCACCTGCTGTGGTCCGCCTGGTCGCGCGCCGTGCGTGCGCCGTCTCGCCTGGACCAGGACGCCTACATTCCCGGCGTCCCGCCCTACCTGCTGGACGGCGGCCGGCGCGTGCGTTCCGAAGTCGGCACGGTGGCCGAGGTGGGCTATCGCGGCAGCTGGGCCCGCGCCTCGCTGGCCGCGACGTTGTTCCATGCCGATTACGCGCACCTGCGCACCACCGAAATCGCCCCGTCGCGGACCTACCTGGAATTCGACTCGCTGATGGAAGGCCGCGTGCGCGGTGCGGAAGTGTGGGGCCGCGTGCAGGCCACCGCGGCCTGGACGCTGGCCGCCGGCCTGACCGTGCAGGACACCGAGCTGCGCCTGCTGCCCGGCAGCAACGACGCCGCGGCCCCGCTGGCCGCGGGCAACGACCCGTCGCACCACTGGCAGGTGCGCTCGGGCTGGACCCTGGGCAGCGACCGCGAGATCGACGTGACCATCCGCCATGTCGCGCGGCTCCCGCGCTACGCCCATCCGTCCTACACGGTGGCGGACCTGCGCCTGGGCTGGCAGCCGCGGCCCGGGCTGGAGCTGTCGCTGGCCGCGCGCAACCTGGGCGCGCGCCACGCGGAATACCGCGACGCGCTGTATGCGACGCACGTGGCCGCCGAAGCGGTGGCAGGCGTGGCATGGCGCTTCTGATGGCCGGCGCCGCGCAGCGCACGCCGCGCCTGCTGGCGCGCGGCATCCGCTGGGGAGCGGTGGCCCTGCTCTGCCTGCTGGCCCAGGCCGGCGCGCAACCGCGTGCTCCCAACCTGCAGCAGATCGAAGCCGCCTATATCCTGAAGTTCGCCAGCTACGTGGAATGGCCGGCGCACACGTTCGCGCGCCCGGCGGACCCGGTGGTCGTCGGCGTGATGGAGGACGACCTGCTTGCGCGCACGCTGCAGGATGCCGCGCGCGGCAAACAGGTCGAGGGCAGGCCCGTGGTGGTGCGCGCGCAGGGGGTCGGCGACAGCGTCCGCGGGCTGCACGTGCTGGTGCTGCCCCGGGCCAGCCATCCGGCGCGCCGGCGCGTGATGGCCGAACTGGATCGGCTGCCGATCCTCACCATCGCGCCGCCCGAGCACGGGGACGCGGCCCAGCGCGGTTCGGCGATGGTGCAACTGGTCCTGGAGAACGACCGGCTGCGCTTCGACGTCGGCCTGCCCAGGCGCGAGCTGGGGCTGCGGATCAGCGCGCTGATGCTGACCGCGGCGCGCCGGGTCGAACGGGTGCCGGAATGATCGAGGGCGCGCGCAGCCTGCAGGCGCGGCTGTACGCGGTCGCGCTGCTGGCCACCCTGTCAGCCCTGGCCTGCGCGCTGGCGGTGATCGTCTCGCTGCATGCGTGGTCGTCCCACCGCCAGGACCTGCGCGAGCTGGAGCGCCAGGCCGCGCTGCTGGGGCGGATGACCACGCCCGCCCTGGTGTTCGACGATCCGGCGCTGGCACGCGAGAACCTGGCGCTGTTCGAGTCCGATCCGCGCATCCGCGCCGCCGCCCTCTACGGCGCCGACCACCGGGCGTTCGCCACGTATCGGGCCCAGCAACAGCCCGGCACGCTCCCCGCGCGGCCGGGCGAACCGGGCGGACGGCTGGCCGGCGGCCAGCTCGAGGTCTATCTCCCCATCCCGTCGCGCACCGGCGGCCCGGACCTGGGGACGGTCTACCTGCAGGCGCAGTCGGGGGTCGCATCCGCGCTGCTGCGCGGCGGGCTGGCGGCGCTGGCCGCGGCGCTGCTGGCGATGGCGCTGGCCTGGCTGCTGGTGCGGCGCATGCTGGGCCGGGTGACCGATCCGATCGCGGCGATGTCCGCCGTCGCGCGCCGGGTGGTGGCCGAACGCGACTACTCCCGCCGCGTGGCCAAGGTCCACGACGACGAGGTGGGCGGGCTGGTCGACGCATTCAACGCGATGCTGGAGGAAGTGGAATCGCGCACCGAGCAGCTCCGGGTCTCGCTGGACAGCCTGCAGCGCGAGGCCGCGGAACGCGAACGCGCCCAGGTCGAGGTCCAGTACCTCAACGAGCGGCTGGAAGAGCGCGTTGCGGCGCGCACGCTGGACCTCGAACGGTCCAACCGCGCGCTGGACGCGGCCAGGGCGGCCGCCGAGCAGGCCAACCAGGCCAAGTCGAGCTTCCTTGCGACCATGAGCCACGAGATCCGCACGCCCATGAACGGCGTGATCGGGATGATCGACGTGCTGCACCAGAGCAGCCTGCGCGACGACCAGGTCGAGATGGTGGACCTGATCCGCGAATCGGCGATGTCGCTGCTGGCGATCATCGACGACATCCTGGACTTCTCCAAGATCGAGGCGAACCGGATGGAGGTGGAGGCCGCCCCCATCGACATCGGCCAGGTGGTGGAAGGCGCGTGCGCGATGCTCGCCCACGTGGCCATGCGCAAGGGCGTGGAGCTGTGCATGTTCGTGGACCCGCGCATCCCGTCGCCCGTGCTGGGGGATTCGCTGCGCCTGCGCCAGGTCGTGGTCAACCTGGTGGGCAACGCCATCAAGTTCTCCGCGGACCTCGACCGGCCGGGACGCGTGCACGTGCGCGCCGACCTGGTCTCCGAACCCGGCGGGGGCGAAGCGCGCGTGGCGATCAGCGTGCAGGACAACGGGATCGGGATGGACGAGCAGACCCGGTCGCGGCTGTTCACCGCCTTCAGCCAGTCCGATTCCAGCACGACCCGGCGCTATGGTGGTTCCGGCCTGGGGCTTGCGATCTCCCACCGCCTGGTGGAGATGATGGGCGGGCGGATCGGCGCGACCAGCGAGCCGGGTCGCGGCTCGACCTTCGCGATCCGGCTCGCCTTCCAGGTTCCGCCCGGAGCCGTGGACTGGGACGCCCCGCCGGCCCTGCCGCCGATCGGCCACCTGCCCTGCGTGCTGGTCGGGCGCTCGGGGCTGGTCCAGGACATGCAGGCGTACCTGGATGCATCGGGTTGCCGCACCACCGTGGTGGACGACGTGCCGGCCGCGATCGACCACCTGGCGGGGCAGGCCGCGCTGCGCCCGGTCATCGTGGTGGACGCCCATGGCATGGCACCCGGGCTGGGCCTGGACGTGGCGCGCTTGCTGGACATGAGCCGCGGCGTCATCGCCGTCCGCCACCACGTGCGGCGCCACTGGGCCCGGCCCGACCCGCGCTACCGCGAGATCGACTGCGCGATGCTGACCCGCCGCAACCTGGCCTGCAGCATCGCCGCGCTGGCCAGCGGCGAGCCCGCGGCCGAACCCGAGACCGTGCATCCCCGGCGCGCGCAGCCGGAGCCGCAGAGCCGCGAGGACGCCCTGCGCCAGGGCCGGCTGGTGCTCGTCGCGGAGGACAACGAATTCAACCAGCAGGTGATCCTGCGCCAGCTGCGCCTGCTCGGCTGCGCGGCGGACATCGCGCCGAACGGCGGCGAGGCGCTGGCGCGCTGGCGCGCGATCCCCTACGGCCTGGTGCTGACCGACCTGCACATGCCCGGCATGGACGGGTACGACCTGGCCGCCCGGATCCGCGAGGACCACTCGCCCCGCGGCCGCGTCCCCATCCTGGCGCTGACCGCCAACGCACTGAAGGGCGAGGCCGAGCGGTGCCGCGCCGTGGGGATGGATGGCTACCTGACCAAGCCGATCCTGCTGGAGGAACTGGCGACCGAACTGGCCCGCTGGCTGCCGCCCGTGCAACCGTCCGCCCCCGATGCACTGCCCGGCGGCGACCTGCCGCCCGTGCTTGCCGGGGTGCTGGAAAGCTTCGTGGGCGACGACCCGCACGCGGTACGCGCGTTCCTCGCGCGCTTCGACGCGATGTGCGCGGACCTGGCCGTGCAGATCGCGGCTGCGTGCGCCAGCGGCGAACTGGACGCGGTGCGGATCCATGCGCACTCGCTGAAGGGCGCCGCGCGCATGGCCGGCGCGACCGTGATCGCCGCCCATTGCGCGGAGGCCGAAGCGCTGGCCCGCGATGGCGATGCGCACGGGCTGGGACAGGCCATTCCCGCCTTGCAGGCGTCCGTGGCCCGCCTGCACGCCTACCTGGATGAACGCGGCGACACCGGCGACGCGTCCCCGCCCGGGTGAGCGGGCACCAACGAAAAAACCCCGCCGGGGCGGGGTTTTTCCGTGTTGGAGGCCGAGGTCGGACTTGAACCGGCGTACGCGGATTTGCAGTCCGCTGCATAACCACTCTGCCACCCGGCCGAAACTGATGGCGCCCGCGCATTCTTCCACAAGCGCGTGCGCCTGCGAAGCCCGGGCCGTGCGCAACCGGCTGGCCCGGAAACGACGAAGCCCCGCGCGCGGGGCTTCGTCATCGAAACTGGAGCGGGAAAAGGGATTCGAACCCTCGACCCCGACCTTGGCAAGGTCGTGCTCTACCACTGAGCTATTCCCGCGTTGAGCCGCGCATTTTACGGCTTCACTGCGGGGTGTCAACACCTCGCGCTTCCTGCGCGCGCAGCGACGGCCACGCCGCGCTGGCGTACTCGTAGCCGGACCACAGGGTCAGCAGCGCGGCCGCCGCCAGCAGCCATTCGCCCACCACGAACACCGGGATCCCCAGCAGCGGGTCGCGGTACAGCAGGAAGCCCAGCGCGACCATCTGCACGATGGTCTTGACCTTGCCGACCGTGGCCACCGCCACCTTGGCACGCTGGCCCAGTTCCGCCATCCATTCGCGCAGGGCGGACACCGCGATCTCGCGTCCGATGATCACGCTGGCCCACAGCGCCATCCACACCGTGTGGTGGTACTGCACGGTGATCACCAGCGCGGTGGAGATCATCAGCTTGTCCGCCACCGGGTCCAGGAAGGCGCCGAAGCTGGAGTACTGGTGGTAGCGCCGGGCGATCCACCCGTCCAGCCAGTCGGTCAGCGAGGCGAACACGAAGATCGCGGTCGCGGCCACGTTGGTCCAGCGGTAATCCAGGTAATAGACCACCACCAGCACCGGGATCAGGGCGATCCGCGCCAGTGTCAGCCAGGTGGGTATGGTCAGCTTCATCCCTGCTCCCCTGCGTTCCCGCCATCCTGCCCCATCCCGTGCAGGCTTGCCCACAGGCGTTCGGCCAGCGCGCGGTTGATGCCCTCGACCCGGGCGATGTCGTCCACCGCGGCGGCCTTCAATCCCGCCAGGCCGCCGAAGTGCCGCAACAGCGCCGCGCGCCGGCGCGGCCCGATCCCCGCGATGTCCTCCAGGCGGCTGGTGCTGCGCGCCTTCTGGCGCTTGCCACGGTGGCCGGTGATGGCGAAGCGGTGCGCCTCGTCGCGGACCTGCTGGACCAGCTGCAGCGCCGGCGAGGCCGCGCCCGGCTGCACTTCGCGCCCGTCGGGCAGCAGCAGGGTCTCGGCACCGGCCTTGCGCTCCGGCCCCTTGGCCACGCCGACCAGCGCCACGCCGGTGACCCCGCTCTCCTGCAGCACCGCGCGCGCCTGCGCCACCTGGCCAGCGCCGCCGTCGATCAGCAGCACGTCGGGCAGGACCGGGGCCGGCGCCCCCTCGGACGGCGGCCGGAAGCGTCGCTGCAGCGCCTGGTGCATGGCGGCGTAGTCGTCGCCGGCCTCGATGCCCGATCCGCCGCTGCCGCGGACCGCGATGTTGTAGCGGCGGTACTGGCTGCGCACCGGGCCGGCGGCGTCGAACACCACGCACGAGGCCACGGTCGCCTCGCCCAGGGTGTGGCTGATGTCGAAGCACTCGATCCGCGCCGGCGGCTCGGCCAGGCCCAGCAGCTCCTGCAGGGCCTGCACGCGGGCCTGTTGCGCGGAACTGCTGGCCAGTTCGGTGGCCAGCGCCAGCGCGGCATTGCGCCGCACCAGGTCAAGGTGCGCCGCGCGCTCGCCGCGCACGTTGCAGCGCAGTTCCACCTTGCGCCCGGCGTGCCCGGACAGCGCCTGCTCGATCAGGTCGCGCTCCGGGATGTCGCGGTCCAGCACGATCTCCGCGGGCGGCGGCTGCTCGGCGTAGTACTGCGACACGAACGCGGCCAGCACCTCGTCGGCGGCCTCCTCGCCATTGGTGCGCGGGAAGAACGCGCGGGTGCCCAGGTTGCGGCCGTCGCGGAAGGCCAGCAGCAGCACGCAGGCGGACGCGCCCTGCATGGCCACCGCCAGCACGTCCAGGTCGGCGTTGCGCCCATCCACGTACTGGCGCGCCTGCAGCTTGCGGATGGTGCCGATCAGGTCGCGCAGGCGCGCCGCCTGCTCGAACTCCAGCGTCTCGCTGGCGCGCTGCATGGCGGCGGCCAGCTCGTCGCCCAGCTCCTCGCTGCGCCCGTCCAGGAACATCCCGGCGCGGCGCACCGCCTCGGCGTACTCGCCCGGCTCCACCAGGCCCACGCAGGGCGCGCTGCAGCGGCCGATCTGGTACTGCAGGCAGGGCCGGCTGCGGTTGCGGAACACGCTGTCCTCGCAGCTGCGCAGGCGGAACAGCTTGTGCATCAGGTTCAGCGTCTCGCGCACCGAGGCCGCGCTGGGATACGGGCCGAAATACCGGCCGGGCAGCGCGCGACCGCCGCGGTGGAAGGCGATCCGTGGCCAGTCCTCGCGGGTGAGCAGGACGAAGGGATAGCTCTTGTCGTCGCGCAGCATCACGTTGTAGCGCGGACGCAGCGACTTGATCAGCTGGTTCTCCAGCAGCAGGGCGTCGGCCTCGCTGCGGGTCACGGTCACCTCGATGCGCGCGACCTGGCCCAGCATGGCCATGATCCGCGACGGCTTGGGCGTGGCGTTGAAGTAGCTGCCGACCCGGTTGCGCAATGCGCGCGCCTTGCCCACGTACAGCGCTTCGCCGGCCGCATCGTGCATGCGGTACACGCCCGGCGCCGCCGGCAGCCCGGCGGCCGCGGCCTTGCCGTCGAAGGAGGCCTGCGCGGGGGCTGCGCGCTTGCCCACCCGCTACAACCGGCCCTGGCGAACGCGCTCCACGATCCCGCCGGCGGCCGCATCCACCAGCCGGAAGGCGCGGTCGAAGTCGCGCACGCTGCCGTAATAGGGATCCGGAACGTCCTTGTTGCCGATCCCGGCCCAGTCCAGCAGCAGTTCCACCTGCCCGTGCGAGGTGCGCGGCTTGCGCATGCGCGCATCGTGCAGGATGGTGCGGTCCGCGCACAGGATCAGGTCGAACGCGTCGTAGTCGTCGATCGACAGCGCGCGCGCGCGCTGCGCGGAGATGTCGATGCCGTTGCGCGCGGCGCAGGCGATCGCGCGCTCGTCGGGCGCGTGCCCGATGTGCGAGCGGCCGGTGGCCGCCGAGTCCAGCCGCACCCGACCGCCCAGGCCGGCCTCGTCCAGTCGCGCGCGCAGCACGCCCTCGGCCATCGGCGAGCGGCAGATGTTGCCGAGGCAGACCATCAGGATTCCGAACCGGTTAACCATCCATGTCGTCCTTGTGCAAGGCGAGCAGGCGCTCGGCGCGCTGCAGGTCTTCGGGGGTGTCCACGCCGGGCGGGAACGGGGACGGCGCCAGCGCCACCGCGATCCGCCAGCCCGCTTCCAGCGCGCGCAGCTGCTCCAGGGATTCGAGGCGCTCCAGGGTTCCCGGAGGCAGCGCCGCGAACGCCCGCAATGCCCCTGCGCGGTAGCCGTAGATGCCGATGTGCCGCAGCCACTCGCCCTGGGGCATCGCATCGCGGCTGCGGGCGAAGGCGTCGCGCGGCCACGGCACCGGCGCGCGGCTGAAATACAGCGCATCGCCGCCGGCCGCGCGCACCACCTTCACCGCATTGGGATCCAGCAGGGTGGCGACGTCGGTGATCGGGGTGGCCAGGGTGGCGATGCCTGCGCCGCTGTCGACCACGGCGCGCGCCACCGCGGCGATCCCGTCGGCCGGCGCGAAGGGTTCGTCGCCCTGCAGGTTCACCACCACCGCATCGTCGTGCCAGCCCGCGATGGCGGCGCATTCGGCCAGGCGGTCGGTGCCCGAGGCATGCTCCGGCGAGGTCATGGCCACCCGCACGCCGCTGCCGGCCAGTGCGTCGGCGATCCGCGCATCGTCGGTCGCCACCCAGGCCTCGCGTGCGCCGGCGGCCAGCGCGCGGCGCGCGACGTGGACCACCAGCGGCTCGCCGCCCAGCAGGCGCAAGGGCTTGCCCGGCAGCCGCGAGGCCGCGTAGCGGGCGGGGATGGCGACGACGAAATCCAGGGGACTCATGACCGGGGATTATCGTCGCTCGGGAGCCGCCCGGGGTGCGATGCGCGAATCCGGTGGCTGCCCCTGATCGTGAACCTCACGCAGCGCGCATGGGCAGGCGATCCAGCAACGCCACCCAGAACGCCTCGGGCAGCAGGGCCTGCACCGGCACCGCATGCCAGCCCGGCCGTGCGAAGGCCATGCACTTCACCGCATCCTTCTCGGTCATCAGCACGGGCAGGACGCTGCCGAACGCGAAGTCGCCCGGTGCGTAGGGATGGTGGTCGGGGAAGGCGTGCGGCACCACCGCGATGCCGGCGTCCCGGAGCATGGCGAAGAACCGTTCCGGGTCGCCCATGCCCGCCACCGCGTGCACGCGCTGCCCCGCGAACGCCGACAACGGCAGCGGCCGGCCACCGTGCAGGGGCCTGGCAGCGCCGGGCTGGAGGCGCATCGGCCACTCGCCGAAGCCGCTCGCCGCATCGGCACCCGACACGCCGAGGTTCAGCACGCGGAACGCGCAATCCGCGGCGCGCTCGACCGGTTCGCGCAACGGGCCCGCCGGCAGCAGGCGGCCGTTGCCGTAGCGCCGCCGCGCGTCCACCACCTCGATCTCGAGGTCGCGCGCCAGCCGGTAATGCTGCAGGCCGTCGTCGCAGACCACGATGTCGCAACCCGCCGCGGCCAGCGCCCGGGCCGCGGACAGCCGGTCGCGGTCCACCCGCACCCGCACGTCGCCGCGCTGCGCGATCAGCAGCGGCTCGTCGCCCGCCAGCGCGGGATCGTCGCCAACCGCGACCCAGCGCGGGGTGCCGGGGTCGCGCCGGCCATGCCCCCGGCTGGCGACCCCGGGGTTCCAGCCGGCGGCGCGCAGGCGCTCGACCAGCGCGATCACCAGCGGCGTCTTGCCGCCACCGCCGGCGATGATGTTGCCGACCACGACCACGGGCACGCCCGGGTGTCCGCGACGCAGCACGCCCTTGCGGTACGCCGTGCGCCGAAGCGCGGCCGCGGCACCGTAGAGCACCGACAGCGCGCGAGCATGCACCGGCGGCGGGCTCCCGTCGTACCACCATCCCGGTGCCTGCGGCGGGCGGCGCCCGCGAGTCACGTGGCCGCGTCCCGGAACTGCATGGCGTGCAGGTGGGCATAGACCCCGCCACGGGCCAGCAACGCCGCGTGGGTGCCCTGCTCCACCAGGCGCCCGCCGTCCAGCACCAGGACCTGGTCGGCGTGCTCGATGGTGGACAGGCGGTGGGCGATGACCAGGGTGGTGCGGTCCGGGATCAGGCGTGCCAGGGCGTCCTGCACCAGCCGCTCCGATGCGTTGTCCAGCGCGGCGGTGGCCTCGTCGAGGATCAGGATCGGGGCGTCCTTGAGCATCGCGCGGGCGATCGCCAGGCGCTGCTTCTGGCCGCCCGACAGCTTGCCGCCCCGTGCGCCGATCGGCGTATCCAGCTGGGCGGGCAGGCGCGCCACGAACTCCATCGCGTTCGCGTCCTCCACCGCGGCCGCCACGCGCCCGCGCGGGACCTCCTGCAACTCGCCGTAGGCCACGTTGTCGGCCACGCTGCCATCGAACAGCATCACCTGCTGGCCCACCATCGCGATCTGCCGGCGCAGGTCCGCCAGCGGATACTCGCCCAGCGGGTGCCCGTCCAGCAGCACCGCTCCCGACTCGGGTTCGTAGAACCGGGGGATCAGCTTGGCCAGGGTCGACTTGCCGCTGCCGGAACGGCCCACGACCGCGGTGACCGTGCCGGGGCGCGCGATGAAGCTGATCCCGTGCAGCGCGGGGACGTCCTGGCCTTCGTAGCGCGCGCTGACGTCGCGGAACTCGAGCAGGCCGCGCGCGCGACCGAGCGGCCGCGTGCCGGCGTCGGGTTCGCTCGGTGCGTCGAGCACGGAAAACAGCCGCTCGGCGGAACTGATGCCCCGCTGCAGCATGCTCTGCACGTTGGTCAGCTGGCGCAGCATCGGGACCAGGCTGACCATCGCGGTCATCAGGGTCATGAAATCGCCCGCGGTCAGGCGGCCCTGCGCGGCCTCGAACCCGGCGGCGACCAGCATCACCGCCACCCCCACCGCGCCCAGGGTCTGCACCAGCATCGACAGCGTGCCGCGGGTGACCTCGATCTTCAGCGCCAGCCGCAGGTTCTGCAGGGTCTGGGCGCCATAGCGCGCCATTTCCGCGGGCTGCGCGCCGTAGGCCTTGACGTCCTGCTGCGCGTGCAGCGCCTGGTCCGCGGTCTGCAGCATGCCGGCGGCGGACTCCTGGATCGCGTGGTTCAGGCGGCGGTAGCGCCTGCCCACCTTGCCCATCATCCAGGCCATCGCCGGGGCCAGCAGCAGCAGCACCAGCGACACCCGCCAGCTGGTCCAGAACATCACCCCCAGGGTGGCGGCGATGCCCAGGGTGTTGCTGACCATCACCTTCAGCGCATCCACCGCCGCCTGCGCCACCTGCTCGCTGTCGGCGCCCAGCCGGGTGAGCATCGAGGGCACCGGCTCGCTGTCGAAGCGCGCGCCCGGCAGGTGCAGGTACTTCTCCATCAGCTGCATGCGCAGGTCGCGCGCCACCCCGCGCCCCGAGCGGGCGATGGTGTAGTCGGCGACGAGGCCGAACACGCCGCGCGCCAGCAGCAGGAGCACCAATCCGGCGGGCAGCCAGTAGCTGAAATCGCGTTCGACGAAGATGTCGTCGACGATGGGGCCGAGCAGCTTGAGCGTGCCCGCGCTGGCCGCCGCCTCGAGCGCCATCGCCACCATCCCGACGGCGATGAGCCCCCAGTAGCGTCGCGCGTACCCGCGCAGGCGCCGGTAGGTGGCCGCAGGCGCGACGTCGCTCACCGCGCGCTGCCCGCGGCTCCCGCGGCCTGGACCGCCGGCGCGGTGGCGATCGATACCTTGCGGAAGCCCAGCTGGCCCAGTGCGTCGAGCGCGGTCACCACCGACTGGTGCGGCGTGCGCGCGTCGGCGCGCAACAGGACCGGCCGCTCGCGGTCGTCGCCCGCGGCATCGCGCAGCGCCTGCTTCACCGCGTCGAGGTCGGTTCGCAGGACCTCCTGGTCGCCCACGAAATAGCGTCCCTGGGCATTGACCAGCACGCTGAGCGCCTGCGGGGCGGCGTCCGCCGGCTGGCCGTCCGCCTGGGGAAGCTCGAGCTTCAGCACCGAGCGCGCGTCGAAGGTGGTGGTGACCACGAAGAAGATCAGCAGGCACAGCACCACGTCGATCAACGGGATGAGGTTGATCTCCGGGATGTCGTCGGCGCGGTGGTCGGCGATCCGCATTGGCGCCCGCTCAGGCCGGCCGCTGGCGGGCGGCAGGCGCGGGGACAGCCACGGGGCCGCCGTCGAGCACGTCCATGAGGCGGATGGCCTCGTGCTCCATGTCCACGATGTAACCGGCGATGCGGCCCCTGAAGTAGCGGTGGAAGGCCAGCGCGGG
This sequence comes from uncultured Thermomonas sp., assembly GCA_965649855.1. Taxonomy (GTDB): domain Bacteria; phylum Pseudomonadota; class Gammaproteobacteria; order Xanthomonadales; family Xanthomonadaceae; genus Thermomonas. The sequence goes on along the minus strand of CBFGMM010000035.1, from coordinate 2,354 downwards.
GATCGCCACCAGCATGCCCGCGGCGGTGCAAACCAGCGCCTTGCCGATGCCGCCGGCCAGCTGGTTGGCGTCGCCGATGCCGTGGTCCAGGATCCCGAGGAACATCTCGATCATGCCGACCACGGTGCCGAACAGCCCCAGCAGCGGGCCCGCCGCGGCGATCGTGCCGAGGGTGTTGAGGAACCGCTCCATCCGGTGCACCAGGTGGCGCCCCACGTCCTCGACCCGCTCCCGGATCTCCTCGCGGCTGCGCTGGCGCACGTCCAGCGCGGCGGCCAGCAGCGCCCCCAGCGGCGACGTCGAGCGCAGGGATTCCACGTGCGAAGGATCCAGGGTCTTGCCCCGCCCCACCCACAACCGGACTTCGTCTCCCAGCCCTGCCGGCAGCACGCGGTCGCGGCGCAGGCTCCAGAAGCGCTCCACGATGATCGCCACGGCGAGCGCCGACAGCAGCAGCAGCGGGATCATGGGCCAACCGCCGGCCCGGACCAGTTCCAGCACGCGCCATTCCTCCGGCCATCATGGCCGCTGCGTTTCCGGCGGGTAGCATAGCCCAGCCGCTCCATGCCGAAGGCGCGATGCATCCCACAACCGCGGGCGCGCGCGGCGCCACTCGCGGACCTGCAGCCCGTCGCCGCCCAGCCAGGCGCGGATCGCGCCGGAGCGGGCGGTGTCGAGCACCTCCGCGCCGGCGTTGCACCAGCGCGCCACCACGTCGGGACGCGGATGGCCGAAGCGATTGCCCGCGCCGCTGGAAACCAGGGCGAGGCGTGCACCGGTGGCCTGCACGAACGGCGCGGTGGACGAGCCGGCGCTGCCGTGGTGGCCCACGACCACCACGTCGGCGCGCAACGCGTCCAGCTCCGCGGCCAGCAGGCGCCGCTCGACGAACCCACCGGTATCCCCGGTCAGCAGCAGGCTGCCATGCGCGGATTCGACCCGCAGCACGCAGCTGGCTTCGTTGCCCAGGTACGGAAACCAGGGCGTGGGATGCAGCACGCGGAACCGCACGCCGTCCCACGTCCACGATAGACCCGCGCGGCAGAGGCCCATGCCGGGTGCGGGGCTGCCCTCCGGCGCCAGCACGGTCGCGACCGGGAAATTCCGCGCCACCGCCGGCCAGCCCCCCGCGTGGTCGTGGTCGCCGTGGCTGATGATCGCGGCATCCAGTCGGCGCACGCCGAGCCCACGCAGCGCCGGGGCCACCGCGCGCTCGCCGGCGTCGAACCCGTCCGGCAATGCCGGCCCCATGTCGTACAGCAGGCTGCGGTGCGCGGTGCGGACCAGTACCGCCAGGCCCTGGCCGACATCGATCACCGTGAGCTCGACTTCGCCCGGCGCCGGCAACTGGCGCGGCGGCCACAGCAGAGGCAGCCACAGCAGCAATGCCAGCGGTCGCGCGGGCATGCCGCGCGGCATCATCAGCCACGTCGCGCCCAGCAGGGCCAGGGGCAGCGCGAACCAGCGCGGCTCCGGCAGCCAGGCCATCGCCAGCGGGCTGTCCGCGAACCAGGCCAGGGCAGGCCACAGCTGGTCGAAGGCCGCCGCCGCGAGCCGCCAGGGCACACCGCCCCAACCGGGTTGCAGCGTCTCCGCCAGCAGTCCCAGCAACCCGAGCGGGATGACCACCAGGCTCCACCACGGCACCGCCGCGAGGTTGGCCAGTGGTCCCGCCAGCGAGGCCTGGCCGAACAGCACCACGGTCAGTGGCAGCAGCCCGAGCGTGGCGACCCCCTGCGCCAGCACCAGCCCGCGCAGCAGTCCCGCCGGCCTGCGGTCGACCGCGGGCGGCATGCACCACAACAGCCAGGCCACCCCCGCGAAGCTGAGCCAGAACCCTGCGGTCAGCACGCCCAGCGGGTCCAGCAGGACCAGCACCACGCAGGCCAGCGCCAGCGCATCCACCGTGCGATGCCGCCGGCGCAGCGCGCGCGCCGCCACCAGCGCCGCGATCATCACCGCGGTGCGCACCGTGGGCAGCGCCCATCCCGTCATCGCGGCATAGGCGAACGCGCCGAGCAAGGCCCCGATCCCCGCCGCGTGGGCGCGTGGCAGCCAGCGTCCCCATCCGGGTACGCACCACCAGCACGCCGCCGCCAGCACGGCGAAGAAGCCGGCCACCAGTCCCACATGGAAACCGGAGATGGCGATGAGGTGGGTCAGGCCCGCGGCGCGCAGCCGGGCCCAGTCCTCGTCGGTCAGTGCGCGCGTGTCGCCCAGTGCGAGTGCGCGCACGTAACGCGACGAATCCGACGGTACCGCCGTGGCGATCCGCGCGCTCATCGCCTCGCGCCAGGCCACGATGCCGCCTGCCGGCGCAAGGGCTTGCGCCAGCGCGGGTTCGACCACCGATC
>CBFGMM010000034.1:0-16965 GCA_965649855.1 uncultured Thermomonas sp. | reverse complement strand
GCCTCCGCCCGCTGGGCCTGGCCGGCCCGCGCCGCGCACTCCGCCGCGTTCGCCAGGGCGGCCGCCGGGGTGGCGTAGCGGGGATCGGCCAGCGCGGTCTCGAACCAGGCCAGCGATTCCGCGGCCTGCCCGTTGCCGCACAGCCAGGTCCCGTAGTTGTTCGCATGCGCGCCCACGCCAGGCGCCAGCGCCAGCGCCCGCTGGTAATGCCGCCCGGCGGCCGGCTGGTCGCCGCGCGCGGCAGCCAGCGCCGCCAGCAGCGCGTGCAGGTCGGGCGAGGCCGGGTCGGCCTTCAGGCCACGCTCGGCTTCCGCACGCGCCTCGGCATGCGCGCCGCGCGCGTACAGTTCGGAGGCCAGCGCCAGGTGCATGGCGGTGGTGGCCGGCGTCCTGCCGCGGCCGCGGTCGCTGACCTCGTAGACGGGGGCGACGCGGGTGTACTCGCCGCGTTCGGCAGTGGGCTTGACCAGGCTCAGGCGCTCCAGCCGGCTGCACCCGCCCGCCAGCAGGGCGCAGGCGGCCAGCAGCGCGGCCTCACGCCGCATCGGAGGCCGCGTCCAGGGGCAGGCCCGCGTCCTGCAGCCGCTTGAGGTGCTGCGCCTGGCGCCGGGTGCGGTCCAGCACCTGGCCCTTGAGCTGGCCGCAGGCGGCATCGATGTCGTCGCCGCGCGTGCGCCGCACCGGCGCGATCATGCCGGCGTTGTTGAGCTGTTGCTGGAAGGCGCGGATCGCCTCGCCCGAAGGCCGTTCGAAGCGGGTGCCGGGGAACGGGTTGAACGGGATCAGGTTGACCTTGGCGGCGTCCTTCATCTGCACGCGGCGGTCGAACTCGCGCAGCAGCGCCACCAGCGCGCGCGCGTGCTGCGGCTGGTCGTTGACCCCGCGCATCAGGGTGTATTCGAAGGTCACCGATTCGCCCTTCTTGCGCAGCGCATAGCGCACGCAGGCGTCCATCAGCTCGGCGATCGGGTACTTCCTGTTGAGCGGGACCAGTTCGCTGCGCAGCTCGTCGAACGGCGCGTGCAGGCTGACCGCCAGCGACACGTCGCTCTCCGCCGCCAGCCGGTCGATCATCGGCACCATGCCCGCGGTGGACAGGGTCACGCGCTTGTTGGCCAGCCCGTAGCCCAGGTCGTCGCGCATGATGCTCATCGCGCGCACCACGTTGTCGAAGTTCGCCAGCGGCTCGCCCATGCCCATCATCACCACGTTGGTGAGCCTGCGCTGCTGGTGCGGCACGTTGCCCAGCGCGCGCGCGGCCACCCACACCTGGCCGATGATCTCGGCGGTGGACAGGTTGCGGTTGAAGCCCTGGGTCGCGGTGGAGCAGAAGGTGCAGTTCAGCGCGCAGCCCACCTGGCTGGACACGCACAGGGTGCCGCGGCCCTTGTCGGGGATGTACACCGTCTCGATGGCGTTCTTCGGGTCCATGCCGATCAGCCACTTGCGCGTGCCGTCGGCGGACTCCTGGTCCAGCAGCACCTGCGGCGCCCGCACTTCGGCGCAGGCCTCCAGCTTGGCGCGCAGCGCCTTGCCGAGGTCGGTCATCTGCCCGAAATCGGTGGCATGGCGGTGGTGGATCCACTTCATCACCTGCTGGGCGCGGAATTTCTTCTCCCCCAGCGTGTCCTCGAAGAACCGCTCCAGCGAAACGCGGTCCAGGTCGAAGATGTTCGTTTTCCCCGCCGTGGCTCCGGTGGTCCGGGCCGCGGCGGCCGAAGCCGCCGCAACCGGGGCGCGCGCAGCGTCGGCATCGCCCACGAGGGCGATGTCGATGGCCGGGGCGCGGGTGTCGCTCATTGCCTGGCTGCCTGTGCGATCAACGCGCGTACACGTCGGTGGCGGGGAAGAAGTAGGCGATCTCGATCGCCGCGTTCTCCAGCGAATCCGACCCATGCACCGCGTTGGCGTCGATGCTGTCGGCGAAGTCGGCGCGGATGGTGCCGGCGGCCGCATCCTTCGGGTTGGTGGCGCCCATCAGCTCCCGGTTCTTCAGCACCGCGCCCTCGCCTTCCAGCACCTGGATCATCACCGGGCCGGAGATCATGAAGTTGACCAGCGCGCCGAAGAACGGGCGCTCGCGGTGCACGGCGTAGAAGCCTTCGGCCTCCTGCTTGGACAGGTGCTTCATGCGGGCGGCCACGACCTTGAGGCCGGCCTTCTCGAAGCGGGAGTAGATTTCGCCGATGACGTTCTTGGCGACGGCATCGGGCTTGACGATCGAAAGGGTGCGCTCCAGCGCCATGGGATTCTCCGGTTGGCGGGCCCGACGCGTCAGGCCCGAAGATAACAGAAAAACCCGCGTACTGACGCGGGTTTGGCCGTGATGGCTGGCGCGGATTCTAGCAAATCGCCACGGCCTTCGGCCGCCGCTGTCGCGGGCGGTTCAAGCACCGTTGACGTTGCCGCCCGACCGGGCCTACCATCAAACAAGCGTTTGATTCAGGGAGCACGCGGATGAGCCTCCAGCATTTCTCCACCAAGGACCGGATCCTGCACGCCGCCGAGGAGCTGTTCGCCGAACAGGGCTTCGGTTCCACGTCGCTGCGCCAGGTGACCAGCCGCGCGGACGTGAACATCGCCGCGGTGAACTACCACTTCGGCAGCAAGGAGAACCTGGTCAACGAGGTGTTCCGCCGGCGCATGGACGAGATGAGCGCGGAACGCCTGGCCGCCCTGCGCAAGGCGGTGGCCGGCGGCGAATGCAGCCTGGAGCCGATCCTGGCCGCCTTCGTGGAACCGGCCCTGGCGATGGCCCGGGACCGCCACGGCGGCGGCGCGTTCATCCGGGTGATCGCGCGCGCCTACGCCGAAAGCAACGACAGCCTGCGCAAGTTCCTGTCCGACCAGTACGGCCACGTGCTGCGCGAGTTCGCCAAGGCGATCGACGCCTGCACCCCCGGCCTGGGCAAGCAGGAACTGTACTGGCGGCTGGATTTCCTGTCCGGCGCGCTGACCTATGCCATGGCCGACTTCGGCCTGATCAAGCGGCCAGCCGGGGTCAGCGAGGCCACCCATCGCCAGCGCGCCGCGCAGGCCCTGATCCGTTTCGCCGCCGCCGGCTTCAAGGCGGATGCCACCTGAATGAACCGAGGAGTCGCAATCCATGTCTGAGAAACTGCTCGTCCGCCGCGCCGCGGTGCTGGGCGCGGGCGTGATGGGGGCGCAGATCGCCGCCCACCTGACCAATGCCGGCGTGGACACCGTGCTGTTCGACCTGCCCGCGAAGGAGGGCGACGCGAACGGCGTGGTGCTCAAGGCGATCGCCAACCTGGGCAAGCTGTCCCCGGCCCCGCTGGCCGGCAAGGCGCTGGCCGGGGCGATCACCCCCGCCAACTACGGCACGCCCGACGACGACAGCGGCCTTGCGCAGCTGGAGGGTTGCGACCTGATCATCGAGGCCATCGCCGAGCGGATGGACTGGAAGCAGGACCTGTACCGCCGGATCGCGCCGTTCGTCTCGCCGACCGCGGTGCTGGCCAGCAACACCTCGGGCCTGGGCATCAACGCGCTGGCGGACGTGCTGCCCGAGCAGCTCCGGCATCGCTTCTGCGGCGTGCACTTCTTCAACCCGCCACGCTACATGCACCTGGCCGAACTGATCCCGGCCCGCACCACCGACCCGGCGGTGCTGGCGGGGCTGGAGGCCTTCCTGGTCACCCAGCTCGGAAAGGGCGTGGTGTACGCCAAGGACACCCCGAACTTCATCGGCAACCGGATCGGCGTGTTCTCGATCCTCTCGGTGATCCACCACACCCGGCAGTCCGGCCTGGGCTTCGACGAGGTCGATGCCCTGACCGGTCCCCTGCTCGGCCGCCCGAAGTCGGCCACCTACCGCACCTCGGACGTGGTCGGCCTGGACACCATGGCCCACGTCATCAGGACCATGGCCGACACCCTGCCGGACGATCCGTGGCATGCGTACTTCACGTCGCCGGCCTGGCTGGACGCGCTGATCGGCAAGGGCGCGCTGGGCCAGAAGACCGGCGCCGGCATCTTCCGCAAGGTGGGCAAGGACATCGTCGTCCTGGACCCCGAAACGCAGGACTACCGCCCGGCCGACCGCGTGGCCGCGCCCGAGGTGGTGGAGATCCTGAAGATCAAGGACCCGGCGCAGAAGTTCGCCGCCCTGCGCGCCAGCAGCCACCCGCAGGCGCAATTCCTGTGGGCCTGCTTCCGCGACCTGTTCCACTACAGCGCCTACCACCTCAAGGACATCGCCGAGACCGCGCGCGACGTCGACCTTGCGATCCGCTGGGGCTACGGCTGGTCGCTGGGCCCGTTCGAGACCTGGCAGGCGGCCGGCTGGAAGCAGGTGGCCGACTGGATCGCCGAGGACATCGTGGCCGGCAAGGCCATGAGCGCGGCGGCGCTGCCGGACTGGGTGTTCGACGGCCGCGACGGCGTGCACGGCGCGGAGGGCAGCTACAGCCCGGCGAAGGACGCCAAGCTGCCGCGCTCCGCCCTGCCCGTCTATGCGCGCCAGCGCTTTCCCGACCCGGTGCTGGGCGAGCGTTTCGCCCCCGGCGAGACCGCGTTCGAGAACGACGGCGTGCGCGCCTGGCACGACGGCGACGGCATCCTGGTCATCTCGTTCAAGACCAAGATGCACACCGTCGGCGACACGGTGCTGGAAGGCGTGCAGCAGGCGATCGCGATCGCCGAGCGCGACTTCCGCGGCGCGGTGATCTGGCAACCCAAGGAGCCCTTCTCCGCCGGTGCCGACCTGTCCGGCGCGCTGGGCCTGCTGCAGGCCGGCGACCTGGCCGGCTTCGACGCGATGGTGGCGAACTTCCAGGCCACCAGCCAGCGCATCAAGTATTCGCTGGTGCCGGTGGTCGCGGCGGTGCGCGGGCTGGCGCTGGGTGGTGGCTGCGAGTTCCAGATGCACGGCGCGCGCACGGTGGCGCACCTGGAAAGCTACATCGGCCTGGTCGAGGCCGGCGTGGGCCTGCTGCCGGCCGGTGGCGGCCTGAAGGAACTGGCGGTGCGTGCATCGAATGCCGCGGGTCCCGGTGGCGACGTGTTCGCCGAGCTCAAGAAGGTGTTCGAGACCATCGCCATGGGCAAGGTGTCGACCTCCGCGGTCGAGGCCAAGGAGCTCGGCCTGCTGCGCAGGGACGACGTGGTCGCCTTCAACGCCCACGAGCTGCTGCACGTCGCCAGGCAGGAGGCACGGGCGCTGGCCGAACGCGGCTATCGCCCGCCCCTGCCCGCGCGCCGCGTCCAGGTCGCCGGCGACGTCGGCATCGCCACCTTCAGGATGATGCTGGTCAACATGCTGGAAGGACGCTTCATCTCGCCGCACGACCACGAGATCGCCACCCGCATCGCCACCGTGCTGTGCGGCGGCGAGGTCGACCGCGGCTCGCTGGTCGACGAGGACTGGCTGCTGCGGCTGGAGCGCGAGCACTTCGTGGCGCTGGCGCAGATGCCGAAGACCCAGGAGCGCATCGCGCACATGCTCAAGACCGGCAAGCCGCTGAGGAACTGAAGATGACCAAGCCGATCCAAATCAGGCAAGTACAGGACGCCTACATCGTCGCCGCCACCCGCACCCCGGTCGGCAAGGCCCCGCGCGGCGTCTTCCGCAACACCCGTCCCGACGACATGCTGGCGCACGTGCTGCGCAGCGTGGTGGCGCAGGCGCCGGGCATCGACGTCGGCCGCATCGACGACGCGATCATCGGCTGCGCGATGCCCGAGGGCGAGCAAGGCATGAACGTGGCGCGCATCGGCGTGCTGCTGGCCGGCCTGCCGGACACGGTGGCCGCGCAGACCATCAACCGCTTCTGCTCCTCCGGCCTGCAGGCGGTGGCACTGGCCGCCGACCAGATCCGGCTCGGCAACGCGGACCTGATGCTGGCCGGCGGCACCGAATCGATGTCGATGGTGCCGATGATGGGCAACAAGGTCGCGCTGGCGCCCTCGGTGTTCCGCGACGACCACGTGGCCATCGCCTACGGCATGGGCATCACTGCCGAGAAGGTAGCCGAGGAATGGAAGGTCTCGCGCGAGGACCAGGACGCCTTCGCCTTCGCCTCGCACCAGAAGGCCATCGCCGCGATCGCCGCCGGCGAGTTCCGCGACGAGATTTCGCCCTATGACGTGATCGCCCGCATGCCCGATGTCGCCGGCAATGCGGTGCGGGTCAAGCAGCTGCGGGTCGAGAACGACGAGGGCCCGCGCCCGGACACCACCATCGAGGGCCTGGGCAAGCTGCGCCCGGTGTTCCGCAATGGGCAGTCCGGCGGCAGCGTGACCGCCGGCAATTCCTCGCAGATGAGCGACGGCGCCGGCGCGGTGCTGCTGGCCTCCGAGCAGGCGATCAAGGACTACGGCCTGACCCCGCTGGCGCGCTTCGTCAGCTTCTCGGTGGCGGGCGTGCGCCCGGACGTGATGGGCATCGGTCCGATCGCCGCGATTCCCAAGGCGCTGAAGCAGGCCGGCCTCAGCCAGGACCAGCTCGACTGGATCGAACTCAACGAAGCCTTCGCCGCGCAGGCGCTGGCGGTGATCCGCACCTGCGGACTCGATGCCTCCAAGGTCAACCCGCTGGGCGGCGCCATCGCGCTGGGCCACCCGCTGGGCGCCACCGGCGCGGTGCGCACCGCGACCATCGTGCACGGCATGCGCCGCCGCCAGCAGAAGTACGGCATGGTGACCATGTGCATTGGTACCGGCATGGGCGCGGCGGGCATTTTCGAAGCACTTTGATCGCGCAGCGCAGGCGATAGCCCGACGCCTGTCTGGCCGGACGTTTGCCGCGGAATCAAGGGGGAGGCATCGGCCCCAGGCCGATGCCGGAGGACATTCGCGGCAAGCGCCCGCCCTGGCGGACGGCGCGACTGGCGAAACTCAGTTCTCGACCACGCCCATCTCGTCCAGCGCGTTCTGCATGAGCTTGCGCGCCGCTTCGCTGAGCAGTTCGTGGTCCAGCGCATAGCGCACGGTGGCCTCGATCAGCCCCAGGTGGGTGCCGCAGTCGAACCGCGTGCCGTGGAAGCGGAAAGCATCCACCTGCTCCAGCGGCAACAGTTGCGCGATGGCATCGGTTAGCTGGATCTCCCCGCCCGCGCCCTGCTGGGTGGTTTCCAGCAGATCGAAGATCGCCGGATTGAGGATATAGCGCCCGACCACGGCGAGATTGCTCGGCGCATCCGCCGGCTTCGGCTTCTCGACGATCTGGCTGATGCGCCCGGCCTGCCCATCGAAGCTGTCGGTGGCGACGATGCCGTAGCTGCCGGTCTGCGCGCGCGGCACGTCCTGCACCGCGATGACGCTGCCGCCGCTCCGTTCCGCATGGTCCGCCATCTGCTTCAACGCGCCATCGCCGCCGGCCACCGATTGGCGCGTCCAGATCAGGTCGTCCGGCAGCAGTACCGCGAACGGCTCGTCGCCCACCACCGGCCGGGCGCACAACACGGCGTGGCCCAGTCCCAGCGCCTCGGCCTGGGTCACGAACACCGCGCGCACGCCCGGCGGCAGCACGTTGCGGATCAGTTCCAGCTGCTCGGCCTTGCCCGCCTTCTCCAGCTTCTGCTCGAGTTCGTAGGCCTTGTCGAAGTAGTCCGCCACCGCGTGCTTGTAGCGGTTGGTGACGAACACCAGGGTGTCGCAGCCGGCCTCCACCGCCTCGTCCACCGCGTACTGGATCAACGGCTTGTCGACGATCGGCAGCATCTCCTTCGGCACCGTCTTGGTGGCCGGCAGGAACCGTGTGCCGAGGCCGGCGACAGGGAAAACCGCCTTGCGGATGCGTCGGCCCGGATGCATCGCCATCGAGGCCTACCGGCCCTGGCGCGACTGGCGCGCGGGGAAGGCCACCACGGTCGCGTCCCGCGCCGGCTCGGCGTCGCTGGCCGGATTGAATTCGGGCACCGCGTCGCGCAGGGCCAGCGCCAGCTGCTCCACGTCGTAAGCCGCGGTGGCGTGGCGCAGCGCCTTGAGCGCCTGTTCGATGCGCTCCGGGGCCACGCCGCGCGGCGTGGCCTGCAGGATCTTCGGATGGGTCGTGGGGCTGTAACGCTCGTCCGTGTGGAACAGCGTCTCGTGCAGCTTCTCGCCCGGGCGCAGGCCGGTGTAGTCGATCGCGATGTCGCGCCCCGGCTGCTTCCCCGCGAGCCGGATCATCTGCTCGGCGAGCATCCGGATCGACACCGGCTCGCCCATGTCCAGCGTGTACACCGCCTGTTGGGCACCGATCGACGAGGCCTGCAGGATCAGCTGGCAGGCCTCGGGGATGGTCATGAAGTAGCGCGTCACGTCGGGATCGGTGACGGTGACCGGGCCGCCGCGGCGGATCTGCTCGCGGAACAGCGGCACCACGCTGCCGGCCGAATCCAGCACGTTGCCGAACCGCACCGTCACGAACCGGCTGGAGCGGTGGTCGACCCGGGACTGGCAGACCATCTCCGCCAGGCGCTTGGTGGCGCCCAGCACGTTCACCGGGTCCACCGCCTTGTCGGTGGAGATCAGCACGAACGTGCCCACCCCCGCGTCGTGGCTGGCACGCGCGACCACGTCTGTGGCGAGCACGTTGTTGCGCACCGCCTCCCGGAGCTGCCGCTGCAGCAGGGGCACCTGCTTGTAGGCGGCGGCGTGGAAGACCGCCTCCGGCTCGGCCAGGGCGAGTGCGTGCGCGATGACGGCGGGATCGCCGCAGTCGCCCAGCACGGGCACGCACTCGATGTCGGGGAAGTCCCGCAGCAGGTCGGCTTCGACCGTGAGCAGGGCCAGTTCGTCGATCTCCAGCAGGGCGATCCGGCGCGCACCGTGCCGCGCGCACTGGCGGCACAGTTCCGAGCCGATCGAGCCGCCGGCGCCGGTGACCAGCACGGACCGACCGCCGAGCCAGGCCCGGATCGCCTTCCAGTCCGGGTTGAGCGGCTGCCGGCCCAGCAGGTCCTCGATCGCGACCTCCTTCAGCTGGCCGGGCATCGAGCGGCCTTCCAGGATGTCCGCGATCCGAGGCACGGTACGGAAGGGCACCCCGCTGTCCTCGCAGATGCCCACCACCCGCCGCATCGCGGTGGCGTCCAGCGAAGGCATCGCGATCACCAGCAGCTGGGCCGCGGTTTCCGGCGCGATCCGCCCGACTTCGTCGATCGTGCCCAGCACCGGCAGTCCCTGCAGCCGGGCCCCGCGCAGCGCGGTGGCGTCGTCCAGGAACCCGACCGGCTGGTAGCGGCCGGTGCGCTTGAGGTCGCGCACCAGCACCTCGCCCGCCTGCCCCGCGCCGAGGATCAGCACGCGTTCGGCGCTCTCGTCCAGGCGCAGCAGGCGCTGGTCCTTCCACGCGCGGAACAGCAGGCGCGGCATGCCCAGCAGCAAGGTCAGCACGAACGGGTACAGCGCCAGCACCACGCGCGAGACCAGCTCCGAGCGGCTGTAGAAGAACAGCCCCAGCAGGATCGCCGCCAGCCCCAGCAGGCTGGCCTTGAAGATGTTGACCAGGTCCGGGACGCTGGCGAAGCGCCACAGCCCCCGGTACAGGCCCACCCGCCAGGACACCAGGCCCTGGGCGAGCATCACGATCAGCACCGTGTTGGAGAACGGTTCCAGCGGCAGGGGCTGGGGCTGCAGCGCGTAGCGCAGGTAATGGAGCCCCTGCCAGCAGATCCACACCATCGCCAGGTCGTGGGCCATCACCGCGAACCGCGGCAGGCCGTACGAAAAGCGATCCTTCCATGTGGTCATGACCCGAGTCCTTCGGTGCGTCCGGCATGGGCCCGGTGCAGCCACCGCCACGCGGCGGCGCTGACCAGCGCCCAGGACCCCGCGACCGCCAGCTGCACGGCCGCGTTCCCATTCATCGTGGCAAGCATGAACCCAATGGCCGCACTCGTCCAGAGCGCGTAGGCCAGCGCGACCCGGGGGTGGCCCGCGGCACGCGCCCAGCGCTGGTAGGCGTGCTGGACGTGCGGCTGCCAGACCCGCTCCCGGCGCCGGATGCGCCATGCCAGGGTCAGGCCGGCGTCGGCGAGTACCGTCAGGACCGGGAACAACAGCAGCGGCCAGGCGTTCGCCGGGCGCACGGCGAAGGCGGAGGCCAGCAACACCGCGACCAGGTAGCCCAGGCTGCCGCTGCCCACGTCGCCCAGGAACACCCGCGCCCGGGGCGCGTTGAAGGGCAGGAAGCCCAGGCAGGCGCCGGCCACGGCCACCGCCAGCAGCGCCGCGCCGGGAGGCAGCAGCATCGCGAGGCCCAGCGCGCCGAGCAGGGCCTGGCTGGCCGCAAGCCCGTCGATGCCGTCGATGAAGTTCCAGGCGTTGACCAGGCCCAGCGCCAGAGCGGTGCCGGCCAGGGACACGGGCACGCCTGCCCCCTGCACCAGCAGCGCCACCCCGAGCAGGGCGGCGGCGACCGCGTGCGCCAGCAGCCGCGGCGCCACGGGCAGCGGGCGGTGGTCGTCCCACCAGCCCGCCGCAGCGACCAGGAGGACGCCGGCTGTCACCGCTCCCCAAGATGCCGCGTCGGTGCGCAGCGCCAGCCAGGCGCAGGCCAACAGGGCGACGATCGCGATCCCGATTCCACCGCCCCTGGGGGTGGGCAGCGCATGGCTGCGGCGTTCGCCCGGGGCATCGATCAGGCCGCGCCGCCGCGCATGGGCGATCGACCAGGCCGTGGCGCCCGCCGACACCAGCGCGGAGCCCAGCGCCAGCGCGGCCAGCGCGGCCGGTTCAGACCACGGCATAGTTCAGCAGCGGCTTCACCGAACCCCACTCCTTGCAGCTGGGGCATTGCCAGTGGTGGCTGCGCGCGCCGAAGCCGCAGCGGTTGCAGCGATAGCTGGGGTTGCGCACCAGCAGCTGGTCGGTGATGTGCTTGAGGTCGTGCAGGGTGGCGGCAGGATCGGCCGCGTCGGCCAGGGTCAGGTCGATCAGCGCCGCCTCGCCGCGAACCGACGGGCGGTCCTTGAGCTGCTGGGCCAGGTAGCGACGCGCCGGACCCACGCCCTCCTCCGCCTCCACCATGCGGGTCAGCGCGAGCACCGGGGCGATCCCGCGGTAGTGCTCGGCCATCTCGGCCAGGAACGCGCGCGCGCCGCTGCGCTCGCCCACCCGCTCGTAGTTCGCCAGCAGCGGCGGCAGGATTTCCGGCAGGTACTCCGGGTCGTGGCGGGCGGCGCGCTCGAAGGCGCGGATCGCCGCCTGCGGGTTGCCCGCCTCGGTCTCGATCCGGCCTTCGCTGATGCCCGCGCGCACCGAGGTGGAATCGGCCGCGTAGGCGCGCGCGATCGCCGCGCGGGCCGCGTCGACTTCGCCGGCCGATCGCTCCCGTTCGGCCAGTTCGCACTCGAACTGCGCGATGAGCCGGCCCATCGGCTCGCCGGTCACCGCCTCGTAGCGGGCGGCGTTCTCGATCGCCTTCTCCCAGTCGCGCTCGGCCTGGTAGATGCCGATCAGGTGCCGCAGCGCCTGCGGTGCCCGCTGGTCGATCCGCGCCAGGTCGGAGAACACGGTTTCCGCGCGGTCCAGCAACCCGGAGCGCATGTAGTCCTCGCCCAGCGCCAGCAGCGCCTGCACCTTCTGCGCATCGGACAGGTCCGGGCGCTGGACCAGCGCCTGGTGCAGGCGGATCGCGCGGTCCACCTCGCCGCGCCGGCGGAACAGGTGGCCCAGCGCGACCTGGGTCTCGAAGGTGTCCTTGTCCAGTTCCGCGATGTGCAGGAACAGCTCGATCGCCTTGTCCGGCTGCTCGTTGAGCAGGTAGTTCAGGCCGCGGAAATAGGTGGTGGACAGCTTGCTCACCTGGCTGTCGCTGTGGCGTTCGCCGCCACGGCGGCCGATCACCCAGCCCGCCAGCGCCGCCAGCGGCACGAACACCACCAGCCAGAACCATTGCTCGAGGAAGTCCACGCTCAGCCCTCCGCGCGCGCGCTGCGGGCATCGCGGTCGCGCAGCGCCTGTTCGGCGCGCCGCAGGCGCCGGCGCAGGGGCGCGACCACGCCCATCGCCAGCACGCTGCCGCCGACGAACACGCCCAGCAGCAAGGCGACCAGCACGCTCAAGCCCAGGCTGGCGCGCAGGCTGGCGATGCCCAGGTCGAGCAGGACGGGTTGCGGATTGAGGCCGCCGACGATCGCACCCAGCAGGGCGCAGGCAATCGCGGCGATCAGGCGTAGCAGGCGCATCGCAGGGCTCCGGATGTCGCCCGCAAGCTTAACGGACTGGCGCGGCTCAGTCGTCGCCGGGCAGCGGCACCACGGTGGTGACGCGCTCGCGCAATTCCTTGCCGGGCTTGAAATGGGGCACGTGCTTGCCCGGCAGCGCCACCGCGTCCCCGGTCTTCGGGTTGCGGCCGGTGCGCGGCGGGCGGTAGTGCAGGGAAAAACTGCCGAAGCCGCGGACCTCGATGCGGTCGCCCCCGGCCAGCGCGCTGCCCATCATCTGCAGCAGCGACTTCACCGCCAGGTCGACGTCGTCGGCCTTCAGGTGCGGCTGGCGACGGGCCAGCAGTTCGATGAGTTCGGACTTGGTCATGGACGCTAGGGTCGCGCGGCGGCGGGCGACCCGGCAGAAGCCGGGCCGCCCGTTGTCGCCTCAACGCGGGCGGATCACTCGCCCTTGTTGTTCAGCTGCTCGCGCAGCAGCGCGCCCAGCTTGGTGGTGCCGCTGGCGGCGTCGGCGGCGGCCTTGTTGTACTCGGCCATCGCCTCGGCGGTCTCGGCATCGTCCTTGCCCTTGATCGACAGCTGCAGGCTGCGGCCCTTGCGGTCCATGCCCACGAACTTGGCCTCGACCTGCTGGCCCACCTTCAGGTACTGGCTGGCGTCGTCCACGCGCTCGTCCGCGACGTCGCGGGCGGACACGTAGCCTTCCACGCCGTCGCCCAGGTCGATGGTGGCGCCCTTGGCATCGACTTCCTTGACGGTGCCGGTGACCTTGGTGCCCTTCGGGTTGGACGCCACGAACTGGCCCAGCGGGTCCTGCTCCATCTGCTTGACGCCCAGGCTGATCCGCTCGCGCTCCGGGTCCACGGCCAGCACCACGGCTTCCAGGGTGTCGCCCTTCTTGTAGTTGCGCGCGATGTCCTCGCCGGTGGAGTTCCAGCTGATGTCGGACAGGTGGATCAGGCCGTCGATGCCGCCGTCCAGGCCGATGAAGATGCCGAAGTCGGTGATCGACTTGATCTGGCCGGACACCTTGTCGTTCTTCTTGTGGATCGCGGCGAAGGTCTCCCACGGGTTGCTGGTGACCTGCTTGATGCCCAGCGAGATGCGGCGGCGCTCCTCGTCCACGTCCAGCACCATGACCTCGATCTCGTCGCCGACCTGCACGATCTTGGCCGGGTTGACGTTCTTGTTGGTCCAGTCCATCTCGGAGACGTGCACCAGGCCTTCCACGCCGGGCTCGATCTCGACGAACGCGCCGTAGTCGGTGACGTTGCTGACCTTGCCGAACACGCGGCTGTTGGACGGGTAGCGGCGGGCGATGTTGTCCCACGGATCCTCGCCCAGCTGCTTCAGGCCCAGGCTGACGCGGTTGCGCTCGCGGTCGTACTTGAGCACGCGCACGTCCAGCTCCTGGCCGACTTCCACCACCTCGGACGGATGGCGCACGCGCTTCCACGCCATGTCGGTGATGTGCAGCAGGCCGTCGATGCCGCCCAGGTCCACGAACGCGCCGTAGTCGGTGAGGTTCTTGACCACGCCCTTCAGCACCGCGCCCTCGACCAGCTTCTCGAGCAGCTGCTCGCGCTCTTCCGAGTGCTCGCTCTCGACCACCGCGCGGCGGGAGACGACCACGTTGTTGCGCTTGCGGTCCAGCTTGATCAGCTTGAACTCGAGCTCCTTGCCTTCCAGGTACACCGGGTCGCGCACGGGGCGCACATCGACCAGCGAGCCGGGCAGGAACGCGCGGACGTCCTTGATGTCGACGGTGAAACCGCCCTTCACCTTGCCGCTGATGCGGCCGACGATGGTGGCGTTGGCTTCCAGCGCCTCCTCCAGCTCGTCCCACACCATGGCGCGCTTGGCCTTCTCGCGCGACAGCACGGTTTCGCCGAAGCCGTTCTCCAGCGAGTCGAGGGCGACCTTGACCTCGTCGCCGATGCCGACGTCGATCTCGCCGGCGTCGTTGCGGAACTGCTCGATGGGCACGATGCCCTCGGACTTCAGGCCGGCGTTGATCACCACGACGTCGTTGCGGACGTCGACCACGATGCCCTTGACGATGGCGCCGGGCTTGATCTTGGCCCAGTTGGCCTGGCTGGCTTCGAACAGCTCGGCGAAGGATTCGGTCATTACGGAATTCATTGAGGATCTCTGGTGGATACACAGGCCGCCCGCACTCACGGGGCGGCCCACCTTGGGTCTGGCGTTCGCGCAGGACGCGCTGGGCCATGTGTGATGGTTGGATGGGCGCCACCCGCCGCGGGATGCGGCAGGTGGAAGGGTTCCTGCGACGAAAGAGGCGCGCCGGCTAGCCGGCGGGGCGGGACACGACGTCCAGCACCCGCGCGACCACTTCCTCGATGCCAAGGCCGGTGGTGTCGATGCGAACGGCGTCGATGGCCGGGCGCAGCGGCGCCACCGCGCGACTGGCATCGCGGGCGTCGCGGGCGAGGATCTCGCGTAGCAGACCGTCGATTGTGACGGAAACCCCTTTGTCCTTCAACTGCTTATAGCGCCTTTCGGCGCGTTCCTCGGCGCTGGCGGTCAGGAACACCTTGTGCGCTGCGTCCGGGAAGATCACCGTGCCCATGTCGCGGCCGTCCGCCACCAGGCCCGGAAGCTGCCGGAACGCGCGCTGCCGGTCCTTGAGCGCGGAGCGCACCTCCGGGATGGCGGCGATGGCCGAGGCGGCCGCCCCGGCGGTCTCCGTGCGCAACTCGTCGGTGGCGTCGTGGCCGTTGATCAGCACCCGCAGCTCGCCGTCGGGCGCGTCGCGGAAGGTCACCGTGGTGTCGAAGGCGCAGCGCACCAGCGCCCCGGCGTCGTCCAGGTCCAGGTCGGCCCAGCCCGCGGCCACGCCCACCGCCCGGTACAGGGCGCCGGAATCCAGGTAGTGCCAGCCCAGGCGCTGGGCCACGATGCGGCTGATGGTGCCCTTGCCGGATCCCGAGGGGCCGTCGATGGTGAGGATCGGTGCGCTGGCGTCGTTCATCCGGCAAGTATGGCGGAAAGGGCCGGATCCCCGCCCACCTGGCCCTCGGGGATGAATCGCGCGCGCCAAGCTGTTGATCCGGCGGCACAAAGCCCGCTAGAATGTGCGGCTTCGCTTCACCCCATCCATTTGCCGAGAACCCATCATGAAGGTCCTGTCCTCCCTGAAGTCGGCGAAGGCCCGTCACCGCGACTGCAAGGTGGTCCGCCGTCGTGGCAAGGTCTTCGTGATCTGCAAGTCCAACCCCCGGTTCAAGGCGCGCCAGCGCTGAGGCCGCGGGCGCGCCCTGCGCCCGGGTTGTACCGTCGAAGGGCCGCCGCAAGGCGGCCTTTTCGCGTTTGCGGGCGCGTCGCGGCGCGTTCACGGATGCGGCATAGAATCCACCGATTCCAACCGGGAGCCCCGCCATGCAACGACTGACCCGCTGCGCCTCCATCGGACTGCTGGCCCTGGCCCCGGCACTGGCCGGCGCGCAGGATGCGCGCGCGGTGGTGGGCGACACCCTGCTGATCGAGCGCGTGCGCGAGGAACCCGCGAACCTGCCTGCCCGCGGCATGACCATGGCCCAGGTCGAAGCGCGCTACGGCGCGCCGTCCCAGCGCCTGGACCCGCGCGGCGGGCAGAAGCGCGACTGGCCGGTGATCAACCGCTGGGTATACCCGGGCTACACCGTGTACTTCGAGCGCAGCAAGGTGATCGACGTGGTGCTGGCCAAGGCCGGCCCGGACGAAGTCGGCCCGAAGCCGCCGATCCGCTGATGCCCGCAGCCCGTCCCACCGCGGCGCCCCGCGCCGCGCATCCCCTGCCGAGCCGATGACCGACACGCACCCGCGTTTCCCCGCGGAATGGGAACCCCAGTCCGCGATCCTGGTCGCCTGGCCGCACGCCGGCACCGACTGGGCCGCGCGACTGGCCGAGGTCGAGGAGACCTACATCGCGCTGGTGTCGGCGATCACCCGCTTCCAGCCCGCCATCGTCTGCGTGCCCGACGACGACGTGGAGACCTATGCCGAGATGCGGCTGCGCAGCAACCGGGTCGACATGGACCGCGTGCGCTTCGTCACCGTGCCCTACGACGACACCTGGCTGCGCGACACCGGCCCGATCACGCTGCGCTCCGGCGACGGCTTCGTGCTCAACGACTTCCGCTTCACCGGCTGGGGCGGCAAGTTCGATGCCAGCGACGACGACCGCCTGGTCGAGCGCCTGCACGCGCAGGGGCTGTTCGGCGGCGCGCGGCGCCGCGAGCACGACTTCGCGCTGGAAGGCGGCGCGATCGACACCGATGGCGCCGGCACCCTGCTGACCACCCATGAATGCCTGTCGCTGCGCCACCCCGGCAAGACCCGCGCGCAGATCGACGACGTGCTGCGCGAGGCGCTGGGCCAGCAGCGCGTGCTGTGGCTGGAACACGGGGCGCTGGAAGGCGACGATACCGACGCCCACGTGGACACCCTGGCCCGCTTCGCGCCGGGCGATGCCATCGTGTACCAGGCCTGCGACGATCCCTCCGACAGCCATTACCCGGCGCTGCAGGCCATGGCCGGCGAGATCGCCGCGCTGCGCACGGCCGGGGGCCGGCCTTACCGCCTGTTCCCGCTGCCGTGGGCGCGGCCCGTGGTCGACGTGGACCAGGACGGCGCGCCACGCCGGCTGGCCGCCAGCTACGCCAACTTCCTGGTGGTGAACGGCGCGGTGCTGATGCCGGCCTACGGCGATCCGGCGGATGCCGGTGCCGCGGCCGTGCTGGCCGAGGCCTTCCCCGGCCGCGAGGTGGTGCCGGTGCCCTGCCGCCCGCTGATCTGGCAGAACGGCAGCCTGCACTGCATCACCATGCAGTTGCCCGCCGGCCTG
>CBFGMM010000033.1:0-17073 GCA_965649855.1 uncultured Thermomonas sp. | reverse complement strand
GCGCCAGGCCGTCCTCCGGTGGCGGCAACGGGCCCGCCTGCGGGGCGCTGGGGCGGGAGCTCGCGTCGTGCTCGCCGCCACCCTGGTTGTTGGCCTGCGCCAGGAAGTCGGCCTGCGCCGGGGTCAGCTCGGTGCGGGTCTGCCCCAGGATCACGTCCAGCGTGGGCATCACCGGCGCGGCGTCCTCGTCCGCGAACCCGAGGCCCAGCACCAGCATCGCGTGCAGCAGCACCGACAGCACCAGCGTCGCGCCCAGCCGCTCGGATTCGCCGATCCGCGGCGGCGCCGGCATCGCCAGGGCGGCAGCCGCGGACATCAGGCCGCCAGTCTGGCGTCGATGCGGTCGAACAGGGCGCCGGCGATGTTCAGGCCGAACTGTGCGTCCAGTTCGCGGATG
The DNA here is from genome assembly GCA_965649855.1 of uncultured Thermomonas sp. Taxonomy (GTDB): domain Bacteria; phylum Pseudomonadota; class Gammaproteobacteria; order Xanthomonadales; family Xanthomonadaceae; genus Thermomonas. The sequence goes on along the minus strand of CBFGMM010000033.1, from coordinate 16,676 downwards.
CAGGTGGGGCTGGTGACGTTGACCTCGGTCAGCCAGTCGCCGATCACGTCCAGGCCGACGAACAGCATGCCGCGCCGGCGCATCTCCGGACCCACCTGCGCCGCGATCCAGCGGTCGCGTTCGGTCAGCGGGCGGCCTTCGCCGCGGCCGCCGGCGGCCAGGTTGCCGCGGAACTCGTCCCCCTGCGGGATGCGCGCCAGGCAATAGTCCACGGGCTCGCCGTCCACCAGCAGGATGCGCTTGTCGCCCTGCACGATCTCCGGCAGGTAGCGCTGCGCCATGGCCAGGTGGCGGCCGCCGTCGGTCAGCGTTTCAAGGATCACGTTCAGGTTGGGCTCGCCCGCGCGCGCGCGGAAGATCGAGCGGCCGCCCATCCCGTCCAGCGGCTTCAGCACGGCCTCCCCATGCATGCCCACGAAGGCCTTCAGCGCGGCGGCGTCGCGACTCACCAGGGTCGGCGGGCAGCACTGCGGGAACAGCAGCGCGGCCAGCTTCTCGTTGAAGTCGCGCAGGCCCTGCGGGTCGTTGACCACCAGCGCGCCCTGCGCCTGGGCCATGCCCAGCAGCTGGGTGTCGTGCAGGTAGGCCGCGTCCACCGGCGGGTCCCTGCGCATCAGCACGACCTGGCCGGGGCCGAATTCCAGCGGCGCCCATGGGCCCAGCGCGAAGTGGTCGCCGGGCACGTCGCGCACCGCCAGCGCCGCGGCGGTCGCCACCGCGCGCGCGCCATCCGCGGCCAGCCCGCCGGGACGCACGTAGCGCAACGGCAGGCCGCGCCGCTGCGCTTCCAGCAGCATCGCGAAGGTCGAATCCTTGGCGATCCTGATGGACTCGATCGGGTCCATCACCACGATGACTTCGGGCGGCATGGCGGCTCGCGCATTCACTCGTCGGGAATCGAAGCGGATGTTAGCAGCCGCGCGTGCGCCAGCCCGCGACGCCGCATCGCGGCGCTTGACACGCAGACCGCGGGCTGGGATATAAGCGGTTCGCTTCGCGCATGGATCCGCGCGGGGCGATCGGCAGCGAAGGGGAACGCATGACGCAGCAGGACGACCAGGGCGTCAGCCTCAAGGGGTTGAGGGTGATGGTCATCGACGATTCCAAGACCATCCGCCGCACGGCGGAAACGCTGCTCGTGCGCGAGGGCTGCGAGGTGGTCACGGCGACCGACGGGTTCGAGGCGCTGGCGAAGATCGCCGACCACAGCCCGCAGATCATCTTCGTCGACATCATGATGCCGCGCCTGGATGGCTACCAGACCTGCGCGCTGATCAAGAACAACCAGACATTCAAGACCGTGCCGGTGATCATGCTCTCGTCGAAGGACGGCCTGTTCGACAAGGCGCGCGGCCGCATCGTGGGGTCGGAGCAGTACCTGACGAAGCCGTTCACCCGCGAAGAGCTGCTTGGGGCAATCCGCACGTACGTCAACGCCTGACCGGGGGGTAGGGCACGCATGGCACGCATTCTGCTGATCGAGGATTCACCGACCGAGGCCGCGGTCATGGCGCAGCTGCTGGAGCGCAACGGGCACGAGGTCACCACCTCGGGCAGCGCCGAGGACGGCATCGCCACCTGTCGCCGCGACAAGCCGGACCTGGTCCTGATGGACGTGGTGCTGCCCGGCATGAACGGGTTCCAGGCCACCCGCGCGCTGTCGCGCGACGCCGACACCAGCCACATCCCGGTGCTGATCGTGAGCACCAAGGGCCTGGACACGGACCGCGTCTGGGGCCTGCGCCAGGGCGCCAAGGACTACATCGTCAAGCCGCCGCGCGAGCAGGACCTGATCGAACGCATCAACGCGCTGGTCGGTCACTGAGCATGGCCAAGCGCGGCAAGCACAAGCAGCGGGGCAAGCCCCAGGCCGCGGCCGCGCCGGGCGACGCGCCAGTGGCCAGTGACGCCGGCAACCCGCTGGACGCGGAGATCGCGCGGGCGCTGGATGGCGACGAGGTCACGCCGCTGCGCGCCAGCCAGGGGCTGTCCGATGCCGTGGAGGGCGAGGCGCCCCAGGACGCGGGCAGTGCACCCGACCCGGCCGAACCCGCAGCGCGAAAGCCGCGCCGCGCCGCCGCGCGCCGCGCGCGCGACCGCCGCTCCCCGTTCCTGGTGCTGGCCGACTACGAGCAGCGCAGCCTTGCGCACGTGGTCGGCCTGCCGGAGCAGCTGGACGCACCGGGCCTGTGGCGCGGCGTCGCCTACCGGGTGGGCGCGCACCGCCTGGCCTCGGGCTTCGATGAGGTGGTCGAGATCCTGCCGATGCCGGCGGTGACCGGCGTGCCGGGCGCGCAGCCCTGGATGCTGGGCGTGGCCAACGTGCGCGGCACCCTGTTGCCGGTGGTCGACCTCAAGCAGTTCCTGGAGGGCGAGCGCACCGTGATCCATGAAAGCCAGCGCGTGCTGGTCGTGCGCCAGCCGGGCGGCGACGTCGCGGTCACCATCGACGAACTCTTCGGCCAGCGCAGCTTCGTGGAGGCGCAGTCCGCCGGCACCGATGCGGTGGCCGATGGGCGCTACGCGTACTTCATCGACCGCGCCTACCGCGTCAACGACCAGGACTGGGGCGTGTTCAGCCTCGAGCGCCTGGCGCGCACCCCCGAATTCCGCCAAGCCGCCGCCTAACCCGCGGCCAACCACCAGACAAGCACGCAAGTCGAGGTCGCAACATGAGCACTGTGATGGACAACGTGGCCGGCAAGCGCCAGAACCTCAGCACCCGCGCCTGGTCTGTGATCCTGGTCGTCTCGCTGCTGGTGTTCGCGCTGAACACCCTGTACGCGACCACCAAGGCCTCGCGCCTCGGCGGCGCCAGTGCGTCGGCATCGCGACTGCAGCTGAACTCGCAGCGCCTGGCCAACCAGGGCCGCGACGCGATCGGCGGCGACGCCGAGGCCTTCGCCGCGTTCAGGGACACCAAGGCGCAGGTGGACGAGGACATCAAGCTGCTCAACGACCGCTTCGGCGAGACCGCGGGCGTGGCCGGTCCGATCCGCACCGTGAGCGCGACCTGGGACCCGCTGGCCAAGCGCGCGGACGAAGTGGTGGCCTCGCAGCAGGCGGTGGTGGGCCTGGCGGGCCGCGCCAACAGCTTCGCCGGCAAGGTCCCGCAGCTGCAGGCACAGCTCAACGAAGTGGTGCGCGGCCTGGCCTCCGGCGGCGCCGGTTCCGGCCAGGTGTTCACCGCCCTGGAACAGGTCACGACCCTGTCGCGCATGGCGCAGCGCATCGCGGAGCTGCGCGCGGGCGGCAGCGGCGCGCAGGTGGCGGCGGACGCGCTGGGCCGCGACTCGGCGGTGTTCGACCGTTCGATGAACGCGCTGCGCAACGGCAGCGGCGACATCCCGCGGGTGACCGCGGCCGGCGCGGTGGCGCCGCTCAACCAGGCCGCCACGCTGTGGCAGGGCATGAAGACCGACCTCAACGCGATCGTGGCGAGCTCCGGCAACCTGATCCGCGCGCAGAACTCCGCGAACGCGCTGGCCACCGGCTCGGACAAGCTGCTGTCCGACAGCGAGAGCCTGTTCGCCGCGTTCACCTCGTTCGGTTCGCTGAAGGACACCAGCATCATCGGCGGCGTCTGGGTCAGCATCCTGTCCGGCCTGGGCGTGCTGCTCTCGCTGGTCGGCCTGTACTTCAGCACCCGCAGCGCCGAGCGCCTGCGCTACCAGACCACCAAGGAACTCAACGACCGCAACCAGGAGGCGATCATGCGCCTGCTGGACGAAATGGGCTCGCTCGCGGAAGGCGACCTGACCGTGAAGGCGACCGTGACCGAGGACATGACCGGCGCGATCGCGGACTCGATCAACTTCGCCGTGGAGCAGCTGCGCACCCTGGTGGCCACGATCAACGACACCTCGGTGCAGGTGGCGTCCAGCGCCCAGGAAACGCAGGCCACCGCCATGCACCTGGCCGACGCCGCGGAGCACCAGGCGCAGGAGATCAACTCCGCCACCGACCGCATCAACGAGATCGCGGCCAGCATTAACCAGGTCTCGCGCAACTCCGCCGACTCCGCCGAGGTGGCGCGCCGCTCGGTGCTGATCGCGACCAACGGCGCGGGCGTGGTGCGGCAGACGATCGCCGGCATGGACAGCATCCGCGACCAGATCCAGGAAACCTCCAAGCGCATCAAGCGCCTGGGCGAGAGCTCGCAGGAAATCGGCTCGATCGTGGAACTGATCAACGACATCTCCGAGCAGACCAACATCCTGGCGCTCAACGCGGCCATCCAGGCGGCCTCGGCCGGCGAGGCGGGCCGCGGGTTCGCGGTGGTGGCCGACGAAGTGCAGCGCCTCGCGGAACGCAGCTCCAGCGCGACCAAGCGCATCGAGTCGCTGGTGCAGACCATTCAGGCCGACACCAACGAGGCGGTCAGCTCGATGGAGCAGACGACCTCGGAAGTGGTGGCCGGTGCGCGCCTGGCGGAAGACGCCGGTACCGCGCTGGGCGAGATCGAAAAGGTGTCGTCCGACCTGTCGGGCCTCATCGAAGGCATCTCGGTGGCGGCGCAGGAGCAGTCCAGCGCGGCGTCCAACATCACCCAGACGATGAACACCATCCAGTCGATCACCGCGCAGACCTCGCAGGGCGCCAGCCAGACCGCGGAGTCGATCGGAAACCTGGCGCAGCTGGCGGCGGACCTGCGTCGTTCGGTCGCCGACTTCAAGCTGCCCGCCTGAGCGCGGCACGGATAGTCCCGGCATGAACAGCATCGTCCAGGCCTGCCCCGCGCGTGCGCGGGGCCCCAGCGGAGCGTCGCGATGACCACGGCGTTGCGCGATGCCATCGACCACACCGCGCTCGGCTGGGTGAAGCCGGAGATCGACGAGACCCTGCGCCAGGCGCGGATCGACATCGAGGGCTACGCCGAGGCGCCGGCCGAGGCCGAGCGCATGCGCAGCTGCGCGGCGCACCTGCACCAGGTGCAGGGCACGTTGCGCATGCTGGAGCTGCAGGCGCCGACCATGGTCGCCGACGAGATGGAGCAGCTGGCCCTGGCGCTGGCCGCCGGCGGCGTGGCGGCGCGCGACGAGGCCTGCGCCACCCTGATGCGCGGCGTGGTGCAGCTGCCGGACTACCTGGAGCGCCTGCAGGGCGGGCACCGCGACATCCCGATCGTGCTGCTGCCGCTGCTCAACGAACTGCGCGAGGCGCGCGGCGCCCCGGCGCTGGGACAGGACGCGCTGCCCGGCCTGCTGGTGGATCCCACCGAGGCCGAACTGGAGCACGCGCGCGGCAGCCTGGCCGGACGCAACCGCGCCCTGCTGGACACCGTCTCGGTCGCCCTGAAGGAAGACCTGCTGCGGGTCAAGGATGCGCTGGACCTGCAGCTGCGCGCGGGGTTGCGCGACGTGGCGGGGCTGCTGCCGCAGGCCGAGGCGCTGGGCCGGATCGGCGACACCCTGGGGATGGTGGGGCTGGCCGCCGCGCGCGATTCGGTGCATGCGCAGCGCGACATCGTCCACGGCATGGCCAGCGGCGCCCGCGAGGCCAGCGAGGACGACCTGCTGGACGTGGCCGGCGCGCTGATCCAGATCGACCACTCGCTGGACGACCAGGTCGCGCGGCTGGGCCAGGAGGCCGCCGAGGGCGGCGAGGACCAGCTGGCGCAGGAATCGCGCAAGGTGCTGGGCGCGGTCTCGCGCGAGGCGGCGGCGAATTTCGCCGAAGTGCGCAACGCGTTCGTCGCGTTCGTGGAAACCGACTGGGACCACGCCACGCTGGACCCCGTGCCGCGCCTGCTGGGCGAGGTGGCGGGCGCCATGCGCATCCTGCAGCTGGCCGAGCCGGCGGCGTACCTGGAAGCGCTGCGTCGCTACAGCCGGCTGGAACTGCTGGAACCGCGCCGGGTGCCGGGCGGCCGCGAACTGGACACCCTGGCCGATGCGCTGGCCGGGATGGAGTACTACCTGGAATCCCTGCGCGAGGCCCACGGCCCGCGCCAGGACCTGCTGGAAAAATCCCGTCGCAGCGTCGAGGCGCTGGGCTACTGGCCGTTGCCGGGCGACACCTCCAGCGCCGAGATGGCGGCCGAGGAGACCCACGCCCAGGACCTGCGCGACGCCGAGGCCGCGCTTGCCCCGCCGCCGGCCGCCGAACCCGTGGCCGACGCGGTGCCCGCGGTGGTCGCTTCGCAGCCCCGCACGCCCGCGTTCAACGCCGGCTTCGACTCCGCGGGCGAGGAAATCGACGACGAGATCCGCGAGATCTTCCTCGAGGAGTTCCAGGAGGAGATCGCCAACCTCGACGGGTTGCTGCCGGCCTGGCGCCGGGCGCCGGAGGACATGGACCTGCTGCGGCAGATCCGCCGTGTGTTCCACACGCTGAAGGGCAGCGGCCGCCTGGTGGGCGCCAAGACCCTGGGCGAATTCAGCTGGCACGCCGAGAACATGCTGAACCGGGTGCTGGATGGCTCGCGCCCCGCCAGTCCCGCGGTCATCGCCTTCCTGGGCCAGACCCGCGACGCGCTGCCGCAGCTGCATGCCGCCTTGCGCGGCGAGGCGCTGGTCGATGTCGACCTGGCGACGATGGAGGCCGTGGCCGACCGCCTGGCCGCCGGCGAGGACGTGGTGTTCGAGGTCGCGCCGGTGACCCAGGCGGGTGTTCCTGCGGCGGGCGATGCCTCGGCGCCGGCGGCGCCTGCAGCCGCCGCCGACAGCACCGCGGTGCAGGTCGACCCGGTCCTGCTGGACATCCTGAGCGCCGAGGTCGGCGGCCACCTGGAAACCGTGGACGCGTGGCTGGCGCGCGCGCGCGGCGGCCAGGCGATCGTCGACGACGGCCTGCTGCGCGCCCTGCACACGCTCAACGGCGCCTTCGCGATGACCGAAGTGCCTTCGGTCACCGCCTTCACCTCGCCCGCGGAGGGCTACGTCAAGCGCCTGCTGGGAGCCGGTCGCGGCGCGGACGCCGATGGCGTCTCCCTCATCGCCGACGTGGCCGACGCGGTGCGCACCACCACCGCGGCGCTGCAGTCCACGCCCGCGCAGGTCCCGCTGTTCGTCGCGCTGGCCGCGCGCGCCGTGGCCCTGCGCGACCGCCTCCCCGAGCCCAGCCTGCCCTTCATCGGCGCGGACGACGAGGCAGAGCGCCTCGCCGCCGAAGCAGCGGAAGCCGAGCGCCTGGCGGCGGAGGAATCCGCGCGCCTCGAAGCCGAGCGCATCGCTGCCGAAGAGGCCGAGGCTGCGCGCCTGGCCGCCGAGGAAGCCGCGCGTCTCGAAGCCGAGCGTGTCGCCGCCGAAGAAGCCGAAGCTGCACGCATGGCGGCGGAGGAAGCCGATCGTCTCGAAGCCGAGCGCGTCGCCGCCGAAGAGGCCGAAGCTGCGCGTCTGGCGGCCGAGGAAGCCGCGCGTCTCGAAGCCGAGCGCATCGCTGCCGAAGAAGCCGAAGCTGCGCGCGTCGAGGCGGAACGCCTCGCCGCGGAAGAAGCCGAGCGGCTGGGTGCCGAGGAGCAGGCGCGCCTGGCCGCCGAACGCAGCGCCGCCGAGCAGGCCGAGGCCGAGCGCATCGCCGCCGAAGAAGCCGAAGCGGCCCGCCTGGCGGCGGAAGAAGCCGAGCGGCTCGAGGCCGAGCGCGTCGCCGCCGAGGAAGCCGAAGCGGCGCGCCTGGCGGCGGAAGCAGCCGCGCGCCTCGAAGCCGAGCGGATCGCCGCGGAGGAAGCCGAACGCCTGGCGGCGGAGCAGGCGGAGGCTGACCGGTTGATCGAGGAAGCGCGGCTGCAGGCCGAGCGCGAGGAGCGCGAGCGCCAGGAAGCCGAGCGGCTGGCCGCGGAAGCGGCAGCCGAGCAGGCGCGGCTGGCCGAGGAAGCGCGCGTGGAAGCCGAGCGACTGGCGGCCGAGCGCGCCGAGGCGGACCGGCTGGAAGCCGAACGCATCGTCGCCGCGCGCGCCGAGGCGGAACGCATCGAGGCCGAACGGATCGCCGCGGCCCGCGCCCAGGCCGAGCGGATGGAGGCCGAGCGCCGCGCCGCGGAAGTGGCCGCCGCCGCCAAGGCGCGCGAAGCGGCTGCGCTGGCCACCCTGCTGGCCAGCGCCACGTCGTCCGACGATCCGGACGAAGCGCTGGACATGGACGGCCTGGACGCCGAGCTGGTCGACATCTTCGTCGAGGAAGGCGGGGACCTGCTGGACCATTCCGACGCACTGCTGGCGCAGCTGCGCGAGGCCCCGGAGGACCGCGAGGCCATGGTCGGCCTGCAGCGCGACCTGCACACCCTGAAGGGCGGCGCTCGCATGGCCGGCATCCTGCCGGTCGGCGAACTCGGCCACGCGATGGAGACGCTGCTCGAAGCGGTGGTGGCCAATCGCGCCGAGCTCGGCGCCGATGGCGTGCCGTTGCTGGAGCGCGGCTTCGACCGGCTGCACGGGATGATCACCCGGGTCGCCGCGCGCCGCGCGGTCGGGATGCCGGTGGGCCTGATCGAGGACTTCACCGCGCGCGCGGAGGCGCCGCTGGTCGCGCGGGAGGCCGCCGACGACGGCACGCGCTTCGCGCCCGCGCCGGTGCAGAAGGTGGAACTCACCCCGCTGTCCGCGCCGATCGTGCTCGAGGGCATGGGCGACGACGAGGACATCGGCATCCGCGCCCCGCAGGAACAGGTGCGCATCCGCGCGGACCTGCTCGACCGGCTGGTGAACTACGCGGGCGAAGTGGCGATCTACCGCGCGCGGCTGGAACAGCAGCTGGGCGCGTTCCGCAACACCGCGGCGGAAATGGAACAGACCAACATCCGCCTGCGCGACCAGCTGCGCCGGCTGGACGCGGAGACCGAAGCCCAGATCATCGCGCGCTACCAGCGCGAGCAGGACACCGCTGACGCCACCTTCGACCCGCTGGAGCTGGACCGCTTCAGCACCCTGCAGCAGCTCTCGCGCGCGCTGGCCGAATCGGCGGCCGACCTGCAGAGCCTGCACGGGTCGATGGACGACCTGACCCGCCAGTACGAGACCCTGCTGCTGCAGCAGTCGCGGGTGAGTTCCGAGCTGCAGGAAGGCCTCATGCGCACGCGCATGGTGCCGTTCGACGCGCTGGTGCCGCGCCTGCGCCGGGTGATCCGCCAGGCCGCCGGCGAGACCGGCAAGCAGGCCCAGCTGAAGCTGGACGGCGCGCAGGGCGAACTCGACCGCAACGTGCTGGAGCGCATGACCGCGCCGCTGGAGCACATGCTGCGCAACGCGGTGGCGCACGGCCTGGAAGGCCCGGACGCACGCCGCAAGGCGGGCAAGGGCGCCGAGGGCAGCATCCGCGTGGCGGTCCGGCGCGAAGGCTCGGAAGTGGTGCTGCAGGTGGCCGACGACGGCGCGGGCCTGGACCGCCAGGCGATCCGCGCGCGCGCCATCGAGCGCGGCCTGATCAGGCCGGACGCGGTGCTGGGCGACGGCGACCTGGACGTGCTGATCCTGGAGCCCGGCTTCTCCACCGCGCAGACCGTCAGCCGCCTGGCCGGCCGCGGCGTCGGCATGGACGTGGTGGCCAGCGAGGTGCGCCAGCTGGGCGGCTCGCTCGACATCGCAAGCACGCCCGGCCAGGGCACCACCTTCACCCTGCGCCTGCCGCAGACCCTGGCGGTCACCCAGGCGGTGTTCGTGAAGATCGGCGAGACCCAGTACGCGGTGCCGATCGCCTCGGTGCGCGGCGTGGGCCGCATCGCGCGCGAGGACCTGGCGCGCGAGCACGCCAGCTACGCCTACGGCGGCGAGGACTACGTGCTGCACGACCTGGGCGCGCTGGTCGGGGCGCCGGCGGTCAAGGCCGAGGGCCAGCTCCAGGTACCGCTGCTGCTGGTCCGTTCCGGCGAGCTGCGGGTGGCGGTGGCGATCGACCAGGTGCTGGGCAACCGCGAGATCGTGGTCAAGGCCGGCGGCCCGCAGGTGGCCTCGGTGCCTGGCATCTTCGGCGCCACCATCATGGGCGATGGCTCGGTGGTGGTGATCCTGGACGTGGCCCCGCTGGTGCGCCGCGCCGCCGCCATGCCGCGCGACGCCGCCCCGGCGCCGCAGGCCGCCGAGTCGCGCCGCGTGCCGCTGGTGATGGTGGTGGACGACTCCATCACCATGCGCAAGGTCACCGGGCGCGTGCTGGAACGCCACAACTTCGAGGTGGCCACGGCGAAGGACGGCATCGATGCGCTGGAGCACATGGTCGACGTGATCCCCGACCTGATGCTGCTGGACATCGAGATGCCGCGCATGGACGGCTACGAGCTGGCCACCGCGATGAAGGCGGATCCGCGCATGCGCGACGTGCCGATCATCATGATCACCTCCCGTACCGGCGAGAAGCACCGCCAGCGCGCGATCGACCTCGGCGTCGAGCGTTACCTCGGCAAGCCGTACCAGGAGGCCGAGCTGATGCGCAACGTGTTCGAGCTGCTCAAGCTGGAGCGCGTGGGCGACGGATCGCCGCAATGAGGCAAAAGCGCGTCGTCCTCCTTGCGCGGCCCGGTGCCGCGCGGGAGCGCACGCAGGCCGCGGTGGTGCAGGCGGGCGCGGAGGTCGCCGCGCTGCTGGACCCGTCCGCGGCCTTCGAGGCCGACGTGCGGGCCCAGGATCCCGACGTGCTGCTGGTGATCCTGGACCCGGTGGTCGAACAGGTGCTGGACCGCTTCGACGGGGTGCTGGGCGATCCGGCGATCGAGGTGATGTTCGAGGACGCCGACGTCGCCGCCAGGCGCGAGGGCTGGGAGGCGGCGCGCTGGGCGCGGCACCTCAACGCCAAGCTGTACGGGCACCACGACGTGCTGCCGCGCGCCAGGGACCAGGCCGGGCCGGCCGCGGTCGCCGGGCCGCACCCGAAGGAAGAGGACCTGCGCTTCCGCGAGGAACTGGACGCGCTGCAGGCGCGCGTGGACGCGTTGCCGCAAGCCCCCGGCCAGGTCGCGGCGCGGCCCCGCAGCGGCGCCGTGGCCATCGACGCCGGCGTGGGCGGCCCGGATGCCGTGCGCCAGCTGCTGGGCGCGCTGCCTGCCGCGTTCCCGCGGCCGGTGGTGCTCCGCCAGCGGATCGACGGCGGCCAGTACGAGAAACTGGTGCGCCAGATGCAGCGCGCCAGCGCGTTGCGCGTGGTGCTGGCCCAGGCCGGCGATCCACTGCAGGCCGGCACCGTGCACGTGCTGCCGGATGGCCTGGACGTGCAGGCGGCGCCGGCGGGCTTGCTGTTCGCTCCCAGCGACGCACCCGCCGATTTCAGCGCACTGCCCGCTGGCGACAGCGCGCTGCTGCTGCTGAGCGGCGCGGATGCGTCCCTGGTCGACCGCGCGCTGGGGATCGCCCTGGCCGGCGGGGTGGCGCTGGGCCAGTCGCCGGACAACTGCTTCGATGCGGCCGCCAGCAATGCCCTGGTGGCGCGCGGCGGCCAGGCCGCCCCCATCGCCAAGATTCCCCTCAAACTGCTCGAACGCTGGCCTGCCTGAGGTTCCCATGTCCGCACCCGCCCCCACTTCCGCCGCCGCCGGCGCGCCAGCCTCGATCATCCGCGGCGTGCTGATCCAGGTCGCAGAGGCGCGCCTGCTGCTGCCCAATGCCGCGATCGCGGAGGTGCTGTCCTACGCGCCGCCGGAGCCGGTGGCCGATGCGCCCGACTGGCTGCTGGGGCGCATCCGCTGGCGCGGCTGGCAGCTTCCGCTGGTGGCCTTTTCGCGCTTCGCCGGCATCGCGGACGAACAGGGCGGACTGGGCAGCAAGGTGATCGTGCTCAAGGCGCTGGGCGGCGATCCCAAGCGCCCGTTCTTCGCGGTGCTGACCCAGGGCTTCCCGCGCCTGGTGACCGTCACCGAGGCGGCGCTGGCGGCGCAGGACACGGATGGCGACGTGCCCGAGGGAGTGCTGTCCCAGGTGCGCCTGAACGAGGACGATGCGCTGGTGCCCGACCTGGCGATCCTGGAGCAGCGCATCGGCGAGGCGCTGGCCGTCGCCGCCTGAGCGGCACGGCGTGGCGGCCTAGCGCAGGTCGCCCAGCAACGCCTGCAGCGCCGCGATCGCGGCGATCCCGGCGGTCTCGGTGCGCAGCACCCGCGGGCCCAGCCGCACGCCGCCGAACCCGGCGGCAAGCAGCTGTTCGCGATCGCGCGGCGACCACCCGCCCTCCGGCCCGATCGCGATGGTGCAGGCGCTGAAGCCGGCGCCCAGCAGTCCCCCGATGGACGCCTGCGCGAACGGGTCCAGGATCACGCCATGCCCTTCGCGTTGCGCCGCCGCCTGCGCCAGCGGCTGCGGCGGCGCCACCTCCGGCACCGTGGCGCGGCCGCTCTGCTCGCAGGCCGCCACCACGACCCCGCGCCAGTGGGCCAGGCGCCTGGGGGCGCGCTGCGCGTCCAGCCTGACCTCGCTGCGGTCGCTGTCGACCGGCAGGATGCGCGCGACCCCGAGCTCGGTGGCCTTCTGCAGGATCCAGTCCATCTTCTCGCCGCGGGCGATGCCCTGCAGCAGGGTGATGCGCAGCGGCGATTCGTTGTGGACCGGCCGGGCCGCGACCACCTGCGCGCGCGCCTCGCGCTTGCCCAGCGCCACGATGCGCGCGTCGTAGTCGTGCCCGTCGCCGTTGAACAGCACGCAACCATCGCCCACCTGCAGGCGCAGCACCCGCAGCAGGTGCGCGGCCACGTCCTCGGGCAACACGATCTCCTCGCCCACCCGCAGCGGGGCGTCGACGTGGCTGCGGGTCAGGCGCACGCGGTGGCCTCCAGGATCGCGGCGCGGGTGGTGTCCGCCAGCAACTGCAACTGCGCCTCGTCGATGCAGTAGGGCGGCATCCAGTACAGGGTGTCGCCGAGCGGGCGCAGCACCACGCCGCGTTCCAGCGCGGCGCGATAGGCGCGCAGGCCGATGCGCAGGGCAGGATCGAACGGTGTGCGCGGGTTCCCGCCATCGGTCAGCTCGAAGGCCAGGATCATCCCGGCCTGGCGCACCTGGGCCACGTGCGGCAGGTCGGCCAGCGGCGCCGCCAGCCCGGCCATGCGCAGGGCGGTGGCGCGGTTGCGCGCCAGCACCTCGTCGCTTTCGAAGATGGCCAGCGACGCCAGCGCGGCGGCGCAGGCCAGCGGGTTGCCGGTGTAGCTGTGCGAATGCAGGAACGCGCGCTCGCGGGAATCGTCCAGGAAGCCGTCGTAGATCGCCTGCGTCGCCAGCACCGCGGCCAGCGGCAGGAATCCGCCGGTCAGGCCCTTGGACAGGCACAGCAGGTCCGGCTGCACGCCCGCCTGCTCGCAGGCGAACAGGGTGCCGGTGCGGCCGAAGCCCACCGCGATCTCGTCGGCGATCAGCAGCACGCCGTGCGCATCGCAGAGCTCGCGCGCCAGCCGCAGGTACAGGGGGTCGTGCATGCGCATGCCGCCGGCGCACTGCACGCGGGGTTCCAGGATCAGCGCGCAGACCTCGCCCGGGTGCCGCTCCAGCAGCGCGCGCAGCCCGTCGGCCGCGCGCCGGGCGCAGTCCGCGGCCGACTCGCCGGGCTCGGCCAGGAAGGCGTCGGGCGAGGGCGCGAACAGGGCTTCGGCCAGCAGCGGCGCGTACACCCGCCGGTACAGCGGGATGTCGCCGACCGCCAGCGCGCCGATGGTCTCGCCGTGGTAGCCGTTCTGCAGCGCGACGAACTTGGTGCGCTTGGTCTCGCCGCGGTTGCGGAACCAGTGGAAGGCCATCTTCAGCGCCACTTCCACCCCGGCCGAGCCGTTGTCGGCGTAGAACACCTTGGCCAGCGGCGCACGGGCACCGCGTTCATCGGCATGGCCGCGCGGGGCGATCGCCAGCAGCCGCTCCGCCAGCTCCACCGCCGGCGCGTGGGAGAAGCCGGCCAGGATCACCTGCTCCAGGGTGCCGGCCTGGGCGGCGATGGCGGCGGCGATGCGCGGTTCCGCATGGCCGAACAGGTTGGTCCACCAGCTGGAGACCGCGTCCAGGTAGCGGCGGCCGTCGCGGCCGACCAGCCATGCGCCGTCGCCGCGCTCGATCGGCACCAGCGGCAGCGCATCGCCGGCGTGTTCGCGCATCTGCGTGCACGGGTGCCAGAGCACGGCCAGGTCGCGCGCGCGCCAGCGGCTGGCCAGCGCCTCCCCCGCGGCTATCATGTCGGCATCGTGAATCCCTTCCATTCCCCCATTATCGCCGCGGGCGGCCCGCGATGACCCGCCGCCTGCCCACCATCCACGGCATCACCGAGCACGAGGCCGGCCCGTACCGGATGGAGCGGCTGGACCTTGAGTTCAGCAACGGCGAGCGCCGCCGCTACGAGCGCCTGCACGGGCGGGGACACGGGGCGGTGGCGGTGGTGCCGATGCTGGACGACGAGACGGTGCTGCTGGTGCGCGAATACGCGGCCGGGGTGCACCGCTACGAGCTGGGCCTGGTGAAGGGCCGCATCGACGCCGGCGAGACGCCGGAGCAGGCCGCCGACCGCGAGCTGATGGAGGAGGCCGGCTACGGCGCGCGCGAACTCACCGTGCTGCGCAGCCTGAGCCTGGCGCCGGTGTACATGAGCCACCAGACCCACCTGGTGCTGGCGCGCGGCCTGTACGCGAAGCGGCTGCCCGGCGACGAGCCCGAGGAACTGGAGGTGGTGCCGTGGAAGCTGGCGGACATCGGCCAGCTGATCCTGCGCGAGGATTTCTCGGAGGGGCGCAGCATCGCCGCGCTGTTCATCGCCCGCGAGTGGCTGCAGCAGCATGGCGCCTGAGCGCGGCCTGCGCGAGGGCGTGATCGCGATCGCGCGCGCCGCGGCGCTGGACATCCTGGCCGTGTACGAGCGCCCGTTCGCGGTGGAGCACAAGGAGGATGCCTCGCCGGTCACCGCCGCCGACCTTGCCGCGCACCGGCGGATCGTGGACGGCCTGCGCGCACTGACGCCGGGCATTCCGGTGCTGTCGGAGGAATCGCCGGCCGACGCCATCGCCGCGCGCCGGGAGTGGGCCACGCTGTGGCTGGTGGATCCGCTGGACGGCACCCGCGAGTTCGTGAAGCGCAACGGCGAATTCACCGTCAACATCGCGCTGGTCGAAGGCGGGGTGGCCACGTTCGGGGTGATCCAGCAGCCGGTGACCGGCGCGCTGTGGCATGGCGCGCCCGGCGCGGGCGCCTTCCGGCGGGTGGGCGGGGACGACCAGCCGATCCACGCCCGCGTGCCCGCGCAGGCGCCGCTGCGCATCGCCGCCAGCCGCTCGCATCGCGATGCGCGGACCCAGGCGGTGCTGGATGCGCTGCCCGGCAGCGACGTGGTTGGCTGCGGATCGTCGCTGAAGTTCTGCCTGCTGGCGGAAGGCGCGCTGGACCTGTATCCCCGCTTCGGCCCCACCAGCGAATGGGATACCGCGGCCGGGCAGGCGATCCTGGAGGCCGCCGGCGGCGCGGTACTGGACGCGCGTGGACGCCCGTTGCGCTACAACCGGCGCGACACCCTGCTCAACGGCGATTTCCTGGCGCTGGGCGATCCCGCCCTGCGCGCGCTGCTGCCTGCATGAGCGGCGCGCGGGACATCGGGGCGCTGCTGGCCATCATGGCGGCGTTGCGCGATCCGCGCGGAGGCTGCCCGTGGGACCTGGCGCAGACCTTTGCGACCATCGCGCCGTACACCGTGGAAGAGGCGTACGAGGTGGTCGATGCGATCGACCGCGGCGACATGGCCGAGCTGCGGGACGAGCTGGGCGACCTGCTGCTGCAGGTGGTCTTCCATGCGCGCATGGCCGAGGAGGCCGGCGCGTTCGACTTCGGCGACGTGGTGGCGGCGATCTGCGACAAGATGACCCGCCGCCACCCGCACGTGTTCGCGGATGCCAGCGTGGCCGATGCGCAGGCGCAGACCCGGGCGTGGGACGCGCACAAGCGCGCCGAACGCGCGGCCCGCGGCGATGACGATGACTCCGCGCTGGCCGGGATCGCGCGCGGGCTGCCGGAATGGCAGCGCGCGGTGAAGCTGCAGCACAGGGCGGCGAAGGTGGGCTTCGACTGGCCGGGCCCGGCGCCGGTGTTCGACAAGCTGCACGAGGAAATCGAGGAGGCGCGCGCGGAGTTCGACGCGGTGGCAGCCGATCCCGGGGACCCCGCCGCGCGCGCGCGCCTGGAGGAGGAGCTGGGCGACCTGCTGTTCGTGGCCGCCAACCTGACCCGCCACGCCGGGGTCGATTTCGGCGCGGCGCTGCGCCGGGCCAACGCCAAGTTCGAGCGCCGCTTCCGCGCCATGGAGGCGATGGCGGCCGGCGCGGGCGGGCTTGCCGGCCTGCCGCTGGAAGCGCAGGATCGCTACTGGGAGGCGGCCAAGGCCGCGGAACGCGAGGACACGCCATGAGCGCGCCGGAGCCCGGCCCGTCCGGGCAACACGAACACGTCCCCGGCCCCGCGCGCGCGCAGGGGTTCTCCAGCTTCCGCGAGTTCTATCCGTTCTACCTGGGCGAACACCGCGACCCCACCTGCCGCCGCCTGCATTTCACGGGTACCAGCCTGGCGCTGGGCTTCATCGTGCTGGCCATCCTGCGCGGCAACCCGTGGTGGTTGCTGGGCGCGCTGCTGTCGGGCTACGCGTTCGCCTGGGTCGGCCACTTCTTCTTCGAGAAGAACCGCCCGGCGACCTTCAGGCACCCGCTGTATTCGTTCGCCGGCGACTGGGTGATGTACCGGGACATGCTGCTGGGGAAGATCCCCTTCTGAGCCGCGCACGCGGTTCGATGCAGCCACCCTGCCGCG
>CBFGMM010000032.1:0-17378 GCA_965649855.1 uncultured Thermomonas sp. | reverse complement strand
CCGGCTTGCGCCGGGCTCCGTGGTGCCGATGAAGCGTGTTGCTTAGAACTTGTAGCTGAAGCGCGCGAACAGCGTGCGACCAAGCAGGTCGTACTGGGTGGCGAACGCCGGGACGTTGCCGTAGCGGGTGGCAACGCCGGTGGTGACGCTCGGAGGAGCCTCGTCCAGCAGGTTGCGGATGCCCACCAGCGCGGACCACTTCGGCTGCTCGTAGCGCACCGAGGCGGCGTGGTAGAGGCGCGCATCGGCCCGGATCTCGCGCACCGCGTTCGGGAAACCGCTGTACGTGAAGGTCGGCTGGATGTCCAGGTTGCGGGTGGAATCCACGTAGTCCATCGACCAGGTGTAGGTCCAGTCGCCACGCTTGAGGGCGGTGCGAAGGTTGCCGACCAGCGACGGGTTGCCGATGTAGCCCACGTTGTTCGAACGCACGAAACCGCCGCCGAGCGGATCCTCGAACAGCTGGTTCACGTCCTCGATGATGTACGTGAACTGGCCTTCCACTTCCAGCTTGCCGTACGCGATGTCCTTGTCGAAGCGCGCCAGCAGGTCGTAGCCGCGGACCTTCTGCAGGTTCACGTTGATGTAGGTCGCGAACACGTCCGTGATCATGTGCGGCTGCGCGCCGGTCGCCGGGTTACGCCGGAAGTTGTTGCAGAAGTTGTTCGGGAACACCGGCGAACCGTAGCAACCGCCCAGAATGGTGGCCGAGGTCAGCGTGGAGATCTGGTCGGACACCTCGTAGTCGAAGTAGTCGAACGCGATGCTGATCGGCGCCCAGGTCGGAGTGAGGATGGTGCCGATCGTGAACGCCTTGGACGTCTCCGGCTTCAGGAAGCCCGCGCCGCCACCGGTGGTCACGGTTGCCGACGACGCACCCGCTGCCGCGTAGTCGCCCGGGATGCCGGCGGCTGCGCAGTTGGCACGGATGAAGTCGTTGGTGCTCTCGTTCCAGTTGATGCACGGGTCGATCGCCAGCTGGCCGACGAAGCCGGTCAGGTTGCCGAGGAACAGCTCGTACAGGCCGGGCGCGCGGTAGGAGGTGCCCTTGGTGGCACGCAGGCGCACCGACGGCGTCACCTGCCAGCCAAGGCCCAGCTTCCACACCATGTCCGAATCATTCACGGAGTCGTAGTCGAACCAGCGGGCCGAAACGTTCGCGGACAGCGATTCGAACATCGGCAGACCCTTCAGGATCGGGAACTCCATCTCGGTGAAGACTTCCTTCACGTTGTCGGTGCCCTTGGTGACCTGGGCCGAGCTCTGGCCCCACAGGTTGCCGCCACGCTCCAGTTCGCTCGGCTGGTCATCGATGCTGAACCGGCGGTATTCGACGCCAAACGCGGCGCCCACGGGGCCGGCAGGCATCTGGAACAGTTCGCCGGTCACGATGCCGTTGAACAGGACCTGGTCATACACCGTATTGCCGGTGTGCCATGCGCCAACGGCGTTCTCCAGCTCCTCCATGCACTCGCCGTTCATGATGCACGGCTTGAAGTAGTTGACGGACGCGGTACCGCTGTTCGCGCGCGTCAGGTCGCCCGTCTTGCGGTTGTCGATCGAGAAGACGCTGTAGTCACCGTCCGACTTGGTGTAGGACAGGTTGGTCGTCCACGCCCAGGTGTCGGTCCACGACATCAGGCCGTCCAGCCCGGTGCGCAGGTAGAAGTAATCGATGGTCACGTCCTGGTCGGACGAGAACGGCATGATCACCTGGCCGAAGCCCGACGGGACCGGAGCGGCCACCACCGGGAAGAACTGCCGCCAGCGGTGGGTCTGCGTGTTGCGCTGGTTGTACAGGCCCTCGGCGGTCCAGTTCACGTCGCCAAAGGCGAAATCCGCGGTGGCGTACACACTGGCACGCTCCTGGCGGTCGATGAGCTGGGCATCGCCGTAGAAGTCGAAGTTCAACTGATCTTCGTAGTACGCAGTGCCGCCGTTTGCGTAGGTCGGCGTCGGGACGGGGCGGGGCTTGTAGCCCGGCAGGGCGCCGATGGTGCTGCCGTCGCGGGTCGGGACCAGGCGATAGCTGGGGCTGAAGAAGTCGATGACCGTGTTGGCATACAGGTTATTGCAGCCTTCCAGCTCCGTGCCCGCGGTGACCGAGCGGTCCTGGCGGTCGATGCGGTTGCCCGCGGCGTCCCACACCAGATCCTCGGCGCACTTGAGATAGTCGCGGTCGCCGAAACGCAGCGGCTGGCTCAGGTAGTACTCACCGGCCACGGCGATGTTGCCGTTGGAGGTGTTCCAGCCCATCGCGCCGAACACGGTGAAGTTCTCCGCGCCGCCCTCGAACGGCGCACGGCCGCTGATGCTGATTTCCGGAGAATCGATGTTCTTGCGGGTGATCAGGTTGACTGCACCGGCGATCGCATCGGAGCCGTAGATGGACGAGGAGCCGTCCTTCACGATTTCGGCGCGCTGCAGGATGTTCTGCGGAATCACGTTCAGGTCGAACGCCAGCACCTGGCCACGCGTACCGGCCGGGCCGGGGCGCTGGCCGTTCAGCAGCACGGCGGTGCGCTGGGCACCCAGGCCACGCAGCGAAACCGTCTGCACACCGGTGCCGCCCTCGACCACGAAGCCGGCGAACTGGTTGCTGATCTGGGTGGAGCCCGCGGCGACGCTGGACTTCTGCAGGAACTCGGCGGTCTCGATCTGGCCGACGGTCACGCTGGTGTCGGCCGTCAGCACCTGGACCGGCGAGGTGGTGTCGTACTCCAGACGACGCAGCAGCGAGCCGGTGACAGTGACCTTGTCCAGCTCCTTGGCTTCCTCTTCCTGCTCTTCCGCCGGAGGCGTCTGGGCCGGAGCCGTCTGGGCCATGGCGCTGGCGCCGTACAGGCAGCCCAGCATGGCCACGCACAACGGCAACTTCCTGAAGTTACGAGTGTTCTTACCCCTGTACTGCATTGTCCTTCCTCATCCCGGGTGAAATAGCAGCTGAACGTATAACGCAATTTTCACTAGCCCGCAACACGGCTTTCATGCGCGTGTGCGGGCTTTCGCATTCAGGTTTTACAACCCGCCGGGACCGCAGTCCTTGGCCAGGAAGTCCTCGATCAGCTTCAGGGTCTGCTGGTGGTGGCGGGGGTACCACGGCAGGCTGTGCGGCATGTCCGGGATCACCTCCAGCTTCGCCGGCACCGCACCCTTGATCGCGCCGTAGAAGCTGCGCGCATGGAAGGCCGGGGTGCGCACGTCGCGGTCGCCCACGTACAGCAGCACCGGGATGTTGGCGCGCGCGGTGTGCTGCATCGGGTCCATCCCCTTCACGGTGTTGCCCTGCAGGATGCGCTGCAGGCGGTTGTCGCTCCAGCTCATGCCGATCTTGGCCAGGTCGGTGACCGGCGCGCCGGAAATGGCGCACTGGTAGGGGCTGTCCGGCCGCACCGCGGCCGCGGCCGCCGCGAACCCGCCGTAGGAATAGCCGAAGATCGCCAGCCGCTGCGGGTCCGCGATGCCCTGCTTGACCAGCCACGCGGCGCCGTCGTCCTTGTCGTCCTGCATGGTCTGGCCCCACTGCGCGTCGCCGGCCAGCCACAGCTTGCGGCCCAGGCCGGTCGAGCCGCGGTACTGCGGGCGCAGCACGGCATACCCGCGCGAGGTGAGGAACGGCACCCAGCCGGACGCGTCCCAGCCCATGGTGTCGCGCGACCAGGGGCCGCCGTGCGGGTTGATGACGGTGGGCAGCGGCGCGTCGCCCTGCTTCCAGCCCGCGGGCAGGTCCAGGATCGCGGGGATCTGCAGGCCGTCGCGCGCGGTATAGGTCACCCAGCGCTGCTCGCCGATGTTCGCGCTGTCGATCCACGGCCGCTCGCTGCCCAGGGTGACGATGCGCTTGCGGTCCAGCAGCACGTGGTAGGCGCGCGGATGGCGCGCGCTGACCGTGCTCACCACGACCCGGGACAGGTCGTTGTTGTAGCTGCCGATGCTCACCGCCTGCCCCGGGAAGGCCTGCTTGAGCATCGCGTGCATGGCCTGCATCTGCGGCTCGACGTAGGTGACCTCGCGCGCGCCGCCATCCACCGCATAGCCCAGCACCTTGTTGAAGTTGCTGGGCTGGGTGCCCAGGATCAGCGCGCCGATCGAGTGCTGCGGGTGGGCCAGCAGCGGCTCGGCGTCGAACTTGCGCGTCGCCGGGTCGTACATCCAGGCCTGCACCTTGTCGGCGAACAGGTCGGTCAGCACGTAGAACTTCCCGCTGCCCTCGTCGATGCCCACGATGTCCACCGTGTAGCGCTCGCTGAGCTTGCGGGTCAGGTTGTCGTGGGTCTCGAACTCGCCCGTCTTCGGGTTGCGGATCAGGATCCGCTGCTCGTACTCGTTCGGCGCGATCGGCTCGATCTGGGTGCGCGTGAGCACCTCGCCATTGCGCGGGTTGAACAGGCCCGGGCTGGTGCGCCCGCCGGCCCGCAGCAGCAGCTTGGTTTCGCCGGTGCGCAGGTTGTACAGGTAGAAGTTGCTGCTGAGCGAGGCGCCGCTGGTCTGGCTGATCACCACGTTGTCCGGGTCCAGCGGCAGGTTGCTGACCAGCGAGGACGTGCCGGCGATCTCCAGGCAGCGCTGCACCTGTTCGCTGACGCCCAGCTTGCGGGTGTTGTCGGCGAACGCCTCCTCGAACTTGCCGTGCGCCACGTCGGTCAGGTACGCCTTGCTGACGAAGGTCTTGGTGGCGCCGGAGATGCTGCCTTCGCCGCACCCGCCCAGCTGGCCGGTCCATTCCTGGCGGCCGACCACCAGCACCCGGTCGGCCTTCATCGCGCTGGCACCGATGAACTTCATGCGGTCGCCGGACGGCGTGATCTTGGAACCGGCGTCCAGGTTGTCCAGGTTCCAGGTGGCCAGGCCGGTCTCCTGGTGGTTGCTGCCCGGCACCGCCACGATCGCCACCAGGTTCTTGCCGTCCGCGCTCATCGACACCGAGCTGATTTCCGGCACCTTGGCGAAGGCATCGATCGGGATCGGGGTGCGCGCCGCGGCGGCGGGCGCCAGGAGCAGGGTGGCGATCAGGGTCGAGAGGGCAGTGCGTTGCATGGGCGTGACCGGCATGTGGACGAAGCCGCGACCATTACATGCCCGCGGCGCGAGCGTCCAGTACCATCATCGGCGCAAAGGTGAACGCGCCCGCGTCATCCTCCATACCCCCGGAACCCGCATGCCCCGCCTGCCCACCCACGCCGTCCAGGGCGAACTCTCGCCGCTGGCCAACGTCCGCAACATCGTCGCCGTCGGCTCCGGCAAGGGCGGGGTGGGCAAGTCCACCACCGCGGTCAACCTGGCGCTGGCGCTGGTGGCGGAGGGCTACCGGGTGGGCGTGCTGGACGCCGATGTCTACGGGCCCAGCATCCCGCTGATGCTGGGGCTGTCGGGGCGCCCGGACAGCCCGGACGGCAAGCGCATCCAGCCGATGGCGGCGCACGGCCTGCAGGCGATGTCGATCGGGCTGATGGTGGAGGCGGACACGCCGATGATCTGGCGCGGCCCGATGGCGACCTCGGCGCTCACCCAGCTGCTGGGCGACACCCTGTGGGACGACCTCGACATCCTGCTGGTGGACCTGCCGCCCGGCACCGGCGACATCCAGCTGACCCTGGCGCAGAAGATCCCGGTGGCGGGCGCGGTGGTGGTCACCACCCCGCAGGACGTGGCCACCCTGGACGCGCGCAAGGCGCTGAGGATGTTCGAGAAGGTCGGCATCCCCGTGCTGGGGCTGGTGGAGAACATGGCGGTGCACGCCTGCAGCGCCTGCGGCCACGTGGAGCACCTGTTCGGGCAGGGCGGCGCGGAGCGGATGTCGGCGCAGTACGGCGTCCCCGTGCTGGGCTCGCTGCCGCTGGAACTGGGCATCCGCGAACAGGGCGACGCCGGCACCCCGGTGGTGGCCGCCCGGCCCGAGTCGCCGGTGGCGCAGGCCTACCGCGACACGGCCAGGGCGCTGCTGGCCGCCCTGGCGCAGCGGCCGAAGCTGCGCAGCGGGATCCTGGCCAGCCTGCTGGGGACTTGACAGGCGGCCTGCGCTTCAGGCACCTAAACGCGGTTGTTGCAATGCAGGATGCACGCGGGCCAGGGAAGGACATACGTTCCACCTTCGGCGCCGGGGGTCGGCGCTCCTTTCGAGAGGAATCGTTCGATGAAGCGTAGCTCCAAGATGGCGGCGCTGACCGCTGCCGTGCTCGTCTCCCTGGGCCTGTCCGCCACCGCCGTGGCCGGCGGCCGCCCCGACCTGGTGGCCAAGGGCCTGAAGGCCGGCGTCCCGCACCAGCAGGGCGAGTTGCTGGTCAAGTTCAAGGACGGCAGCACCGCCGCCGACCAGGGCGCCGTGCGCCGTGGCCTGGGCGCGCAGAAGATCGACACGGTGCGTGGCGGCGGCAACGGCCGCGGCGAGCTGGCCCTGTTGAGGCTGCCGGCCGGCCTGGGCGTGGGCGATGCCGTGGCGGCGCTGAGCGCGGACCCGGCGGTCGAATACGCCGAGCCCAACTGGATCTACACCCACAGCGCCAGCAGCAACGACACCTACTACACCAGCGGCCAGCTGTGGGGCATGTACGGCGCCAGCACCAGCCCGGCCAACCAGTTTGGCAGCGGCGCAGGCGCGGCCGCCAGCAACGACTGCAGCTCGGTCTACGTCGGCATCATCGACGAAGGCTACATGTACACCCACGATGACCTTGCGGGGAACGTGGGCACCAACCCGGGCGAGGTCGCGGGCAACGGCATCGACGACGACGGCAACGGCTACGTGGACGACGTCTACGGCTGGGACTTCGACGGCAACAACAACTCGGTGTTCGACGGCACCGGCGACGACCACGGCACCCACGTGGCCGGCACCATCGGCGGCGTCGGCAACAACAGCAAGGGCGTGGCCGGCGTCTGCCACAAGGTCAAGCTGCTGGGGGCCAAGTTCCTGGGCAGCCGCGGCGGCACCACGGCCAACGCGATCAAGGCGGTCGACTACTTCACCGACCTCAAGACGCGCCACGGCCTCAACCTGGTCGCGACCAACAACTCGTGGGGCGGCGGCGGGTTCTCGCAGGGCCTGGCGGATGCGATCGGCCGCGCCAACAGCGCGAACATCCTGTTCATCGCGGCCGCGGGCAACAGCAGCTACAACTGCGACAGCGGTTCCAGCTGCTATCCGGCGGAATACACCAACGCCAACGTGATCGGGGTGGCGTCCATCACCAGCGCCGGCGCGATGAGCTCGTTCTCCAGCTACGGCGCCACCACCATCGACATCTGCGCCCCCGGCTCGGGCATCGTCTCCACCGTGCCGGTCGCCAGCGGCAAGGGCAAGACGGCGACGGTCGGCTCGGGCTATGCGAGCTACAACGGCACCTCCATGGCCACCCCGCACGTCGCCGGCGCCGCGGCCCTGTACAAGGCCCGCAACGCCAGCGCCAGCGCGGCGACCATCAAGTCGGCGCTGCTGGGTTCCGCCACCGCCACTGCGTCCTGCAATGGCAAGGTGGTGAGCAACGGCCGCCTCAACGTGTCCGGCTTCTGATCCACCGCGCCACGCTGTCCGCAGGGGCCCGGCATCGCCGGGCCCTTGCTTTTCTGGGGGATGCGCCCGGCATCGCCGGGCCCCTGCTTTTCTGGGGCATGCGCCGGGCCTCGCCGGGTGTCGTTGCGGGCGCTGCCGGACCGGCACGCTGCCGCTAGAATGCGCGCTTCGCCCCGGGAAGCCGCGCATGAGCATCAAGAGCGACCGCTGGATCCGCCGCATGGCGCTGGAGCACGGCATGCTGGAGCCGTTCGAGCCGGGCCAGGTGAAGCAGGCGGGCGGCCAGCGGATCGTCAGCTACGGCACCTCCAGCTACGGCTACGACGTGCGCTGCTCGCGCGAATTCAAGGTGTTCACCAACATCAACTCGACCATCGTCGATCCCAAGCATTTCGACCCGAAGAGCTTCGTTGACGTGGTGGCCGACGAGTGCATCATCCCGCCCAATTCGTTCGCGCTGGCGCGCACGGTGGAGTACTTCCGCATCCCGCGCGACACCCTGGTGGTGTGCCTGGGCAAGAGCACCTACGCGCGCTGCGGGATCATCGTCAACGTGACCCCGCTGGAGCCCGAGTGGGAAGGGCACGTCACCCTGGAATTCTCCAACACCACGCCGCTGCCGGCGCGCATCTACGCCAACGAGGGGGTGGCGCAGATGCTGTTCTTCCAGGCCGACCCGGACGACGTGTGCGAGACCAGCTACAAGGACCGCGGCGGCAAGTACCAGGGGCAGACCGGGGTCACGCTGCCGAAGACCTGAGCGCCTCGCGCAGCGCGCCGACGCGCGCAACCAGCTCCTCCGGCGCATAGGGCCGCGCGTTCGCCGCCCCCCAGACCGGGCGCGGCCAGGCGATGTCGTCGTGGTAGCGCGCGATCACGTGCACGTGCAGTTGCGGCACCAGGTTGCCCAGCGCCGCCACGTTGAGCTTGTGCGGCTTGAACAGCGCCTTGAGCGCGCGGCAGGCGGCGTCGATCTCGGCGGTCAGGCGGGTGCGCTGGGCGGCGTCCAGGTCGATCAGCTCCACCGCGTCGGCCACCCGCGGCACCAGCACCAGCCAGGGGTGGTTGGCATCGTCCATCAGGCGGACCTCGCACAGCGGCAGCTCGATCACCGGCGCGGTGTCGTCGGCCAGCTGCGGGTGCAGGGCGTAGCGCGGGACGGCGTTGGAGGCGGCGGTCATGGGGGTCCCCTCAGCGCGCCGGGTGCAGCGTGCGCTGGAAGAAGGCCAGCGTGCGTTCCAGCGCCAGGCGGGCGCTGGCCGGCTCGTGGTCCGCGCGCTGGTCGCAGTTGAAGCCGTGCCCGGCCGGGTAGACGTGCACCTCGGCCTCCGGCTGGTGGTGGCGGTGCAGGGCGATCGCCTCGGCGGGGATGGACGCGTCGCGGTCGCCGAAGTGGAACAGCATCGGCGCGTCCAGCCGCTCGTCCAGGAACGGCACGGTGCGCGCCCCGTAGTAGCTCACCGCCGGCAGCGACAAGCGCGTATTGGCCAGGAAGGCCACGGTGCCGCCCCAGCAGTAGCCCACCACGCCGACCTGGCCGATGGCCTCCAGCTGCGCGGCAGCGGCCCGCACGTCCTGCAGCGCCTGCTCGAAGGTCAGCCGCTCGGCCAGCGCGCGGCCGCGCTCCACGCCGTCGGCGTCGTAGTCCAGCTGCACGTCGTGCTCGAAGTGGTCGAAGAAGGCCGGCGCAAGCGCCACGTAGCCGTGGTCGGCGAAGGTCCGGCACACGGCGCGGATGTGGCTGTTCACGCCGAAGATTTCCTGCACCACGACCAGCGCGCCACGCGCGGGGACGTGCGGGTCGGCACGCCACGCGCGGATGCGCCCGGTGGGGGTCTCGAGGGAGATCCATTCGCTCATGGCGGCCTCCGGGGCGATGCGCCGATGGTACGCCTCCCGGCCGGCGGCGGCGCGGCGGCTATACTTCGCGCCCCGCGGCGGCCTGCAGCCGCCTGCCTGTCCCTGCCATGCCCGCCCACGCCCCCAGCACCGCCAGCCCCCGGGTCGGTTTCGTCAGCCTCGGCTGCCCCAAGGCCCTGGTCGACTCCGAGCGCATCCTCACCCAGCTGCGGGTGGAGGGCTACCAGCTGGTCCCGACCTACGACGATGCCGACGTGGTGGTGGTCAACACCTGCGGCTTCATCGATTCCGCGGTGGCCGAGTCGCTGGACGCGATCGGCGAGGCCATGGCCGAGAACGGCAAGGTCATCGTCACCGGCTGCCTGGGCAAGCGCGCCGAGGTGATCCGCGAAGCCCACCCGGGCGTGCTGTCGATCAGCGGCCCGCAGGACTACGCCAGCGTGATGGACGCGGTGCACCAGGCGGTGCCGCCCAGCCACGATCCCTTCGTGGACCTGCTGCCCGACTACGGAATGAAGCTCACGCCGAAGCACTACGCGTACCTGAAGATCTCGGAAGGCTGCAACCACCGCTGCAGCTTCTGCATCATCCCGTCGATGCGCGGCGACCTGGTCAGCCGGCCGGTCGACGAGGTGCTGCGCGAAGCCGAGAAGCTGGTGCGCGGCGGCGTGCGCGAACTGCTGGTGGTCTCGCAGGACACCAGCGCCTACGGCGTCGACCTGAAGTACGCAGAGCGCACCTGGCGCGACAAGCAGTACCAGACGCGAATGAAGGCGCTGTGCGAAGGCCTGGCCGAGCTCGGCGCGTGGACGCGTCTGCATTACGTCTACCCGTACCCGCACGTGGACGACGTCATCCCGCTGATGGCGGACGGCAAGCTGCTGCCCTACCTGGACATCCCGTTCCAGCACGCCAGCCCGCGCGTGCTGCGGCTGATGAAGCGGCCGGGCGCGGTGGACAAGACCCTGCAGCGCGTCCAGCGCTGGCGTTCGATCTGCCCGGAGCTGACCATCCGCAGCACCTTCATCGTCGGCTTCCCCGGCGAGACCGAGGCCGAGTTCGAGGAGCTGCTGGAGTTCCTGGACGAGGCCCAGCTCGACCGCGTCGGTGCGTTCGCCTACTCGCCGGTGGAAGGCGCGCAGGCCAATGCGCTGCCGGACCCGGTGCCGGAAGCCGTCAAGCAGGAGCGGCTGGCCCGTTTCATGCAGCGCCAGGCGGCGATCAGCGAGGCGCGCCTCGCCGCCAAGGTGGGGACGGTGCAGCAGGTGATCGTCGATGCCATCGACGGCGACCTGGCGATCGCGCGCTCGATGGCCGACGCGCCGGAAATCGACGGCCTGGTGCAGGTGCAGGACGGTCGCGAGGCCGGCCTGGTGCCGGGCGAGTTCGCCCACGTGCGCATCATGGGCAGCGACGAGCACGACCTGTACGGCGAGGTCGACTACACCCTCTAGGCGGTCGCTTCCGCCGCGGCCCCTTCCCCCTGTAGGAGCGCACCGCAGGGGCGCGACCCACCCAGCAACGGTGCAGGTATATCGCGTTCCAGTATGGGTAATCCCCAAGGCTGCGCACCAGCCCGGCACGCAACGGATTGGCGATGACATAACGCGCCGCCGTGCGCAGATCGTCCTCGCAGCGCATGGCGCGGTCATGGAAGCCGCGTGTCCACACCGGCCCGCGCGAACCGCGCACCGAATTTGCGGCGCGTGCGCTGAAGGCTTTCAGCGACTCAACCGTCTTCGACAGGGGCTTGGCTTGGCCGAGCTGGAGCAACCAGTGGGCGTGGTCGGGCATCAGCACCCAAGCGAGCATCCGCCCATCGCGAAGCAACTTCGGATCCTCGAAGCAGCGGCATGCCGCCGAAGCAACGCGATGGTCACTGAAGATGGGCTTCCTGTGCAGGGTCGCAGTCGTCAGCAGGTAGATCTGTCCTGGCAGGCTGGCGCGACCTGTGCGCAACGATCCGTGGCCGGGAGTTCCCATCGCGCCAGCTTCGACGCTGCGCGCTGCCCCGGCGATCGGAATCCAACCCGTCCCCGTGTAGGATCGCACCGCAGGAGCGCGACCACGTCGTAGTGCTCGGTTGCTGCGGGTCGCGCCCCTGCGGTGCGCTCCTACGGGGCGCCGGGGTAATCCACGGCCAGGATGGCGTAGCGCACCGGCCCGGCCGGCAGCACGGCCTCGAATTCGTCGTCCACCCGCTTCTTCAGCATGGCGCGGGCCAGCGGGGCGTCGATGCTGATCCAGCCCAGCCGCGCATCGGTCTCGTCCGGACCCACGATGCGGTAGCGCACCGCCTCGCCGCTGGCCAGGTCCTCCAGGTCCACCTGCGCGCCGAAGAACACGGCCGCGCGGTCCGCCGGCGCCGCATCCACCACCTTCAGCGCCTCCAGGCGCTTGCCGAGGTAGCGCACCCGGCGGTCGATCCCGCCCAGCTGCTTCTTGCGGTAGGTGTACTCGGCGTTCTCCGAGCGGTCGCCTTCCGCCGCGGCGGCGGCCAGCGCGCGCACCACCTCGGGGCGCTGCACGCGCCACAGGTCGTCCAGCTCCGCCTTGAGCCGGTCGTGGCCCGCGCGCGTGATCAGCGCGGTGCTGCCCTCGGCGGGCGGACGCCAGCGGCCCATCCGGCCGTCAGCGCCTGCCGCCGAAGATCCCGCCCAGCACGCCGCGCAGGATCTGCCGGCCGATCTGGTTGCCCACCGTGCGCGCGGTCTGCTTGGCGGCGGTCTCCAGCATGCCCTGGCGGCGCCTGGTGCCGAACACCGCGTCCTTGACCGCCTGGCCGAACCCGCCGGCCTCGGCATCGTCCTGGTCGCGGGTGCGCGCGGCCGGCGCCTGCGCCTGTTCGGCGGCGGCGCTGGCCTTCTTCGCCAGCAGCTCGGCGGCGGATTCGCGGTCCACGCGGGCGTCGTACTTCATCCCCACCGGGCTGCCGGCGCGCACCTGCATGCGCTCGGCCTCGGTGATCGCCCCCATCCGGCAGCGCGGCGGCGCGATCAGGGTGTGCTCCACCGGCATCGGGATGCCTTTGTCCTGCAGGGTCGAGACCAGCGCCTCGCCGGTACCCAGCTTGCCGATCACGGTGGCCACGTCCAGCGCCGGATTGGCCACGAAGGTCTCCGCGGCGGTGCGCACCGCCTTCTGGTCGCGCGGCGTGTAGGCGCGCAACGCATGCTGGAAGCGGTTGCCCAGCTGGCCCAGGATCTCGTCCGGCACGTCGTCCGGGAACTGCGAGCAGAAATACACGCCCACCCCCTTGCTGCGGATGATCCGCACCACCTGCTCGATGCGCTGGCGCAGCGCGGGCGGCGCGTCGTCGAACAGCAGGTGCGCCTCGTCGAAGACGAACACCAGCTTCGGCTTGTCCAGGTCGCCCACCTCGGGCAGCGACTCGAACAGTTCCGACAGCAGCCACAAGAGGAAGCTGGAATACAGCCGCGGCTTCAGGATCAGCTGGTCGGCGGCCAGGATGTTGACCACCCCGCGGCCGTCGTGGGTGGTGCGCATCAGGTCGGCCAGCTCCAGCGCCGGCTCGCCGAAGAACAGCTCCGCGCCCTCGGCTTCCAGCCGCAGCAGCGCGCGCTGGATCGCGCCGACCGACTGCACGCTGACCAGCCCGTAGCTGGTGCTGATGTCCTTGCGCTCGGCGGCCACCAGCCCCAGCAGCGCGCGCAGGTCGGCCAGGTCCAGCAGCAGCAGGCCACGGTCGTCGGCCAGCTTGAACACGATGTCCAGCACGCCGGACTGGGTGTCGTTGAGCTCCAGGATGCGCGCCAGCAGGGTGGGGCCCATCTCGCTGACCGTGGTGCGCACCGGGTGGCCGGCCTTGCCCCACAGGTCCCAGAACACCACCGGCGCGGCCTCGTTGCGGTAGTCGGCGATGCCCAGCTGCTGCACGCGCTGGGCGATGCGCTCGTTCATCGCGCCGGGCACCGCCAGCCCGGCCACGTCGCCCTTCACGTCGGCCAGGAACACCGGCACGCCGATCCGGCTGAAGCCTTCGGCCAGGGTCATCAGGGTCACCGTCTTGCCGGTGCCGGTGGCGCCGGCCACCAGGCCGTGCCGGTTGCCGTACTTCGGCAGCAGGTGCACCGGGCCGCCGTCCGCGGTGGTGATCGCCTTGCCGACCAGGATGGGTTCCATGCGCGCCGTCCGTGGAGAGGAGCGCCCGATTCTATGCGCAAGGCGGCGGCGGTGAACTTCCGCGCGCGCCGGTGGTCGCCTTGCCCCGGCCGGCGCGCGGCGGCTACCCTCCAAGACCCCCCGCGCCGCGTCCATCCCCATGCCCAACCGCTTGCTGCCTGCCGTCGCCGCCTTCCTGCTGGTCGCCGCGGCCGGCCTGTCCGCACCGTCCGCCCACGCCCAGTCGCGGCGCGACCTGGCCGCCGCCCAGGCCCTGCAGGTGCGGATGGACGCGGCCGAGAAGCGCTACCGCGACGCGCTGCTGTCCGACGGCGACGAGGAGGCCGCCGCGCGGTCGGCGGAGGCGGCGATGGCGGAGATCCGGGCGGTGATCGCCGCCTGCGGCCGCCAGCGCGGCTGCTCCATGCCGGAGATGCTGGCCACCTACGAGCGCGTGCTCAAGGCCTCGCCGGAGCTGTCGGGCGAGGTGTTCGACGATGCGGCCGACGACCCCATCGACGAGAACGACCTGGCCAACGTGCCGGTCCCGGAAGAGGCGGATGCGGCATCGCTGCTCAGCGAGGACGGCCAGCGCTTCGTGCGCATGGTGCAGTTCAACCCGGCGGTGCAGGCCGGCATCCGCCGCTGGCTGACCGACATGCGCCCCTCGCTGATGGACAGCTACGAGAACTACCGCTACATGCAGCACCTGATGTCGCCCGCGTTCAAGCGCGCCGGGCTGCCGGAGGCGCTGCTGTTCGGGATCATGGCCAAGGAATCCAACGGCAAGGTGCACGTGGGCTCGCGCGCCGGCGCGGTGGGGCCGATGCAGTTCATGCCCGCCACCGGCCGCCGCTTCGGGCTGGGCAACGACGGCACCGGCTTCGACACCCGCTACGACCCGCGCGCCTCGGCGGATGCCGCGGCGGCGTTCCTGCTGGAGCGCATGGCCCAGCTGGACAACAGCATCGAGATGTCGCTGGCCGGCTACAACGGCGGCGAGGGCCGGGCGCTGCGCGTGCACCGCGAGTTCGGCGGCCGCAGCTTCTGGGACGCCAGCGTCTACAACCAGTTCCCGGCGGAAACCAAGGACTACGTGCCGATGGTGATCGCCGCGGCGTGGCTGTTCCTGCACCCGCGGGAATACGGCATCCGCTGGCCGCGGGTGAGCACGCGCACCGCCAGCATCACCCTGGCGCAGCCGTCGTCGATCTACGAGCTGACCATCTGCCTGGGCAACTACGGCAGCCGCGACGGCTACATGCGCGCCCTGCGCAACCTCAACCCGCGCTGGGAGCCGTCCAGCCCCATGCCGGCCGGCACCGTGCTCAATGCCACCACCCGCATGGCCTGGCTGTACCGCTTCAACTGCCGCAGCGGCAAGCGCGCGCAGCTGGCGCGCCAGCTGGTGCAGAGCGATACCCGTTCCGCCCTGGTGCGGGTGGGCGACGTGTCCGCGGCCCCGGCCCAGGCCCCCGCCAGCACCCCGGCCACCGCGCCGACCCCGTCGGCGCCGGCGCGCCCCAGCACCCATACCGTGCAGCGCGGCGAGACCCTCACCGCCATCGCCCGCCGCTATGGCTGCAGCGTGGCCGCGCTGGCGCGCAGCAACGACCTCAAGGCCCCGCGCTACGCCATCCGGCCCGGCCAGTCGCTGCGGGTGGACGCCTGCGGCGGGTGACGCGCGCGGCGCCACTTTCCCGCGACTTCTTCGGCCGCGCGCCCCACGCGGTCGCGCCGGAGCTGCTGGGCAAGCTGCTGGTCCGCGACGACGGGCGGGTGGCGCGCCTGGTGGAGGTGGAGGCCTACGCGCAGGACGACCCCGCCGCGCACACCTTCCGCGGCCGCACGCCGCGCAACCAGTCGATGTTCGGACCGCCGGGGCACCTGTACGTGTACTTCAGCTACGGCGTGCACTGGTGCGCCAACCTGGTGTGCGGGCAGGACGGCGTGGGCGCGGGGGTGCTGCTGCGCGCGGCGGAGCCGCTGGACGGGCTGGAGCTGATGCAGGCGGCGCGCGGCGGGCAGGCCAACCTGTGCAATGGCCCGGGCCGGCTGGCCCAGGCATTCGGCATCGACAAGGCGCTGGACGGCAGCGACGTGGTGGGTCGCGGGGTGGTGACGGTGCTCGACGACGGCTGGCGGCCGGAGGCCATCCAGGCCTGCCCGCGGGTGGGATTGACCAAGAATCCGGACGCGCCGCTGCGCTTCGTGGTGACCGGCAGCCGCTGGCTGTCGCGCCCGCCGCCCCGGCGCAGCTCCTGAGACGCAGGCGCGGTCAAATGCCGCTCGCGGTGCGACGGCGCCGTGATGTCACCTGCCATCCATCCCCCCGTCACAACCGCCAGTCAGATTGGCGGCTGGGGAAGCTGCCGTTGGTCGGCCAGCAGTGGAAGGCCGGCACGCCTCGGCGCTATATGAATGGCGGGGGCCCACATCGATCCACTGGGAGGGCTGCAATGGTCGAGGCATCGGAATATCCGTCCATCCGCCTGGCGCTGAGCGAGGCGTGGCTGGCCGGGGTCAAGGCGCGCAGGAGCGGGTCGCCCTGCGAGGTGCCCAAGGAAATCGCCCGGCAGCCCGTGCTGCAGCGCGAGTGGCAGGAAGGCTGGGATGATGGCGTTCCGCTGCCGCGCCAGCCGCCGTTGGGCTGGCACGGCTGAAGGTCGGCCGAGGCGCGCCCCAGCGGCGCGCCCTGCAACAACCGGAACACGACACAACACGGCGCGCAGCGACGCGCGTGAATGCGCCTGCACGACGCGTTTCCGCCCGCGCACGCAGACTGGCCCGGTCATCCACACCGGAGTCCTGACATGTCCCACCACCTGACCCAGGCGATCCGCGACTGCATCGCCGCGTGCAACGACTGCGCCACCGAGTGCGGCAACTGCTTCAGCCACATGGCCGGCAAGGCCAGCCACAACGACTGCCCGGCCTGCTGCATCGACTGCGCCGCGCTGTGCCGCCTGTGCGCGGACGCGATGGCGCGCAACAGCCCGTTCGCCAAGGAACTGTGCGCGCTGTGCGCCAGGGTCTGCGACTGGTGCGCGGAGCAGTGCGGCGCGCACGACATGGAGCACTGCCAGCGCTGCGCCGAGGCCTGCCGCCGCTGCGCCGAGGCCTGCCGCGCGATGGCCTGAGCCGTCGGCCTGCCCCCGGCTCCCGCGCGGCGCCGGGGCGGGCCGTCCGCCGCCGAGGTTTCCGGCTCGGCCGGCGTTGCTCCCTGCGCTGGCCTCGGCGCGCCGCCGTCAGCCGGTCGCTTCCGCGCGCTCCCGCCGCTTCTGCAAGGCGAACCCCACCACCGCGGTCAGCAGGATCAGGCTGTTGGTGACGCTGAACACCCAGGTGTCCAACAGCACGCTGTAGGTGATGAACCCGATCGAGGCCAGCGACTGGCCGACGAACAGCCAGTGCGACACGCCTTCGCCGCCCTCGCGGTGCTGCTTGACGATCTGCCGGACCAGGGTGGCCAGCAGGATGGCGGATGAGGTCCAGCCGATGGCGTCGGCGAATGCGTCCATGCGCGGGCCCGGGTGCGGAAGGGCGGGCAGCATGCGCGGCCGCGCGTGGTGCCGGCGTCAGCGCGCCGGCAGCCCGAAGCCGAAGGCATCCATCGACAGCGTGCCGTAGGTCATCCCGCCGGGCACCAGCTCTCCGCGTTCGTCCGGATGGGCCGCGCCCACGGCCACCAGCAGCGGCAGGTAGTGTTCCTCGGTGGGATGCGCGCGCGCGGCGTGCGGGGCGCGGGCGCGGTAGTCCACCAGCGCGTCGCGGTCGCCGCGGGCGATGGCATCGCGCACCCAGTCGGCGAACTCGGCGGCGTACTCCGGATCCCGCACGTGCTGGCGGAATTCATGCAGGTTGTGGGTCAGGCTGCCGGAGCCGA
>CBFGMM010000031.1:0-17909 GCA_965649855.1 uncultured Thermomonas sp. | reverse complement strand
CTACAGCCGCTCCACCGAGTGCACCACGCCCAGCCGGCGCACGCGGCGCACCACCTCGGCCAGGTGCTTCTGGTCGGCGACCTCGATCGAGAAGCGGATCGCGGCCACCCGGTCGTCGCGCTCCAGGTATTCCACCCGCTCGATGTTGGATTCGGCCTGGGCGATCGCGGCCGCCACCTGCGCCAGCACGCCGGGGCGATTCTCGACCTCGATCCGCAGCGCGGCATGGAAGTCGCCGCTGACCTGGCGGTCCCAGCCGATCGGCACCCAGCGCTCGGGCGACTTGCGGTACT
Source organism: uncultured Thermomonas sp. (assembly GCA_965649855.1). Taxonomy (GTDB): domain Bacteria; phylum Pseudomonadota; class Gammaproteobacteria; order Xanthomonadales; family Xanthomonadaceae; genus Thermomonas. The sequence continues at coordinate 17,616 of CBFGMM010000031.1, read as the reverse complement.
CGGCCACGTTCGGGCATTCCAGCCGGTGCACCACGATGCCCTTGCCGGCGCTGTGGTAGCCCATGATCTCGTCGCCGGGGATCGGCAGGCAGCACTGCGCGAAGCTGACCACGCCGCGCTCGGTGCCGGTGATCAGGATCCGTTCCTGCGGCGCGCCCCCGCGGTCCGGCAGCAGCCCGGGCTGCGGTTCCTGCGCCAGCGCGGGCGCCACCTGCGCGGGCATCCGGTTGCCCAGCGCGATGTCCGCCAGCAGCGCCTCCAGGCGCGGGTACCGGTTTTCGGCGAGGTAGGCGTCCAGGCGCTCGGTGGGCACCCGGTCCAGCGAGGTCCCCTGTGCGTCCAGCGCGCGGTCCAGCATGCGGTGGCCCAGCTGCACCGCGTCCTCGTGTTCCAGGTGCTTGAGCTGCTGGCGGATCGCGGTGCGCGCCTTGCCCGATGCCACGAACTCCAGCCACTGCGGCGCCGGGGCGGCGGACTTGGCGGTGATGATCTCCACCGTCTGGCCGCTGACCAGCTTGGCCCGCAGCGGGGCCAGCTTGCGGTCGATGCGCACCGCCACCGCGTGGTTGCCCACGTCGGTGTGCACGGCGTAGGCGAAGTCCAGCGCGGTGGAATTGCGCGGCAGGGACAGGATGTCGCCCTTCGGGGTGAACAGGTAGACCTCGTCCGGGAACAGGTCGACCTTCACGTTCTCCAGGAATTCCAGCGAGGAGCCGGTGCCGCGCTGGCTCTCCACCAGGCCGGCGATCCACGCCGAGGCGCGCGTCTGCGCATTGTTGCCCTGCTCGCCGCCATGCTTGTAGGCCCAGTGCGCGGCCACCCCGCGTTCGGCCACCAGGTCCATCTCGCGGGTGCGGATCTGCACCTCGATCGGCGATCCGTACGGCCCGAACAACACCGTGTGCAGCGACTGGTAGCCGTTCGCCTTGGGGATCGCGATGAAGTCCCGGAAGCGCCCGTCCAGCGGCTTGAACACCGAATGCACCACGCCCAGCGCGTGGTAGCACTGCGCCACCGTGTCCACGATCACCCGATAGCCGAACACGTCCATGACCTGGTCGAAGCTGCGGTGCTCGGCGCGCATCTTGTGGTAGATGCTCCAGGGCGCCTTGATCCGCCCCACCAGCCGGTGCTCCAGCTTCTCCATGGCCAGCTTCTGCGCCAGCCGCGCCTCGATCTGCACCAGGGCTTCGCGGCGCACCAGCGGCTCGCTGCGGATGCGCTTGTCGATCACGGCGTGCCGCCAGGGGTGCAGCGCGCGGAAGCCCAGGTCCTGCAACTCGGACTTGATGAGGTTCATGCCCAGGCGCTGGGCGATGGGCGCGTAGATGTCCAGGGTCTCGGCGGCGATGCGGCGGCGCGCCTCGGTGGACTGCGCGCCCAGCGTGCGCATGTTGTGCAGGCGGTCGGCCAGCTTGATCAGGATCACCCGCAGGTCGCGGCTCATCGCCAGCAGCATCTTGCGGAAACTCTCGGCGGCGGCTTCCTGGCGGTCGGCGAAGTGCAGCTTGTCCAGCTTGGTGACGCCGTCCACCAGCTCCGCCACCGTCTCGCCGAACTGCGCGGCGATGTCGCGCCGCGACAGCGGGGTGTCCTCGATGGTGTCGTGCAGGATCGCCGCGACCAGGGTCTCGACGTCCAGGCCCTGCTCGGCCAGCACCTGGGCCACCGCCACCGGGTGGGTGATGTAGGGCTCGCCCGACTTGCGGTTCTGGCCCGCATGCGCGGAGGCGCCGATCGCCCACGCCTGGCGCAGCAGGGTGCGCTGCTCCGCAGGCAGGTAGTCCGCCGCCCGCTCCAGCGCCTGCACGTAGTCCGGGACCGCGTCGGGCGCGGGCGCGGGCAGGCGACAGGCGGGCTCTCCGGGACTCATGCACCCGAGCCTACGCGGCCGCGACAGGCGCCGCAACGCAGGCGGCGCATCCTTCCGCGACCGCTGGCGGCCGGGTCCGCCTGCAACGCGAAACGGCCCCGAAGGGCCGTCTGCAGGGCACCGCCCGGGACCGCCGGCAAGATCAGTCGTCGCCCTTCATGTCGTCGTCGCCGGCCACCACTTCGGCGGCGGCCCACTCCAGCGCCTCGCGCTCCTTGCGCTCGCGCTCGGCCTTCTCAACCGCGTCGATGTACTCGCTGTCGATCTGGCGCGCGGCGATCTCGCGCAGGGCCAGCACGGTGGGCTTGTCGTTGGCTTCGCTGTTGTCCAGCTTGGGCTCCACGCCGCCGGCCAGCTGGCGCGCGCGCTTGGCGGCCATCATCACGAGTTCGAAGCGGTTGTCGACCACTTCCAGGCAATCTTCCACGGTAATGCGGGCCATATCTGTCCTGCGACCGGTCGGCCGCTGAAAGGGTTCAAGGGGTCGTGCAGTCTAGCGGCACGCGCCGGCCGGCGCAAGCGCGCGCCTTGCGGATCAAGAACTTAGCAGCCACCCCGGGGTTCGGGATCGTCCACCAGCAGCGAGGTGATCAGGCGCGCGTGGCGGGCCACCTGGGCGTCCTTGCGCAGCCGGCTGGCGGTGAAGATGCTGCACATCTCGTCCACGGCGGTGTCGAAGTGCTCGTTGACGATGACGTAGTCGAACTCGCCGTAGTGGCTCATTTCCTCGCGCGCGGCGTCCAGCCGGCGCGCGATCACTTCATCCGAATCCTGGCCGCGCTTGCGCATGCGCTCCTCCAGCGCCGCGCGCGACGGCGGCAGGATGAACACGCTGACCGCGTCCGGGATCTTCGCGCGCACCTGGCGCGCGCCCTGCCAGTCGATCTCCAGCAGCACGTCGCGTCCGGAGGCCAGCTGCGGCTCGACCGACTGGCGCGCGGTGCCCTTCCAGTCGCCGTGCACCAGCGCATGTTCGAAGAAATCGCCGGCGGCGACCATCGCCTCGAACTCGCCGGCGGCGATGAAGTGGTAGTGCTCGGCGTGCCGCTCGCCCGGGCGCGGCGCGCGCGAGGTGAACGAGATCGACAGGCAGATGTTGGGGTCGCGCGCCAGCACCGCGTTGACGATGCTGGATTTGCCGGCGCCCGACGGCGCAGCCACGATGTAGAGGGTTCCGCGCATGGCGACTGGCTGCTCCGCTACTCGAGGTTCTGGATCTGTTCGCGGATCTGGTCGATGAGCACCTTGAGCTCGACCGCCGCGTTGCTGGTGCGCGCGTCCACCGACTTGCTGCCCAGGGTGTTCGCCTCGCGGTTGAACTCCTGCAGCAGGAAGTCCAGGCGGCGGCCCGCCGGTTCGCGCTGGGCCAGCACGCGGCGCAGTTCCGCCAGGTGGCTGTCCAGGCGGTCCAGCTCCTCGTCCACGTCCAGCTTCTGCAGCCAGATCACCAGCTCCTGCTCCATCCGGCCCGGGTCGGCCGGTTGCGCCAGGTCCGCGAGCCGCGCCTGCAGTTTCTGGCGCTGGCCGGCGCGGATCTGCGGCATCAGCGTGCGCACCTCCGCGGCGATCCCCGCGATCGCCTGGGCGCGCTCGGCGATCACCTGCGCCAGCTTGCCGCCCTCGCGCTCGCGCGCCGCCAGGAAGTCGTCCAGCAGCGCGTCCACCAGCGCCATCACCTCGCGCTGCACCGCGTCCGGGTCCAGGCCCTGCGACTGCAGCACGCCCGGGAACTGCAGCAGTTCGGTGAACTGCACGCGCAGCGCCGGGAACTGCGCGCCCAGCCGGCCGGCGAGCTCCGCCAGCCGCGCGACCAGGGCATCGTCGACCTGCAGGGCCTGGCCGTCGACCACCGGGCGCAGGCGCAGCGCCATGTCCAGCTTGCCGCGCGCCACCCGGGCCGAGACCCGTTCGCGGATCGCCGGCTCCAGCGCGCGCAGCTCCTCGGGCAGCCGCAGCCCCAGCTCCAGGAACCGGTGGTTGACCGCGCGCATCTCGCCGGACAGCGTGCCCCATTCGGTGGCGCGCTCGCCGGCGGCGAAGGCGGTCATGCTGCGGATCGGCATCGGGCGTGGGCCGGGGCGGTGGAAGGCGAATGGTAATCTAGCGCGCCCCCCGATGACCGGACCCTCGATGCCGTTCGCACGCCCCAGCGGCCGCCTGCCCGAGCAGATGCGCGCCGTTTCCATCGTCCGCGGCTACACCCGGCACGCCGAGGGATCGGTGCTGGTCAGCTTCGGCGACACCCGCGTGCTGTGCACCGCCAGCGTGGACAACAAGGTGCCGGGCTTCCTGCGCGGCAAGGGCGAGGGCTGGGTCACCGCCGAATACGGCATGCTGCCGCGCGCCACCAACACCCGCAACGACCGCGAGGCCGCGCGCGGCAAGCAGGGTGGCCGCACCCTGGAGATCCAGCGCCTGATCGGCCGCTCGCTGCGCGCCTGCGTGGACCGCCGCGCGCTGGGCGAGCGCACCATCACCCTGGATTGCGACGTGTTGCAGGCGGACGGGGGCACCCGGACCGCGGCGATCACCGGCGCCTACGTGGCCATGGTCGATGCCATGCGCTGGCTGCAGGCGCGCCGGGACATCGCGAAGAACCCCGTGGTCGGCGCGGTCGCCGCGGTGTCGGCCGGAATCTACCGCGGCACGCCGGTGCTGGACCTCGACTATGCCGAGGACAGCGACTGCGACACCGACATGAACGTGGTGATGAACGACGGCGGCGGCTTCATCGAGCTGCAGGGGACCGCCGAGGGCCATGCGTTCCGCCGCGACGAACTGGATGCGCTGCTGGGCCTCGCGCAGGCGGGGTGCGCCGAGCTGTTCGTCGCGCAGCGGGCGGCGCTGGACGAGGCGTGAGCCCCTCGCGCACGCTGGTGCTGGCGTCCTCCAACGCCGGCAAGCTGGCCGAACTGCGCGACCTGCTCGGCGACGGCTTCGTGCTGCACGCGCAATCCGACCTGGGCGTGGCGGACGCGGAGGAAACCGGCTTGAGCTTCGTCGAGAACGCCATCCTCAAGGCCCGGCATGCGGCGCGCGCCACCGGCCTGCCGGCGCTGGCGGACGATTCGGGGCTGTGCGTGGATGCGCTGCAGGGCGCCCCGGGCCTGTATTCGGCGCGCTATGCCGGCGCGCACGGCGACGCCGCCGCCAACATCGGGAAACTGCTGCGCGAACTGGACGGCGTGCCGGACGAAGCCCGCGCGGCACGCTTCGTCTGCGTGCTCGCAGTCCTGCGCCACGCCGACGATCCGCAGCCGCTGCTCGCCCAAGGCACCTGGGAGGGCCGGATCCTGCCCGCCCCGCGCGGCGACGGAGGCTTCGGCTACGACCCGGTGTTCTTCTCGCCCGCGCACGGATGCAGCGCGGCCGAGCTGCCAGCCGCGCTGAAGCGACGCGACAGCCATCGCGGGCAGGCGCTGGCCGCCTTGCGCAGGATGCTGGCGTAGGCGCGCACCCCTGACAGGCGTTGCCGCATCCACCCGGTCGCGCACGGGGTGCGCTCCTACAATGGATGCCATGCTCGCCACCCCGCCCCTGTCCCTGTACGTGCACCTGCCATGGTGCGTGCGCAAATGCCCGTACTGCGATTTCAACTCGCACGAATACCGTGGCGGGGGCGGACGCGACGCGCTGCCGTTCGACGCGTATGTCGACGCGCTGCTTGCCGACCTGGATTTCGACCTGCCGCTGGTGTGGGGACGCACGGTGCAGACGGTGTTCTTCGGCGGCGGCACGCCCAGCCTGTTCCCGCCGGCGGCGATCGACCGCTTCCTGCAACAGGCTAGCGCCCGCCTGCGCTTCGCGCCGGGTGCCGAAATCACGCTGGAGACCAATCCGGGCACGGTGGAGCATGGCCCGTTCGCCGGCTACCGCGCGGCCGGGGTCAACCGGCTCAGCTTCGGCGTGCAGAGCTTCGACGACGGCTGCCTGCAGCGCCTGGGCCGCATCCACTCCAGCGGCGATGCGCGGCGCGCGGTGCAGTCGGCGCAGGACGCGGGGCTGGACAACATCAACATCGACCTGATGTACGCCCTGCCAGGCCAGGACACGGGCATGGCGCTGGACGACGTGGCGCAGGCGCTTGCCCTGCAGCCCACGCACCTCAGCCACTACCAGCTGACCCTGGAGCCCAACACCGTATTCGCCGCGCGGCCGCCCGCCGGCATCCCGGGCGAGGACGCGGCCTGGGATATCCAGGAAGCCTGCCAGGCGCGCCTGGCCGGGGCCGGGTTCGCGCAGTACGAGGTCAGCGCCTACGCACTGCCCGACCGCCGGTGCGCGCACAACCTCAACTACTGGCGCTTCGGGGACTACCTGGGCATCGGCGCGGGCGCCCACGGCAAGCTGACCCTGGGCGATCGACAGCAGGTCCTGCGGCGCTGGAAGCTGAAGCACCCCGCGGCCTACCTCGCCCACGCCGGCAGCCCGGCGGCGATCGGCGGCGACGAGGTGCTGACCCCCGCCCGGCTGCCGTTCGACTTCATGCTCAATGCGCTGCGCCTGAACGAAGGCGTGCCGCTGGCCGTGTTCGAGGCGCGCACCGGTCTTCCGCGCGCGGCGATTGCGGACCGGCTGGCGGATGCACGGGCGCGCGGCTGGCTGGAGGACGATCCCGAGCGGCTGCGCCCGACCGAACTCGGCCGCCGCTTCGGCAACGACGTGATCGGCCTGTTCCTGGACTGAATCGCGTGATTGAGCCTTGTACGCGCAGCCCCTACCATGGGGTCGGATGCCTCGCGTGGGGGAAACGCCGATGGCCGCAAGCGGATCCGCGCCTGCCGGGACCGTGCTGACCCTGGACGCGGTGGCGCTGCCACAGCGCGTGCGTGCCGCCCTGCAGCACCAGTTGCGCGTGATCGGCGCGGACACGGTTCGGCAGTTGCACGTGGTGCTGCACGAAACCGAGCTGGAACTGGAGCGCATGCTGGAGCGCCAGCGCGCCGCCGCCTCCCGTGCGGCGCTGCTGGACTCCGCGCGTCGGCTGGCCGCTGGCGGCGACGCGTTCATCGCCGCCTTCCTGCGGGACCTGGAGCATTGCCTGGCCGGCGTGCAGGCGCAGCGCGTCTCGCGCCGGCTGGAGGACCTGACCGCCCCGAGCGGCGGGCTCAGCCTGGTGGACGAACGCGAGATGGACGAGGGCGCCGTGCTGGGCAGCATCGCCACCCGCGCCGAATCGCGCAACAGCCTCGCCCTGCAGCTGATCGGGCACCGCTATGGCGTGCTGGCCGCCGCGTCCGCGTTCGATGCGGAGCACCTGCCACTCGGCCCGAATGCCCTGTGCCATGCGGTGCGGGCGGCGGCCACCGCGACCGGGCTGGCGCTCGATGCCCGCATCGCCCTGTACCGGCAGTTCGAGAAGATCGCCATGGCGCGCTATCCCGCGCTGCTGGATGCGCTGAACGCGGCCCTCGTCGAGGATGGGGTGCTGCCCCACCTCAGCTTCGTGCCGCTGCGCGTGCGCCCGGCCACGCCGGGGGTGGCGCGCCTCACGCCCGGTCACGCGGGCGTGCGCGAGACTCCCCCCGTGGAACCTGCCGCCCCGCCAACCACCGCGGTCTCCGATGGCTTCGCCGCCTTGCAGGCGCAGCTGGCCCGGCGCCGCAGCCTGCTGGCCAAGCTGAAGCCCGGGACCGGGGACGAGCGCACGCGCACCCGGCTCTCGCGCGACGACGTGCTGCTGGCCCTGCGCCGCATGCGCGGCCAGGAGGCGCGCCACGGCAGTCCCTCGGACGTCCGCCAGACGCTGCTTGCGCAGGCGCGCCAGGTGCATGGCCATGGCGTGGTGCTGGACGACGCGGAGCACGACGCGTTCGAACTCTACGGGCTGTTCCTGTCCCAGCTGCAACGCGAAGTCACCACCGGCACACCTGCCGACCCCATGCTGGCCCGGCTGCGCCTGCCCGTGCTGCAACTGTGCCTGCGCGACCACCGCTTCTTCGACGATGCCGCGCACCCGGCGCGCCAGCTGCTGGACGCCGTGTCGCTGGCCGGTGCGCGCTGGCTGGCCGCGGACGATCTGGACGCCGGCAGCCTGGGCCTGCTGCAGCGGGCGGTGGGCAGCGTGCTGGAAGACCCCGACGGCATGCCGGACACGTTCCTGGCGGCCAACCACGCGCTGCAGGCTGGCCTGCAGTCCATCGCGCGCAAGACCGAGATGGCGGAGCGCCGGCAGGTCGAGGCGGCGCGCGGGCACGAGCGGCTGTTGCTGGCGCGGCGCCGCGCCGCCCGCGAGATCGCCCACCATGCCGCTGGCCGTGTCCTGCCGCGCTTCAACGCGATGCTGCTGGACCAGGCGTGGACCGACGTGCTGTCGCTGGCCCTGCTGCGCGGCGGCGAAGACTCGCCGGGTTGGCGCGAGTTGAGCCAGGCCACCGCCGCCATCGTCGACGCCAGCGCGGGCGATGCGCGGGCCGCGCCCCCTGCCGCGCTGCTGGTGCGGCTGGAGGACGCTTTGGGCGCGGTGGGGTATCACACGGAAGACGCGACCGCGATCGCCCGCCTGCTCGCGCACGGGCGGATGGACGAGGACGACCTGTCCTCGCGCACCGAACTGATCGTCCAGCTCAAGGCGCGCGCGCGCCTCGGCGAGGACCGCATGGCGCGCGCGACGGGGCCGGATGGCCAGCGCAGCCCCGGCGAGGAGGCCGCGTACGCCCGGCTGGCATCGCTGCAGGAAGGCAGCTGGGTCGCGATGCACGGGCCCGGGGCGGACGCCATGGTGCGGCGGCGGCTGGCATGGACCAGCGCCGCGAGCGACCAGGCGTTGCTGCTCAACCGGCGTGGCGTGCGCGTGCACGAGGATGCGACCCTGGACCAGCTGGCGCGCGCGCTGGCCGCGGGCACGCTGCACCTGCTCGACGAGGACGTGCACCCCGCCGAGCAGGCATGGCGCACCACGTTCGCCAGCCTGCAGCGGATCGCCGGCGATGACCCGACGGAGGCCGGCGATGACGCATGAATCCAGGCGCATGCCGCGGCGCGCGGTGCCGGGCCGCAGCGAGGTGGTCGATTGCATGACCGGGGCGAGCATCGGGCACCTGGGCAACATCTCGGTCGGCGGCATGCTGCTGGTCGCCGGCGCGCCGCTGACCGAGGATGCGTTGTACCAGCTGCGCTTCACCTTGCCGGACGCCGACGGCTCGGCGCTGGAACTGGGCGCGCACGTGCTCTGGCGCGACCAGGCCGGCGCCCCGGGGCAGTCCTGGGTGGGCCTGCGCTTCCTTGCCCTGCCGCCCGGTACCGTGCAGCGCCTGGAGGACTGGGTCGCCGGCGGGCAGGTGCCCTGACGGCCCGCAGCCCCCGCGCTGCGGTCGGCCGCGCGGCGGCCGGATGGTCCAGAATTGGCGCCTTCCCGTTTCCCCCGCCGGATCCACCATGCCCGCCACCGAACGCCTGGACGCGCTGTATCCCCAGCACCTGGAACGCATGCAGGCGCTGGCCGCCGAGGCGCTGGCACGCGCCGGCCGCGATCACCTGCTGGTGCCCAGCGGCGTGCCGCACTACCAGGTGTTCGATGACCGCGACTACCCCTACGCGGTGAATCCGCAATTCAAGGCCTGGCTGCCGCTGACCCGCGCGCCCGGCAGCTGGCTGGTGGTCACCCCGGGCAGGCGCCCCACCCTGCTGTTCCTGCAGCCGCGCGACTACTGGCACGTGGTGCCCGACGCGCCCAGCGGCTACTGGGTGGAGCATTTCGACATCAAGGTGATCCGCACCCCGGAGGACGCCGCGGCGCACCTGCCCGATGCCGCGCGCTGCGCGATCCTGGGCGAGGCGCACGGCGCGCTGGCCGGCTTCGCGCCCGACAACCCGCCGGAGGCGCTGGCCTACCTCGAGTACCACCGCGCGTTCAAGACGCCCTACGAAATCGCGATGATGCGCGAGGCCAGCCGCATCGGGGTGCGCGCGCACCGCGCCGCGGAGCGCGCGTTCCGCGATGGCGCCAGCGAGTTCGGCATCCACCTGGCGTACTGCCAGGCCGCCGGGCAGGACGCCAACGACCTGCCGTACGCCAACATCGTCTGCCTCAACGAACACGCGGCGGTGCTGCACTACACGGACCGCGACCGCGTGCCCCCGGCGCAGCCGCGCAGCTTCCTGATCGATGCCGGCGCCAGTTTCGGCGGATATGCCTGCGACATCACCCGCACGTATTCGGCGCGCGACGACGAATTCGCGGCGCTGGTCGCCGCGGTGGACGCGGCGCAGCAGGCGATGTGCGACCAGGTGCGCGCCGGCACCGACTACCGCGCCATCCACCTCGACGCGCACCTCGCCTTGGCGGGCATCCTGGTCGACTTCGGGCTGGTCACCACCAGCGCGGAAGCCGCGGTGGCGACCGGCGTGTCCGGTGCGTTCTTCCCGCACGGCATCGGCCACGGGATCGGCCTGCAGGTGCACGACGTGGCCGGCTTCGCGGCGTCCGACCGCGGCGGCCGCATCCCCAGGCCGGACGGGCATCCCTACCTGCGCCTGACCCGCACCCTGGAACCGGGCATGGTGGTGACCATCGAACCCGGCCTGTACTTCATCGACATGCTGCTCGACGAGCTGCGCGCGAAGGGCCTCGGCGACGCGGTGGACTGGCAGCGCGTGGCGGCATTCAAGCCGTACGGCGGGATCCGCATCGAGGACGACGTGGCGTGCACCGACGGGGCGCCGCTGAACCTGACCCGCGAGGCGTTCGCAGCCGCCTGACCATGGCCCTCCCGACGGCGGGGACGGTCACCCCCCCGCCATCAGGGCTTCCACCGCGTCCGCGCTGCGCTCCAGCGCGTCGGTCAGCACCCGGTGGCCATCGGCGGTGATCAGTACGTCGTCCTCGATGCGGATGCCGATGCCGCGCCATTTCGGCGGCACCGCGGCGTCGTCGGCGCCGATGTAGAGGCCCGGCTCGATGGTGAACACCATGCCCGGCTCCAGCACCCGGGACTGCCCGTCGATCCGGTATTCGCCCACGTCATGCACGTCCAGGCCCAGCCAGTGGCCGGTCTTGTGCCGGTAGTAGCGCTTGTACGCGCCACTGGCCACCACCTCGTCCAGCGACCCCTGCAGCAGCCCCAGCGACAGCAGGCCGTCGGCCAGGGTGCGCACCGCGGCGTCATGGCCGGCCTCGTAGGGCACCCCCGGGCGCGCCTGCGCCAGCGCGGCGGCCTGCGCGCGGCAGACCAGGTCGTGCAGGCGGCGTTGCTCGCGGCTGTAGCGGCCGTTGGCCGGGAAGGTGCGGGTGATGTCGGCGGCGTAGCCGCGGTATTCCGCCCCGGCATCGATCAGCACCAGCTGGCCGTCGCGCGCCCTGCCGCGGTTGTCGCGGTAGTGCAGCACGCAGGCGTTGGCGCCCGCGCCCACGATGCTGGGGTAGGCCGGCTGCGCATCGTGCAGGCGGAACACGCGTTCCAGTTCGGCCTGCAGTTCGTATTCGTGGATGCCCGCGCGCGCCACGCGCATCGCCGCGCGGTGCGCCTGCACGCTGATGTCGGCGGCGCGCTGCATCAGCCTGATCTCGTCGGCCGACTTGTACAGCCGCATCTCGTCCAGCAGGTGGCCCAGGGCCAGGAATTCCTGCGGCGGCTGCGCGCCCTGCCGCGCCTGCGCGCGCACCCGGTTCAGCCAGCCGATCAGCTTGAGGTCGAAGTCGGCGTCGCGGCCCAGGTGGTAGTGCACCTGGCGGCGGCCTTCCAGCAGGCCGGGCAGGATGTCGTCGATGTCCGAGATCGGGTACGCATCGTCCATGCCCAGCGCCTCGATGGCGCCCTCGGGTCCCAGCCGCGGGCCGTCCCAGCCCTCGCGCTCCGGATCGCGCTCGCGGCAGAACAGGATCGACTCCCCGTGCTTGCGGCCGGGCACCAGCGCCAGCACGGCCTCCGGCTCGTCGCAGCCGGTCAGGTACCAGAAGTCGGAATCCTGCCGGTACGGATAATGGGTGTCGCGGCTGCGGATGCGCTCCGGCGCGGCGGGCAGGACCAGGATCGCCCCGTCGCCCGCGGCCTGCATCAGCTGCCGGCGGCGGCGCGCGTAGGCCTTGCGCTCGCCCGCGCCCGGCAGCATGGCGTCAGTGCAACCGCGCCCGGTGGCGCGGGCCCAGGGCGCAGTCGGCGTGCAGCAGCAGCACCGCCATGCGCAGGTATTCCTCGATCTCGGTCAGCGACTCCTCGTCGCCCTCCGGATCCACGTCCTCGATCCGCGCCGCGGCCAGGTTGCCGATGTCGCCGAGCGCTTCCTCGCCTTCCGGGGACAGCGGCTTGTCGCCCACCGCCAGCCCGAAGCCGCCCAGGAACGCCCGGCACCAGTCGAACATCGCGGCGGCCCGCTCGGCCACCTGCCCCTCGCCCCCCGGCAGCAGCAACTCGAAGCCGAAACTGGCGTCCCCCAGCTGCGAGGCGCTGGCGCCGCGCAGGCGATCCAGCGCGTCGTCGGGGGCGGGCGCGGGCAGGTCGTCGTCCGCCAGCACCCGCGCCGGCCACTCCCGGGTATCCGCACCGCCCGCGGCCAGCCAGCCGCACAGGCCGCCGTGCAGTTCCGCCGGCGTGCTGGCGAGGCCCAGCGCGTTCGCCGTGGCCTCCACCTCGTCCCAATCCGGCAGTGTGATCTCGCTCAAGCCCTGGCCCTCGGTGCGGCCCGCAAGTGTAGCAACCGCCCGCCGCGCGATGCTTGTTGGGCGCGACCGCGCGTGCCTACACTCCCGGGATGCCGCATGCCGCGAACGCCTCACCGTCAGTGCCCAGCGGCGTGTCGCCGCGCCTCGGCATGCTGGCCGGGATCGGCGAGCTGCCGGCGTCGCACTACATGGCCCTGCTCATCGCGCTGCTGCTGCTCGCCCTGGCGGGCATCGTGGCCGCCGCGCAGCGCCGCCGCGCGCGCGAGCAACGCGAGCACATGCGCGAGCTGCGCGAGCGCGAGGCGAAGCTGCGCCTGGCGCTGTGGGCGTCCGGCGAGCAGTACTGGCAATACGACCTGGACCGGCGCGAACTCGAGCGCACCCGGGTGGAGCCGGACCGCAGCGACCACCTGGTGATCCGGCAGGACCTGCAGCAGGACCACCGCATCCACCCCGACGACCTGTCCCTGGTCCTGCACCGGCTGCGCGATTACCTGGGCGGCAAGTCGCCGATCTTCCTGTCCGAGCACCGGATCCTGGACGAGTCCGGCGCCTGGCAATGGATGCGCGCGCGCGGCCGCGCCGTGGCGCGCGATGGCGACGGCCGGATCACCCGGATCGCCGGAACGGCGCGCAATGTCACGTCCATCCACCACAAGGAACGCCAGCGCCGGATCGCCAACGAGGTGATGCAGCACATGGCCGAGCCGGTGGCGGTGATCGACGACGATTTCCGTTTCGTCAGCGTCAACCCCGCCTTCACCCGGGTCAGCGGGTATGCGCAGGACGAGGTGGTCGGGCGCGACGGCGGCCTGCTCAACAGCAGCCAGCACGATGCCGCCTTCTACGAGCAGGCGCGGCAGGCGGCGCGCGAGCACGGCCACTGGGCGGGGGAAATGTGGCAGAAGCGCAAGGACGGCCGCGAGTTCCTGTGTGCGATGCAGACCAATGCCATCGCCGAACCCGGCAGCCATCGCCGCCTGTACGTGCTGGTGGCGACCGACATCACCGACCGCCGGCGGATCGAGGGCGAGCTGCGCTACCTGGCCAATTACGACACCCTCACCAACCTCCCCAACAGGACACTGCTGTCCGAGCGCCTCTCGCGCGCCATCGTCCGCGCGCGCCGCCAGGGCACCCGCATGGCGCTGCTGTTCCTCGACCTCGACCGTTTCAAGGACGTCAACGATTCGCTGGGCCACGCCACCGGCGACCGGATCCTGCGGCTGGCGGCGCAGCGGCTGCAGGAGGCCGTGGGCGCCCAGCACACCGTGGCGCGGATCGGGGGCGACGAGTTCACCGCGCTGCTGGAGGACCTGCACGATCCGGCCGAAGCGGACGCCTGCGCGCAGCGCGTGATCGAGGCCTTCGACGCCCCCCTCCTGCTGGACGACCGGCAGGAGATCGTGCTGACCCCGTCGATCGGCATCAGCGTGTACCCGGACCATGCGCAGGTCCCCACCGACATGCTCAAGCACGCCGACACCGCGATGTACCAGGCCAAGGCGGCCGGGCGGCGCACCTACCTGCGCTACACCGATGCGATGGACAGCCAGTCGCGCCGGCGCGCCGGCATGGTCGCCGGCCTGCGGCGCGTGGTGGAGCGCGACGAGCTGAGCCTGGTTTTCCAGCCGCAACTGTCGCTGGCGGACGGCCGCATCGCCCGGGTGGAGGCGCTGCTGCGCTGGCGCAGCAGCGAGTTCGGCGACGTGCCGCCCACCCAGTTCGTCCCCCTGGCCGAGGAGAGCGGCACCATCCTCGGCATCGGCGAATGGGTGCTGGGCGAGGCCTGCCGGACCCTGGCGGACTGGGACCGCGCCGGGCTGGAGGGCGTGGGGATGGGGGTGAACGTGTCCGCCGTCCAGTTGCTGCGCAGCGACCTGCCGCAGACCGTGGGGCGCATCCTGGGCGAGACCGGGATCGATCCGCGCCGCCTCGAGCTGGAACTCACCGAAAGCGTGCTGATGGCCAATGCGGACCTCGCCGCCGAGCGCCTGCAGACGTTCCGCCGGATCGGCGTCTCGATCGCGGTGGACGACTTCGGCACCGGGTACTCGTCGCTGGCCTACCTGCGCCGCCTGCCGATCACCACGCTCAAGATCGACAAGGCGTTCATCGACGACCTGGGCCGCTCCGGCGACGGCGAGGACGCGGCGATCACCACCACGGTGATCGCGATGGCGCATTCGCTCGGGCTGGGGGTGGTGGCGGAGGGCGTGGAGAGCCCGGAACAGCTGGCCTTCCTGCGCCAGCATCGCTGCGACGTGGTGCAGGGCTACTGGCTGGCGCCCCCGATGCCGGCGCAGGACTGCCTGCGGTTCATGCGCGACTGGGCCGCGGGCGGCGGCACCCCGGCGTCGGGCGCCGGCGTCGCCGCGCCTTGACCCCCCCGCTCCGGCAAGCCCATCATGGGCCATGGACACCCGTGACCTGACCGCGGAGCTGCGCGCCCTGCTGGGGCGCATCGATGCGCTCGCCGCGCATGTGCAGCGCGTGCAGGACGAGAACCGCAGCCTGCGCCAGCAGTACGAACAGATGGCGGGCGAGCGCTCCCAGTTGCTGGCCAAGCAGGAACAGGCGCGCAGCCGCGTGGAAGCGATGATCAGCCGGTTGAAGTCGCTGGAGCAGCACACGTGAGCACGCGCGAACCCGGTCGCAGCGAACCCGTCAACGTCCGCATCCTCGACCGCGAGTACACGGTTGGCGTGAGCGAGGACGAACGCGCCAGCCTCACCGCCGCCGCACGCATGCTGGATGCGCGCATGCGCGAGTTGCGCGGCAGCAACAAGATGGTCGCGCTGGACCGCCTGGCCGTGCTCACCGCGCTCAACCTCGCCCACGAGCTGCAGCAGCGCGGCGCCGGCGCAGGCGCGGGCGAGGAGGCCTTCGCGTTGCTGGACCAGGCGAACCGCAGGCTCGACACGCTGTTGCCACCCGGCGCGTGAGGAGGACGTGCGATGCACGCTGAATCGCGCGCATCGCCGACCGACCGGCGGCCATTGCATCGCATGCGCGCGCGCTATACTGGCCGCGTCCTCTGCTGTGTGCGACGGCGTGCGCAACATTCGCCTTGTCCCTTAATGACGACCATGGGGGCGCATTGGTAGCCGGGAGTGCAAGTCCGCCCCGAGCGGGAAGCCCGAAGGCCGCCACGCGTTCCCACTTGAACCCCGGGTTCAAGGTCGTTTCGCACGCATCGCCACGGCGGAGACATTTCTCCTGCGGCCCGGCCCATCCCAGCGCGTGAGTCCGATCCCCGACCGCGCGGCGCTGCGCCGCGAACTTCGCGAACGTCGCCGCGCGCTGCCGGCCGCCGCCCGCATCGCCGCCGCCGACGCCCTGGCCGACCGCCTGCTTGCGCTGCCCTTCCTGCCGGCGCAGGGGTATGTGGCCGGGTACTGGGCGCTGGACGGGGAAATCGCCCTGCACGCGTTCCAGGTCCGGCTACCGCAGGCGCTGCGCTATTGCCTGCCGGTGCTGCACGACGACGGCGACTTGCGCTTCGCGCCGTGGCGCGCGGGCGATCCCCTGGCGACCAACCGCTACGGCATCCCGGAACCCGCGGTCGACCCCGATGCCGCGTTGCCGGCCGCCGACATGGCGTTGCTGGTGGTGCCACTGGTGGGCTTCGACCGGCGATGCCAACGCCTGGGCATGGGGGGCGGCTGGTACGATCGCACGCTGGCCATGCGCCTGGCGGATCCGGCGCCGCCCTGGGTGGTCGGCGCGGGCTTCGAGGCGCAACGCGTCGCGGCGATCCCGACCGCCGCCTGGGACGTGCCGCTCGACGCCGTGTGCAGCGAACAGGCCACCTATCTCCGCCCCCCTGCTTGAACGCCGCCCATGAGCAAGCCCAAGCGCTACTGGATGATGAAATCGGAGCCGGATGCGTTCGGCATCGACGACCTGGAACGGGTCGGCACCGAGCCGTGGACCGGCGTGCGCAACTACCAGGCGCGCAACTTCATGCGCGACGGGATGCGCGTCGGCGACGGCGTCATGATCTACCACTCCAATTGCGCGGTCCCTGGCATCGCCGGGCTGGCCCGCGTGGCCAGTGCCGCCTATCCGGACGAAACCCAGTTCGACCGGAAGTCCAAGTACTTCGATGCAAAGGCCACCCGCGAACAGCCGCGCTGGTTCCTGGTCGACGTCGCCTTCGAGCGCAGGCTCGAGCGGTTGATCCCGTTGCAGGAGATCCGCGGCTACACGGACGAACTCGGGGAAGGCTTCGCGCTCACGGCGAGGGGCAGCCGCCTGTCCGTGTTCCCGGTCACCGCCGCGCAGTGGAAGCTGCTCCTTTCTCTCGAATGAATCCGTAGTGCACCCTGCAGGAGCACGCATGTCAGACGCCAAGCAACGCGCCGCCGAAAAGGCGATCGACTATCTCGAGGACGGCATGGTCGTCGGCGTCGGAACCGGCTCCACCGTTGCCTACTTCATCGATGCCCTTGGCGCATGGCGCGACCGCATCGCCGGCGCCGTGTCCAGTTCGGAGCAGAGCACCGCCCGCCTCAGGTCGCTCGGCATCGAGGTGGTCGACCTCAACGCCGCAGGGCCGCTCGCGCTGTACGTGGACGGTGCCGACGAATGCGATCCGCACAAGCGGCTGATCAAGGGCGGCGGCGCGGCGCTCACCCGCGAGAAGATCATCGCGGAGGCCAGCCAGCGCTTCGTGTGCATCATCGATCCCGCCAAGCGCGTACCGGTGCTGGGTCGCTTTCCCCTTCCGGTCGAGGTGATCCCGATGGCACGCAGCCTGGTGGCGCGCGAGATCCTCCGCATGACCGGCGGACAGCCGGTCTGGCGGGACGGAACGGTGACGGACAACGGCAACCTCATCCTCGACGTGCACGGACTCTCGATCGTGGATCCGGTCGGCCTGGAGCAGCAGCTCAACCAGATCCCCGGCGTGGTGAGTGTCGGCCTGTTCGCGCGCCGGCCAGCCGACGTGGTGATCGTGGGCGGGGAGCCACCGCTGGTCCTCTAGGCGGAGGCCGGCCGAACACCGGGGCGATAATGTGGGACACCTCGGGCCTTGCGCAAAGAAAAACCCCGCCTCATTCGAAGCGGGGTTTTGGATGAAGACCTGGCGATGACCTGTTGCGGGTCGTGCCTGCGGCACAAAAGGCGACGGGCTGAC
>CBFGMM010000030.1:0-18049 GCA_965649855.1 uncultured Thermomonas sp. | reverse complement strand
CGGCAGGGCCCAGTGCAGGCGCTCGAAGCGACCGGCCACGGTCGCCCCGTCCTGCTCCGGCACCAACAAGGAACCGGCGATCCCGGGCGCCTGGACCTGCACCGCGGTGCCGCGCGCGGCCGGCACCACCACCAGCCGCGCGTCCGCGAACCGGCTGCCCAGCGCGTGCAGCTGCGCGGCCTGCACGTCGATCCGGCGCAGCGGGACGGTGCCTTCGCCCTCGCCATCGCCGCCCATCGCCACCGGGATCCACTCCAGCGCGTCCAGCCGCGCGACCCGCCCGCCCACCACCAGCCCGCTCGCCGGCGGTGCCGGGGCCGGGCCGCCGCCGAACTGCACCTGCACCCCGGTCTGCCGGCCGTCGCTGCGGCTGCGCACGGCCAGCAGGCCGTCCAGGCGGACGTCCACCTCGCCGCGTTCGATCGGCACGCGCACGTCCACGGTCGCCGCCAGGGGCTGCCCGGCGGGCTTGCGCACGGGTTCCGGCAGCGAGATCGCGGTGCCCACCAGCCGCGAGCGCAACTGCAGGCGCGTGGGTGCCGCCGCGCGGCCCGCGCCGCGTGGCACCGCGACCGCCACCGTCCACTCGGAACGCCCCTGCACGTGCGGCTTCAGCCAGTCCAGGCTGCCGGCCTTGTCCAGCAGCCGATCGATGTCGGCCACCGCCTGCAGCTCGGCTTCGAAGACCTGACCCGCCTCGCGCACGTGCGGCCCGGAGCGCAGCGCAAGGGTGCCGGGGGCGCCCTCGTGCAGGACCTGCAGGCCCTCGGCGGCGAAGCCGTCCTGGTCGAAGCGCGCACTGCCGCGCACCCGGTCGAACGCCAGCTTCCAGCGCTCCTCGCGCAGGCTGGCCCCGGCCAGCTCCACCCGACCCTGCAGGCGCCGCGCGGGCGGCTGCTGCCGGTGCAGGGGCAACGCCAGCGCCAGCTCCGCGGAGGCCGGGCCGGCCGCGCCCAGGTTGTCCAGGGTGTCGCGGTACTGGGCGTGCAGCGGGCTTTGCCGGAGCAGGGCCAGGAAATCCCGCGCGTCGCCGGCGGCCTGCGCCTGCAGCGACAGTTCCGCGCGCCTGAAGTGGGGGATGCCGCCGCTGATCGCGCCCACGGGAACGCCGGCGATCCGGCCGCGCCCCTGCACGGTCAGGCCGTCGGCCTTGAAGCGGACCTCGGCGTCCACCGCCTCGGCGGCCGGCCAGTCGCGGTGGAATTTCAGCACGCCCTGCTCGATCCGCGCCTGCGCCAGGAACACCCCGGCGCCTGCGCGCCCGTCCTCGTCGCGGAACGGCCAGTCGTCCAGGTCGCCGGCCACCACCGCGTGCAGGCCGCGCAGCTGCCCGCCCTGCAGCGCCATGTCCAGCCAGTCGATTGTGGCCTTGGGCATCAGGTGGCGGACCCAGAAGCGGCGGGCGCCGGCCATCGGCAGGTCGTCGATGTCGGTGGCGAGGTCCAGGCGCGGGCGGCTGCCGTCGCCCTGGAAACCGAGGCCTCCCCGCGCGCGCAGCCGCAGCGCGTCGCCGTGGATCGCAAGGCCGGGGGTGCGCACGCTCCAGCCATCGGCGTCGCGCGCCAGCACGGCTTCACCGGCCAGGGTCATCGGCAGCGGCGTGCCGAAGCCCGCCGGCCAGTCGAACACCACGCGGGCTTCCGGATCGAATTGCAGCCGCAGCCCGCGCGCATCGCCCTGCAATCGACCGGACACGCCGCGCATGCCGGGCGCCGTGCCCACCGCGCCGAAATGCAGGCCGCGCACGGTCGCGCTGGCCTGCAGCGCCCCGCCGCGGGTGCCGTGCACGGCCACGTCTTCCAGGACCGCCCCCGGCGCGGTCTGGCGGAGCCACTGGCGCAGCCGCTCGGGCACGCCGTCGGCCAAGGCCATCACCGCCAGCAGCGGGCCGGCATCGATCCGCTCCGCCCGCAGGCCGAGCTGCGCGCCGCCGGCCATCGCCAGACCGTCCAGCACCTGCCGATCCGCCTCGCCGCCCACCCGCAGCCGCAACGCATCGGCCCGCCACTGGCGCAGGCTGCCGGTCCAGCGCGCGTCCAGCTCGACCGCCCCCAACGCCAGCACCGGATCGGTCCCCGCGCGCGCGCGCAGGGCCACGTCCCGCAGCGCACCCTCGGCGCGCACGCGCACCACCCGATGCTGCTGCAACTGTGCCCATGCACGCAGGCGCCCGCTGCCGGCCGCGGGTGCCACGCCGGCAACCTGCAGGTCCGCGAAATCGGCCAGCTCCAGCGCGCTGCCGGCGGCGTGCACGCGCCCGTCGCCACTGCGCCGGTCGAAATCCAGGGCCGCGTCCAGCGGGCTGCCGCCACTGCGCATCCACGCCCTGGCGCCGGCGCGCAGCCGGTCGCCCTGCACCCGCAGCCGCACGTCCACCCGCGGCAGCGCATGGTCGATGCCGAGTTCCGGCGCATGCACGCGCAGGCGCGCATCGGATACCTGCAATTCCCCCAGGCGCTCCAGCACCGCGAACGGATCGCCGCCGGCGCGCTCCTGGCCGGGCAGGCCGCGTACCGCCCAGCGCCCGCTGGGGTCCCGCTCCAGGGTCAGGTCCAGGCCGCGCACGCGCAGCTCGGTGAACGAGCGGCGCGGCAGCAACCCGGCGTACTGCGCCACCAGCATCTCGGCATCGCCGATGCGCACGGCGTCCGCGCCCGCGCCCACGCGCAGGTTGTCCAGTTGCAGCAAGGGCCCGCGCCGCGTCCATTGGGTGCGCACGGCGTCGAACGCCACCGGCCGCTGCGCGCGCACGGTGAGCCAGCGCGCGATCGCCTCCGGGTTGCGCTCGACCAGCGGCAGCAGCTGGCTGCCGACCGCGTTGCCCAGCGCCATCAGCACCAGCAGCGCCGCGGCCAGGTAGAACGTGCCGCGCCGGGCAAGGCGCCAGCGCCTGCGGATGGGGGTGGTCATCTTGCGTAGAGCCGAGGCGTCCGCTGCGGGGGGTGGTCGCCGCCGCTCGGTCCAGTCGTCCAGGACTGATCTCGCGGGCGCAGGCCATCCATGGCCCGCTCGGCGACCACCCCCCGCCGCCCCCGGGCAGCCGGCACTGCTGCGCGGCGCGCGTCAAAGCAGCACGACATCGAACTGCTCCTGCAGGTACTGCGCGTCCGCCTGGAAGCGGATCGATTTGCCGAGGAACTCCTCGAGTTCCGCCACCGCGCTGGATTCCTCCTCGGTGATGCGCGCCACCACCTTGGGCGAGGCGATCACCAGCAGGCGCGCCGCGTCGAACTGGCGCACCGCGCGCACGATCTCGCGGAACACCTCGTAGGTCACCGTCTCGGCCGTCTTCACCGTGCCGCGCCCGCCGCATTCGTGGCAGGGCTCGCTCAGCTGGCGCTGCAGCGACTCCACGGTGCGCTTGCGGGTCATCTCCACCAGGCCCAGCGGCGAGAAGTCGTAGACCGTGGTGCGGGCGTGGTCGCGCGCCAGCGACTTCTCCAGCGTGCGCAGCACCTGGCGGCGGTGCTCGGCGTCCACCATGTCGATGAAGTCGATGATGATGATCCCGCCCAGGTTGCGCAGGCGCAGCTGGCGCGCCACCGCCTGCGCGGCCTCCAAGTTGGTGCGGTAGACCGTTTCCTCCAGGTTGCGCTGGCCGAGGAAGCTGCCGGTGTTGACGTCGACGGTGGTCATCGCCTCGGTCTGGTCGATCACCAGGTAGCCGCCCGACTTCAGCGGCACTTCCTTCTCCAGCGCGCGCTGGATCTCGTCCTCCACGCCGTACAGGTCGAAGATCGGGCGCGCGCCCGCGTAATGCTCGATCTTCTCCGCCAGGCCCGGCTGGCTGGTCGACGGCATGTACTGCGCCGCGAATCCGCGCAGGCGCTCGAAGGTCTCGCGCGAGTCCACCTTGACCTTCTCCACGTCGCGGCGGATCAGGTCGCGCACCGCGCGCAGCGGCAGGCTGAGGTCCTCGTACACGCAGCTGCCGACCTTCGCCCTGGCGGAATTTTCCTCGACCAGCGCCCAGGCCCTGCCCAGGTAGGCCACGTCCTCGGCCAGGGCCTCGGCCGGCTGGCCTTCCGCGTTGGTGCGCACGATGTACCCGAACGGCCCGCCCGGCGGCGCCAGTCCGGTGATCAGCGCCTTGAGGCGCGCGCGCTCGTCCTCGTCCTCGATCCGCGCGGAGATGCCCAGCACCCGCGAGCGCGGCAGCAGCACCATGTAGCGCGAGGGAATGCTGATCTGGGTGGTCAGGCGCGCACCCTTGCTGCCGATCGGGTCCTTGACCACCTGCACCACGATCTCGGCGCCATCGCGCAGCAGCTCGGTGATCGGGACCGTGGCCTGCAGCGGCGCCGGGGCAGGCGCGTCCTCGCCATCGCCGGCATCCAGTTGCGCGCCGCGGAAGATGTCGTTGGCGTGCAGGAAGGCCGCGCGTTCCAGGCCGATGTCCACGAAGGCCGCCTGCATGCCCGGCATCACCCGCTGCACCTTGCCCTTGTAGATGTTGCCGACCACGCCGCGCTGGCTGCCGCGCTCGATGTGGAGCTCCTGCAACATGCCGTTCTCGACCACCGCCACGCGGGTTTCGCGCGGGGTCACGTTGACCAGCAGTTCCTCGCTCATGCCGGCAGGCCGAACTGGCGCAGCAGGCGCGCGGTCTCGCACAGCGGCAGGCCCATCACCCCGCTGTGGCTGCCGGACAGGTGCTCCACATAGGCCTGGAAGCGACCCTGGATCGCATAGGCGCCGGCCTTGCCGCGCCACTCTCCGCAGGCGAGATAGGCGGCGATGTCGGCGTCCGACAGGGCCGCCACCCGCACCTGCGAACTGGACACGGCCTGCGCCTCGCGCCCCGCGGACACCACCGAAACCGCGGTCACCACCTCGTGCGTGCGCCCGGACAGCGCGCGCAGCATCGCGGCGGCATCGGCCTCGCCCGCGGGCTTGCCGAACACCCGTCCATCCAGGATCACCTCGGTATCGGCGCCCAGCACCACGGCGCCCGGGACCGCGACGACCTCCAGCAGCCCGGCGCCCGCCTTCTCCCGCGCGACCCGGCGCACGTACTCGTGGGCGGGCTCGGAGGCCCCCCGCGATTCGGGCAGGTCGAGGTCGATCACGCCGAACTCGAGGCCGAGCAGGCCCAGCAGTTCGGCGCGCCGTGGCGAGCGCGAGGCGAGATGCAGCATGCCCGGGAGTCTAACCGTGCCTGACTGAAGCCCGCGCCAGCCCGCGACCTGCGACCCCGGTCCGGCTCACCGGGCGTTCACCCCCCGCATTCACCCGGCGCCAACCCGGCGTCGCCCACGCTTCACTCACCTGCACCGGAGTCCACCATGTCCCTGCGTCCGTTGATGCTCGCCCTGGCCCTTGGCCTCGGAACCCTTACCCTCGGGAGCGCCATGACCGCCAACGCCCAGACTGCCCACGCCATGCCGCTGGCGAGCGCCGACGGCACCCTGCTGTCGGTGTCAGCCGAGGCCAGCGCCAAGCGCGTGCCCGATGTCGCCACCGTGTCCACCGGCGTGGTCACCCAGGCCGCCGACGCCAACGCGGCGATGCGCGCCAACGCCGCGCAGATGGACAAGGTCATGTCCGCCATCCGCGCCGCCGGCATCGCCGAGCGCGACGTGCAGACCAGCGGCATCAACCTCAACCCGCAGTACCGCTACGCGGAGAACCAGCCGCCCACGATCACCGGCTACCAGGCCAGCAACACCGTCAACGTCAAGGTGCGCGACCTGTCGAAGCTCGGCCGCGTGCTGGATGCCTTCGTGGCCCAGGGCGCGAACCAGATCAACGGCCCCGCCTTCGAGGTGGACAAGCCGGACGAGGCCTACGACGAGGCGCGCACCGCGGCGCTGAAGAAGGCGCAGGCGCGCGCCCAGGTGTACGCCGACGCGCTGGGCCTGCGCGTGCGCCGCATCGTCAGCATCAGCGAAGGCGGTGCCAGCTTCCCGCGCCCGATGCCGATGATGCGGGCGATGGCCGCCGACGCCGTGATGTCGAAGGAGACCGCGGTGTCGCCGGGCGAGACCGCGCTTTCGGTGAGCCTGGATGTCGTGTTCGAGCTGGGGCGCTGACGTGGGCGGCCAGTCGACGGGCGGCGGCAAGGTTCCTGCGGCGAGCCCGGAACCCGAATGCAACACGGGCTACGCCGAGCCCAAGCCGAAGGACAAGGGCGAGGCGCAGATCCCGGGCGTGGAGCCGCCCCCGGACCCCGAGGATGGCGGGCTGGAGCACGACCCGGACCCGACGCCCTGCGCCACCGACGCCCGCCCCGTGCGGGCGTCGGCGTCTGCGGGCGCCGCAAGCGAACGCGAGTCATTCCCATCGGTCCGGCAACACCGGCCGACCGTCGGCCTGCGCTTGCGGGCTGGATCGGCAGCGGCGCAGCGTGGTGTCGTGCAATCCGCCGGGTTGCAACCCCGGTCGCATCGCACGTCCGTTGCATGGAGGTACCACCCTGACAGGAGGTTGACCATGGTTCGCGCGCACCCGCTCCCGCTTTCCCGCCCGGCCGGCTTCGCCCTGCTCAAGCCCGCCGCCGCCCCACGCCTCGACCCGACCCGCATCGTGACACTGAGCGGCACGCTGGCGGTCAACCTGTTGGCCCTGGGGCTGCTGATGATGCCGCTCACACTGCCCGATACGATCCTCGCGCCGGCCGAGGAGCCGGACAACCCCGATGTGGTGCTGATCAAGCGCATCCCGGTCGACGTGCCGGTCACCACGGACCCGTTGCCGCCCCCGCCGCAACCGACGCCGCACCGCCCCACCCCCAGCCGCAGCGTGCCCGCCCAGCCATCGGTGGCGCCGGTGCAGGTGGCCTCCCCGGTCGACCTTCCCCTGGCCAGCGCCGTGGCCGAGACCGGACCGGTCGCGCCGGCGGCATCCATCGCCGCGCCGGCCGCCGACCCCGTTCCTGTGCAGCTGCGCTATCGCACGGCTCCCGCGCCGGTGTATCCACGCAGCGCGATGCTCGACGGTCTCACCGGAACCGTGCTGCTGCGCGTGGTGGTCGGCGTGGACGGGCGACCGATCGAGGTGTCCGTCGCGCGCAGCAGCGGCCATCGCGAACTGGACAACGCGGCGCGTGCGCAGGTATTGCGGCGCTGGAGTTTCCAGCCGGCCATGCGCGACGGGCGCGCGGTGGAGGCGATGGGACTGGTGCCCATCGAGTTCGCGCTGCGGAACTGAACCCGCCCAGCGCCGGCGCCCGTATCGCGATGCGGGCGTCGGCGTCCCGGCGGGCTGTCCCCCGCTCAGGCGCGGTGGTAGGGATGGTTGGCCAGCAACGCCGCCGCGCGGTACAGCTGTTCCGCCAGCACCAGGCGCACCAGCATGTGCGGCAGGGTGAGCGGACCCAGGGACCAGGCCTCGTCGGCGCGCTGCAACACGTCGGGCGCATGCCCCTCGGGTCCGCCGATCAGGAAGGCCAGGTCGCGGCCCAGGCCGCGCCAGTGTTCGAGCCGGGCGGCCAGCTGTTCGGAGGAATGCATCCGGCCGCGTCCGTCCAGGGCAACGACGTGCGCGTTCTTCGGCAGTGCAGCGAGTGCGCGCGCGCCCTCGTCCGCCATCGCGCGGGCGGTAGCGCGGCCCTTGCCGCGCACGCCCGGGGCGACTTCGGCCAGCTCCAGCGGCAGCCAGTGCGAGAGGCGCTTCTGGTACTCGGAAAACCCCTGCGCGACCCAGGCGGGCGCGCCTTCCCCGACCGCGACCAGCCGGGCCTTCAAGGCATCAGGCGCGGCCGGGATCGGCCGCGTCGGCCTGCAGATGCTCCGGCGGCTGGTCGCCCACGGTCCACAGGCGCTCCAGCGCGTAGAACTCGCGCACGCGCGGCAGCATCACGTGCACCACCACGTCGCCCAGGTCCACCAGCACCCATTCGGCCTCGCGCTCGCCTTCCACGCCCAGCGGCATGACATCGAGCTTCTTGGCGAACTTCACCACCTCGTCGGCGATCGACTTCACGTGCCGGGTGGAGGTGCCCGACGCCACCACCATGTAGTCGCAGACGCTGCTCTTGCCGCGCACGTCGATCTCGGTGGTGTCCCTGGCCTTGAGCTCCTCCAGCGCCGCATGCACGGTCCGGAGCACGGCGTCCACCGGCGGCGGCGGATTGGGCAGGCTGGTCTTGATGACGTGGGCGGTCGTGGTCAAGGGCGGGCGCTCGATGGAGGTGCGCGGAGTATAGCCGCGCGTCATTCAGGGGGCGTGAGCCGGTACAGGCCGTGGCGGTCGATGTAGTCCGCCACCGCCGGCGCCACCCAGTCGCGCCAGGGCTCGCCCGCGGCGATCCGGCGGCGCAGTTCGGTGGAGGATTCGGGGCGCAGCGCCGGCAGCGGCAGCAGCGCGAAGCCCCCGTGCGCGGCCTCGGCCAGGGCCTGCGGCGGCAGCCAGCGCGCGCCGATCTCCTCCAGCACCTGCGGCGCGTCCGCGCGCAGGCTGGCGGCGTCCACCTCTGCGCCGGGGCGCTGCACCGCCACCACGTGGGCGCTCGCGAACAGTTCGCGCCAGCGGTGCCAGGTATGGAGCTGGCGCAGCGAATCGGCACCCACCAGCCAAGCCAACGGCACCCGCGGGCCGAGCTCCGCGCGCAGCTCGGCCAGGGTGTCCACGGTGTACGAGGGGCCGCTGCGCCGCAGTTCGCGCACGTCGACGTGCAGGCGCGGCTCGCCGGCCAGGGCCAGCTGCAGCATCGCGGCGCGCTGGCCGGCGTCGGCGCGGGTCGCCCCCTTGTGCGGTGGGTCGTGCGCGGGCAGCACGTGCACCTCGGCGTCCAGCGCGTCCCGCGCGGCGCGGGCCACCGCCACGTGGCCGTCGTGCACCGGGTCGAAGGTGCCGCCGTAGCAGACCCGCAGGCGCATGCCGCTCACCGCACCAGCAGGCGCAGCGCGGCAGGCTCGGCGACGCCCAGCAGCAGCCGTTCCAGCTGCAGCCACGCGTCGCCGGACTCCTCGCCGGGCCGGCCGCGGCCCTTGGCGATGCGGTCCACGCGGCCGGCCTCGGCCAGGAAGCGTTGCCAGCGTTCCGCCGGGTGCCTGGCCAGCGCGCGCTTGTACATGGCCTGCTTGGAGTCCCAGATGCGCATCGCCTTGCACTCGGCGGCGAAGTTGCGCGCGCGCGCCAGCGCGGCCACGGTCTGCAGCTCCTTGACCAGCATGCCCATCAGCGCGGGCACGGCCTCGCCCTCCCCGCGCAGGCCGGCCAGCATGCGCGAGACCTGCGGCGCGTGGCCGTTGAGCGCGGCGTCCGCCAGCCGGAACACGTCGAAGCGGGCGGAGTCCGCCACCAGCGCATCCATGCGCTGCGCGTCCAGCGGCGCGCTGGCTCCCTCCGCCCCCGCCAGCAGCACCAGCTTGTCGACTTCCTGGGCCGCGGCCAGCAGGTTGCCTTCCACCCGCTGCGCCAGCCGCGCCACCGCGTCGGGGCTTGCCTTGACCCCGCGGCTGCGCAGGCGCTGCGCGACCCACGCGTTCAGTTCGTGCGGCTTGACCGGCCAGGCCACCACCAGGTGCCCCGCGCGCGCGATCGCCTCGCTCCACTTGCCGGCGTGCTGGCGCGACCACTCGCCGGCGATGACCAGCAGCACCACGTCGGGCGGCGGCGCGGCGCAGTAGGCGGCCAGCAGCTTGCCCCCCGCCATGCCCGGCTTGCCGGTGGGCAGCCGCACTTCCACCAGGCGCCGGCTGGCGAACAGGCTGGGCGCGTGGATGGCGGCGTCCAGCGCGTCCCAGTCCGCGTCGCGGCCCTCCATGTCGAATACCTCGCGCTCGCCGATCCCCTGCGCGCGCGCGGCGGCGCGCACCGCGTCGGCGGCTTCCAGCACCAGCAGCGGTTCCGAACCGGCGATGAGGTAGACCGGGCGCAGCGGCTCGTCGGCCAGCTGCGTGGCGATGCGGTCGGCGCTCAGTTCCATCGGATCGATTGGACAGGGGTCAGGGAGACGTCGTGCGACCGGCGGGCCCGCAAGGGCCGCATGCCTTCCGCGCAGGATTCACCCTGGCCCGGTGTCCCGTCACTGCGCGGAGGCCACCGGCTTGGACGCCGCGTCCACGCGGCGCAGGATCGCCGCCACCATGTCGCGCCGCAGTTCGCGCACCAGCAGCTCGCGCTCGCTGGCCTTGCCGATCGAGTCCACCGCCGGCGCCAGGTAGTCGCGGGCCAGTTCCACCGCCTGCTGCGGCACCACCACGCTGTCGTCCGCGCGGCGCATGGCGAACACCACCGCGTAGCGCAGGGTGAACTCCTGCGCGCGCCCGAACTCGTCGTGGCTGATCGGCGTATCCGCCCACTGCTCGGACAGCACCTGCAGCGTGGCCGCCGGCGTCGCCGCGTCCGCGGGCGCGGCCTGCGCGCCCGCGCGCTGCAGGCCATCGGCCAGGGACTCGGCCAGCACGCTGTAGGGATCGGTGGCCACGACGCGGACCGGGCCCAGGTCCTGCGGCAGGGTCAGCGCATTGCGCAACTGGAAGCCGCAGCCGGTCAGCAGGACGGCGGCGAGGACGAAGGCAGGCAGGCGGAAGGTCATGGGCGGCAGTCTAGGCGAAAAGGGAGTGCGCGGCGCTTGCCGGGGGCAGCGCTCACACCACGATGTTGACGATCTTGCCGGGCACCACGATCACCTTCTTCGGCGCCTGGCCGGCCAGGTGCACGGCCACCGACGGCGCCGCCAGCGCCGCGGCCTCCACCGCCTCGCGGGGGGCATCCGCGGCGACCTCGATGGTGCCGCGCAGCTTGCCGTTGACCTGCACCGCCAGGGTCAGTGCGTCGCGCACCAGCGCGGCCGGATCGGCCCGCGGGAAGGCGATGTCCTCCAGCAGCGTCTCCGGGTGGCCCAGCGCCTGCCACAACGCATGGCTGGCATGCGGGGTGATCGGGTTGAGCAGGAGCACGATGGCCTCGAACGCCTCGTGCCGCACCGCGCGGCCCTGGTCCGACATGTCGGTGAACCTGCCCAGCGCGTTCAGCAGCTCCATCAGCGCGGCGATGGCGGTGTTGAAGCTGTGCCGGCGGCCGTAGTCGTCGCCGACCTTGGCGATGGTCTCGTGCACCTGGCGGCGCAGCGCCTTCTGGGCGGCGTCCAGCGCGCGCGGATCCACCTCGGGATGGTCGGGTTGGGCGACATGCGCGTGCACCTCCCGCCACAGGCGCCGCAGGAAGCGGGCCATGCCCTCCACGCCGGATTCGTTCCACTCCAGCGACTGGTCCGGCGGCGCGGCGAACATCGAGAACAGGCGCACGGTATCCGCGCCGTACTTGTCCACCAGGACCTGCGGGTCCACGCCGTTGTTCTTCGACTTGGACATCTTCTCGGTGCCGCCGATCATCACGGGCAGGCCGTCGAGCAGCGACGTCGCCCCGGACACGCGCATGCGCTCGTCGTGCAGCAGCTGCACGTCGGCGGGGTTGATCCATTCGCGCGCGCCGTGCGCGTCCTCGCGGTAGTAGGTGTCGGCGACTACCATGCCCTGGGTCAGCAGGCGGGTGGCCGGCTCGTCGCAGTCCACCAGCCCCGCGTCGCGCAGCAGCTTGTGGTAGAAGCGGAAGTACATCAGGTGCAGGATCGCGTGCTCGATCCCGCCGATGTACTGGTCCACCGGCAGCCAGTAGTTGGCGCGGGCATCGACCATGTCCGCCGCGCCCGGGCTGGTGTAGCGCGCGTAGTACCAGCTGGACTCCATGAAGGTGTCGAAGGTGTCGGTCTCGCGCTCGGCCGCGCCCCCGCACTGCGGGCAGGTGGTCCGGCGCCACTCCGGGTCCGACTTGATCGGCGAATGCACGTTGCCGGCGGCGAACGCGTCGGCCACGTCCTCCGGCAGCAGCACCGGCAGCTGGTCTTCCGGCACCGGCACCGCGCCGCAGGCCGCGCAGTGGATGACCGGGATCGGGCAGCCCCAGTAGCGCTGGCGGCTCACGCCCCAGTCGCGCAGGCGGAAGTTGACCCGGCGCGCGCCGCTGCCGTCGGCCTCGAAGCGGGCGGCCAGGGCATCGAAGGCGGCCTGCGAATCCAGCCCGCTGTACTCGCCGGAATCGACCAGCCAGCCGCGCTCGGTCTGCGCGCCCTCCTCCTCGATGCGGCGCATGTACTCGCGCACCACCGCCACCGCGGCGTCGATCTCCACCACGTCCACCGGCGCGTGCTGGCCCAGCGCGACCGCCATCGGGTCGTCGTGGTGCTGCAGGTGCGAGGCCATTTCCTGGAGCGCGTCGCGGGTGGCCGCATCCACGATCACCGGCTTGACCGGCAAGCCGTGCGCCTTGGCGAATTCCCAGTCGCGCGTGTCGTGCGCGGGCACCGCCATCACCGCGCCGGTGCCGTAGTTCATCAGCACGAAGTTGGCGACGTAGATCGGCAGGTCCTCGCCGGTCACCGGGTGGATCGCCCACAGGCCGGTGGCCATGCCGCGTTTTTCCTGGGTCTCCAGCTCGGCCTCGGACACGCCGCCCTGCCTGAGTTCGGCCAGGAACGCGGCCAGCTCCGGATTGCCCGCCGCGGCCTTGAGCGCCAGCGGATGCTCGCCGGCGATGCTGAGGAAGGTCGCGCCCATCAGGGTGTCCGGGCGGGTGGTGAACACGGTGAGCGGTTCCGCCTCGCCATCCACCCTGAAGCGGATCTCCAGGCCCTCGCTGCGGCCGATCCAGTTGCGCTGCATGGTCTTGACCGAGTCCGGCCAGCCCGGCAGGCGCTCCAGCTCGTCCAGCAGTTCCTGCGCGTAGCCGGTGATGCGCAGGAACCACTGCGGGATCTCGCGCTTCTCCACCAGCGCGCCGGTGCGCCAGCCGCGGCCGTCGATCACCTGCTCGTTGGCCAGCACGGTCTGGTCCACCGGGTCCCAGTTCACCACGCTGTTCCTGCGGTAGGCCACGCCCTTCTTCAGCAGGCGCACGAACATGCGCTGCTCGTGCACGTAGTAGTCCGGCTTGCAGGTGGCGAACTCGCGGCGCCAGTCGATCGCGTAGCCCAGCGACTTCAGCTGCGCGCGCATGTGCTCGATGTTGGCGTAGGTCCACTTCGCCGGCGCGGTCTTGTTCCGGATCGCGGCGTTCTCGGCCGGCAGGCCGAACGCGTCCCAGCCCATCGGCTGCAGCACGTTGTGCCCGGTCATGCGCTTGTGGCGGCTGATCACGTCGCCGATGGTGTAGTTGCGCACGTGGCCCACGTGCAGCGCGCCGGACGGGTACGGCAGCATCGACAGGCAGTAGTACTTCGGCTTGCTGCTGTCCTCGGTGACCTCGAAGGCGCGCGTGCGGTCCCAGTACGCCTGGGCGGCGGCTTCGACGGCGGACGGGTCGTACTGGGCGGCGGTGTCGGACACGGGGGAAGGCGCGAACGCGCAGGGGAACCGGGCCGGACAGCCTACCGCAGCGCACCAATGGCTGCCATGCGGGGGAACCCGCTCCGGGTGGCCCGGCCGTGGTGAGGGGAGGGTCGCTTTTCGCTCGATCGGGACATCCTGTCCCGATCGAGCGGAGAGCAGCATGCCCCTTCCACCGACCGAAGCCGCACGAAGCCGACCCCCAACGCGCATGGCACACTCCGCCCACATCCCGGGGGAACCGCCATGCGCCAACGCCTGCTCGCCGTCGCCATCCTGACCTCGTTCGCCCTGCCCGCCTTCGCGGCGGATGCCGCCCTGCAGTGCGGCCGCCTGTTCGACAGCCGCAGCGGCAAGCTGCTCGGCGCGCATACCGTGGTGGTCCGCGCCGGCAAGGTGGCCGAGGTGCTGGCCGGACGCGTGGAAGCGCCGGCCAACGCGACCGCGATCGACCTGACCGACCGCACCTGCATGCCCGGCTGGACCGACCTGCACGTGCACATGGGCCAGCAGTCCAGCCCGCAGAGCTATTCCGAGGGTTTCCGGCTGGATCCCGTGGACTTCGCCTTCCGCAGCGTGGGCTACGCCGAGAAGACCCTGATGGCCGGCTTCACCAGCGTCCGCGACCTGGGCGGCGAAGTCACCCCGCACCTGCGCGACGCGATCAACCAGGGCATGGTGCGCGGCCCGCGCATCTTCGCCGCCGGCAAGTCCATCGCCACCACCGGCGGCCACGCCGACCCGTCCAACGGCTACAACAGCATGATCTCGCACCTGCTGGGCCCGCCCGGCCCCACCGAGGGCGTGATCAATTCCGTCGACGACGCCCGCCAGGCCGTGCGCCAGCGCTACAAGGACGGCAGCGACGTGATCAAGATCACCGCCACCGGTGGCGTGCTGAGCTACGCGAAGTCGGCCGATGCGCCGCAGTTCACGGTGGACGAGATCAAGGCGGTGGTCGATACCGCGCGCGACTACGGCTACAGCGTGGCCGCGCACGCGCACGGCGCCGAGGGCATGAAGCGCGCGGTGCAGGCGGGGGTGACCAGCATCGAGCACGGCACCGAGATGACCGACGAGGTCATGCGCCTGATGCGCCAGCACGGCACCTGGTACGTGCCCACCATCTCCGCCGGCCGCTTCGTGGCCGACAAGGCGAAGATCGACGGCTACTTCCCGGAGATCGTGCGGCCCAAGGCGGCGCGGATCGGCGCGCAGATCCAGGCCACCGCCGGCCGCGCCCACCGCGGCGGGGTCAGGATCGCGTTCGGCACCGACATGGGCGTGGGTCCGCACGGCGAGAACGCGCGCGAGTTCCTGTACATGGTCGAGGCCGGCATCCCCGCGGCCTATGCGCTGCAGTCCGCCACCGTGCATGCGGCCACCGTGCTGGGCGTGGACGACCAGGGCGTGGTCGAGGCCGGCAAGCGCGCCGACATCATCGCCATGCCGGGCGACCCGCTGGCCGACATCGCCAACGTGATGAAGGTGGACTTCGTGATGAAGGACGGCGTGGTGGTGCGGGAGCCCGCGCGATGAACCTGGAGTGGATGGGCTACCTGGCCGCGCTGTGCACCACGCTCGCCTTCGTGCCGCAGGCCATCAAGACCATCCGCACCCGCGACACCTCCGGCATCTCGCGCTCGATGTACATGGTGTTCACCTTCGGCATCGCCTGCTGGTTCGGCTACGGGCTGTACCTCGGCTCGTGGCCGATGATCCTGTCGAACGTGGTCACCTTCGTGCTGTCGGCAACGATCCTGGGACTGAAGCTGAAACACGGCTAGCCAGCGCGCGCGCCGCCAGCAGCCACCAGCCGAACCACAGCGCGAACGCCAGCCGCTGGGCCAGCCCGACCCAGGCCCCGATCGGTGCCAGCGCCGCCAGCAGCGGGACCAGCAGCGCGGCCAACGCGCACGCCAGGGCGAACCCCGCGCCGCGCCGCGCACCCGCCGCCAGCAGCAGCGCCGCCGGCACGAACGCGATCCACCACAGCATCCACGCCAGCGCATGCAGGCGGCTGGCGGCGGCGTCGCTGTCGGCCGGATCCAGCGGCAGCAGGCCCTGCGCGGCAAAGGCCAGCGCCGATCCCTGCGCCAGCACGATGCCGATCCGCGCCGCCCAGCCGGCATCGCCCAGCGCGCCGCGCAGCAGGTGCCCGGCCCAGGCCAGCAGCAGCCCCGGCAGCACGAACGCCAGCGCGTTGTAGGCCATCGCCCACGGCAACCCCGCGGCGCCGCGCAGCGATACCGGATGCAGGCTGTGCGCGTACTCCGGCACCCCGGCGGTGGCCAGCAGCAGCGCCAGCGCGAACGCCGATGCGGACAGCAACGCGAGCTTGAACGGATGCTTCATGCCCCCATGCTAGCGTGACCCCGCCCTCGCCCACGCCCGCACGCCATGACCGACGCACTCCAGCCGCACGTGTTCGATGCCACCGCCGCCACCTTCGAGGACACGGTGATCCGCGCCTCGATCGACACCCCGGTGCTGGTGGATTTCTGGGCGACCTGGTGCGGGCCGTGCAAGACCCTGGGCCCGGTGCTGGAGAAGCTGGCGGCCGACTACCACGGCGCGTTCCGCCTGGCCAAGGTGGACGTGGACCAGGAGCAGGAACTGGCCGCCGCGTTCCAGATCCGCTCGGTGCCCACGGTGATGCTGGTCAAGGACGGGCAGCTGGTGGACGGCTTCCCGGGCGCGCTGCCGGAAGGCCAGCTGCGCGAATTCCTCAAGCACCACGGCATCGAGCCGGGCGCGCCAGTGGAGGAGGCCGCGGCCGAGGACGTCACCGCCGCCCCGCTGGACCCGCACGCCGAAGTGATGCGCCTGCGCAAGGCGATCGAGGCCGAGCCGGACCGGGACGAGCTGAAGCTGGACCTGGCGCTGGCGCTGCTGCAGACCGGCGCCGCCACCGAATCCGAACAGTTGCTGGACGCGCTGCCGGCCAACCTGGCCACCGACGAGCGCACGGTCAAGGCGCGCGCGCGCCTGGATTTCGCGGCGCTGCTGAAGGACGCGCCGCCGGCCGAGGTGCTGGAGACCGCCCTCGCCAGCGATCCGTCGGACCTGCGCGCCCGCCACCTGCTGGGCGTGCGCAAGCTGGTCTCGGGCGACGCCGAGGGCGGCCTGGCGCAGTTCATCGAGATGCTGCGCCGCGACCGCGCCTACGGCGACGGCCTGGCCCGCAAGTCGCTGATCGATGCGTTCCGGGTGATTGAGGACGACGAACTGGTGGGCCGCTACCGGCGGCAGATGTCCTCGCTGCTGCTGGTCTGAGGCACGCTCCGTACCGATGCGTATGGTAGGCTGGCCCGCCCGGCCGCCGACCCCCGCGCATGTCTCCCCGCCTGCTCCGCCACGGCATGAACCTGTGGCCGCCGTTCCTGCTCTCCGGGATCCACGTGGCCGAGATTTCCCCGGACTGGCGGCGCATCCGGGTCGAGCTGCGCATGCGCCCGTGGAACCGCAACTACGTGGGCACGCACTTCGGCGGCAGCCTGTTCGCGATGACCGACCCGTTCCGCATGATCCCGGTGCTGCGCGCGCTGGGGCCTGACTACATCGTGTGGGACAAGGCCGGCGAGATCGAGTTCGTCAAGCCCGGGCGCGGCACCGTGCACGCCGTGTTCGAGCTGGACGACGCGGTGCTGGACGAACTGCGCGACGCCACCGCGGATGGCGGCAAGGCGCTGCGCTGGTTCGAGGCGGACGTGCGCGATGCCGCCGGCGCGCTGGTGGCGCGCACCCGCAAGCAGCTGTACGTGCGCCGCAAGCCCGGGCGCTGACGTTCCCCGCCGGGTGCGCGCCGCGTATCCTGCGCGCAGCGCGACAACCGGAATCCACGTGGCCCCCGCACGCAACGACGCCGACCAACCGCAGGTCCCCGGCTACCGCATCCTGCGGGTGATCGGGCATGGCGGCATGTCAACCGTGTACCTGGCCGAGCAGGCCTCGCTGGGCCGCAAGGTCGCGCTCAAGGTGATGCTGCCGGAAGCGCTGGCGGACGAAGTCAGCCGCAGCCGCTTCGAGAACGAGGCGCGCACCATCGCCCGCCTGCAGCACCCGCACATCGTCGGCATCCACGAGGTGGGCCGCACCGCCGACGGGGTGCCGTTCTACGCGATGCCCTACCTGCCGCGCGGCCACCTGGCCCAGCGCAAGTGGCGCGGCGACCAGCCGCGCGCCGCCGCGGTGCTGCGCGCGCTGCTGCAGGCGCTGGACCACGCGCATGTGCGCGGCGTGGTGCACCGCGACGTCAAGGCGGAGAACGTGCTGTTCGACGACACCGAGCGCCCGCAGCTGGCGGACTTCGGCATCGCCCTGCGGCGCGGCAGCAGCCCGCGCCTGACCACCGCCGGGCTGGCGGTGGGCAGCACCGCCTACATGCCGCCGGAGCAGGCGCGCGGGCTGGAGGTGGACCGCCGCGCGGACCTGTACAGCACCGGCGTGCTGGCCTGGGAGATGCTGACCGGCAAGCTGCCGTACAACGCGGGCGATGCGCTGAGCATGGCGCTGATGCATACCCAGGACCCGATCCCGCGCCTGCCCGCGCCGCTACGGCACTGGCAGGCGTTCATCGACCGCGCCATGGCGAAGAAGCCCGAAGACCGCTACGCCAGCGCGCAGGAAATGCTGGACGCACTGGACGAACTGGAGCGCCGCGCCGGCCGCCAGTTCGGCGTGGTGGCGCTGCCGGCGCCCGGCAGCGACGCGCCCGCCGCTTCGACATCGCGCTCGCGGCGCTTGCCGCCGCTGGCCGCAGGCGCGCTGGCGCTGGC
>CBFGMM010000029.1:0-18399 GCA_965649855.1 uncultured Thermomonas sp. | reverse complement strand
ACGCGTGGCGACCTGCGCGATGCGCGACGCATCTCCAACGAGGAGCAGCGCCGGCTGATCGAGCGGCAACGGCTGCAGGCCAGCCAGTGGCAACGCACCGAAACGGCGCGGCGCGCCCAGATCGAGCGCCATGCGCGCGACCTCGAGCGCCAGCGTCGCCACGCGCAGTACCGCTACCAGCAGGAGTACTACCGTCGCTGGCTGGCCCAGCAGGCGCGCTGGAACCGCTGGAACGACTACCACAGCGACCCGTACTACTACACCGCCTCGAACTACCGCTACGGCTTCGGCGGCCAGTGGTTCAGCACCAACCGCTACGGCGCGGACATGCTGCGCCAGGCGGTGCGCGACGGCTACCAGGAAGGGTTCCACGCAGGCCGGGCGGACCGCATGGACGGCTGGCGCTTCGACTACCGCAACGCCTACGCCTGGATGGACGGCAGTTACGGGTACCACGGGCGCTACGTCAGCCAGGCGGCCTACCGCCACTACTTCAGGCAGGGCTTCGAGCGTGGCTACCGCGATGCCTATTACGGCCGCAGCCAGTACGGGTATTACGACGGGCGCAGCAACCTGGCGGTGATCCTGCCGGTGGTGCTGTCCGCCATCCTGGGCTTCCAGAGCTACTGACCCGACCGCGACGCAAACCGACGCCCGGCAGTGCCGGGCGTCGTCGTTCACGGCCGGGCGGTTCAGCGCAGCTGGCTGTCCTTGCTGCCGCGCCGGTTGTAACCGGCATGCCCGCCGGCCTCCAGGTCGTGCGCCTCCTGGCAGGGCACGCACAGGCGCACGCCCGGCAGCGCCTTGCGCCGCGCTTCCGGGATGCGGGCGTCGCATTCCTCGCAGCGCATGCGCGCGGTGCCGCGCGGCAGCTGGCTGCGCGCGCGCCGGACCGCGTCGTCCACGGTCGCGTCGATCTGGTCCTGCACCGCGCCGTCGCCGGCCCATCCGGTCGCCATCACACGTGCCTCTCCGCCTGCCAGGCCCTGGCGCGGCAGTCTGCCACGCGACCCGCAACGGCCGCGTGTTCGCTCCCGGTCAGCCGGTGCGCGCCTTCCACAGCGCCAGCAACTCGGCCTCGCGCTCGCGCGGGATCCCGGCGCGCACGGTTGCCTGGCGCTCCGCCGGCAACGCGCGGAACCACGCCAGCAGGTCGGCCACGGTGGTGGCCAGCGGGCGGAAGGTCAGCCCGGCGGCGATCGCGGCGCGGTTGTCCACCTGGCCGTAGCCGGAATACTCGCTGCCCGTGCGCGGCACCCAGATCGGCAGGCCAACCTTGTGTTCCTCCAGGAACGCGGGCGGCACGTGGGTCAGCGTGACCCCGCGGCCGCTGACCGCCTGGATGCCGTACAGCATGGCGTCCATCAGCAGGGGGTAGTCCGGGCCGGCGGCGTTGAAGGTGCCGAAGGTGCGGGCTTCCGCCAGGCGGATCATCCACTCGCCGAGGTCGCGCCCGTCGATGATCTGCACCGGGTCCTGGCCGTCGCCGGGGACCAGCACCTCGCCACCCTGCGCGACCCGCAGCGGCCAGTAGGTGAAGCGGTCGGTCTCGTCGCGCGGACCCACGATGTAGCCGGGCCGGACGATGGTGGTGCGGGCGCCGAAATGCCTGCGCACCTCCGCCTCGCTCAGCGCCTTGAGCGGGCCGTACAGGCGCATGTCGGCGCGCATGCTGTCCTGGGTCTCGGCCATCGCGTCCTTGCCGGTGTAGGCGGCCAGCGGCGAGGACTCGTTGATCCCGATGGTGCTGCCGTCGGCGTACACGGAGATGGTGGAGACGAACATGTAGTGGCCGACGTTGCCCTTGAGCACCTTCGCCGCGTCGCGCACCCAGAACGGCAGGCTGGTGGGGTTGTCGATCGCGACGTCCCACTTGCGTCCCTGCAGCGACGTGAGGTCGCCGGTGTTGCGGTCGCCCAGCAGCTGCTCCACCTCGCCCGGCCATTCCGGCGAGGGCCGCTTGCCGCGGTTGAACAGGGTGACCCGGTGGCCGCGCGCAAGCGCGTAGGCGACCTGGAACGGGCCGGTGAACCCGGTGCCGCCGAGGATCAGGATGTCCAGCGGCCTTGCCGCCTTGCCCACCGGCGCCGCGGCCGTGGCCCCCAGCGATGGCAACGCGGCGGCGGCGCCCGCCAGGGCGCCCAGCTTGAGCAGGTGGCGACGGGTGGTATGCATGCCTGGACTCCCCTGGTGGCGTGGGGCGACTGTGCCACCCGGACACCGCGCGCGCCCATGGCGAAAGTCGGGGGTGCGTCCGGGCGGGTTCGGCCGGCGCGGGCGGGCCGACGACCGGTGCTTCGGGCTGCCGCGGGAGGACTAGACTGGCCAGGCGCCTGCGCAGTCCCGAGGGAGGATCCGGGAATGGTCGATCTGCTGCTTGCCGCGCTGCTGGCCGCCCAGCCCGCGCCGGCCGACCTGCCGGCCGAGACGGCGGTTCCCGTCCTCGCGGCCCGGCACCCGGCGCCGCCCGCGCCCGACCAGGTCATGGCGATCCCCGACGAGCTGCGCGCGCTGCTGCGCGAGCGGGTGGAATCGCGGGTGGGGCCGTACGAGCGGCGCATGGACCGCCTGCTGGCGCTGCTGTTCGAACCCGACGGCCTGGGCATCGAGTACGCCCACGATGCCACCCATACCGTGGCCGAGGCCTACCGCACGCGCAAGGCGAACTGCCTGACCTTCACCCTGCTGACCGTGGCCCTCGCGCGCGAACTCGGCGCCACGGCCTACGGCCAGGAAATCGAACGGACGCTCTCGTGGAACACCGGCGGCGACAACATCTTCGTGCAGAACATGCACGTCAACGCGGGGCTGGAAACGGGGACGCGGCGCTTCACCATCGACGTGGCCACCAACCAGCTGCTGGTGCACACCCCGCCGCGCCGGGTACCGGACGCCCGCCTGCTGTCGCTGTACTACAGCAACCGCGCCACCGAGCTGATGCTGCAGGGCCGCAACGCGGATGCGGAACCCTGGCTGCGCGCGGCGCTGGCGATGGATCCGGGCCATGCCACGCCGTGGAACAACAGCGGCGTGCTGGCCCAGCGCCAGGGCCGCACGCAGGATGCGGAACATGCGTTCCTGCAGGCGCTGGGGCGCAACCGCGCGCATACCAGCGCGCTGGCCAACATCGTCTCCCACTACCAGCGCCACGGGGACCGGGAGCAGGCCGAGAAATGGCGGCGCCATTCCGAGACCATGCAGCGCAGCGACCCCCTCCAGCAGTTCCTGCTGGGCCGCCAGGCCGAGCAGCGCGGCGACCTGCCGGATGCGGCCAAGCGCTACCAGCGCGCCATCCGCCTGGACCGCCGCCAGCACCTGTTCCACTCCGCGCTGGCGCGGGTCTGGCTGCAGCTCGGCGAGCCGGAGCGCGCGCAGGCGGCGCTGCTGGCCGCCAGCCGCCTGGACGCAGGCGCGGACCGCCAGCGCTACCAGGCCAAGCTGGACAAGTTGCGTCGCGCGGCGCGCTGAAGCGCCGGCGCGGGATTCACCCGCCCCCGCCCGTCAACCGGGCATGCAGCTCCGGCAACAGCATCACCGCGGCGCTGCCGTACCAACGGTGGTATTCGGCCACCATCTCGCCGTTGACGATGACCGGGTCGGTCTCCGCCAGGGCGCGGGCCTCGTCGATGCTGTCCACCGCGAAGACGTAAAGTCCCCTCCAGCCCTCGGGGTCGGCGCTGAAGGGTCCGGCCAGCACCAGCTTGCCGTCCTTGCTCCACCGCGCCATGTTGGCGAAATGCCCGGCGAACA
Organism: uncultured Thermomonas sp.; assembly: GCA_965649855.1. GTDB lineage: Bacteria > Pseudomonadota > Gammaproteobacteria > Xanthomonadales > Xanthomonadaceae > Thermomonas. The sequence goes on along the minus strand of CBFGMM010000029.1, from coordinate 14,649 downwards.
TGGCCGTGCGGGCTTCGCCGTCCGGCACCCGGGTGGGCCCGGTCCTGAGCAGGACCAGCACGTACTGGCGCATCCCGCGCTGGTCGGCGCCAGTCCGGCGCGCCAGGTCGGCATCCGGGGCCGCTGCGGCGGGCGGCGCGGGGGCTTGCGCCTGCGCCGGCGCACAGACGCCCAGCGCCAGGGACAACACGAAGGGGCTCAGGGCACGCATGCAGGCATCGCTCGGGTCCGGGACTGGCGCGCAGCATAGCGAGGCTCCCGCGCCTGCGGCGCGCGCGCTGACGGGCGGTTCCCTTCGCGCGGCCGCCGGTGCACCATGGCGCGCCCCCCGGAGCCGCCCGATGCTGCAGACCGCCACCTCGGCGCTGGACCACTACGCCATCGTGGCCGCGATGCTGGCCCCGGCGCTGCTGATGGCGGCCACCGCGTCCCTGCTGGTCTCGGCCAATGCACGCCTGGCCCGCGTGGTGGACCGCCTGCGCGCGCTGATCGTGGCCTGGGAGCAGGACGCGCCCGACCGCGCCGAGCGCGACGACCAGATCCGCCGCCACCGCGAACGCGCCCGCCTGGTCCTGCGCGCCTGTCAGCTGCTGTATGGCGCGCTGGCGGGCTTCGTCTGCACCAGCCTGGCGCTGGCCATGGATGCGTTCCTGGGATTCCGGCTGGGCGCGGTGCCCACGGTGATGGCCGTGGTCGGCGTCCTGTTCCTGCTGGCGGCCAGCTTCGCGATGTGGCGCGAGGTGAGCCTGTCGGTGCGCAGCTTCAACCTGGAGCTGGACCAGGAAATGTCGCGCCGGCGCGCATAGCGATCCGGTTGGAAGGCCTTGGCCCCGGTGTCAGGCCTTGCCGCGCTTGGCCCGGAAATACGCCGTCAGCATCGCGCCTGCCTCGGCGCCCAGCACGCCGCCCGCCACCTGCACCCGGTGGTTGTGGCGCGGATCGGCCAGCAGGTCGAACACGCTTCCGGCCGCGCCGGTCTTGGGATCGCTGGCGCCGAACACGACACGCCCCAGCCGTGCGTGCACCATCGCCATCGCGCACATGGCGCAGGGCTCCAGGGTGACGTACAGCGTGCAGCCGACCAACCGGTGGTTGCCGATCGCCACGCCGGCCCGGCGCATGGCCACGATCTCCGCATGCGCACTCGGGTCGCGCTCGGCGATGTTGCGGTTCCAGCCCTCGCCGACCAGGTGGCCAGCCGCGTCCACCACCAGGGCGCCCACCGGGATCTCGTCGTCCTCGCGCTGCGCGCGTTCGGCCAGCGCCAGCGCGCGCCGCATCCAGCGTTCATCGTCCTCACTCACAGGCACGCGGTATGTGGCTGGAGTCTCGGAGCGAACGCCGGGCACCTGCGTCACTCCCATTCAATGGTGGCAGGGGGCTTGCCGGAGATGTCGTACACCACCCGCGAGACGCCGCGCACCTCGTTGATGATGCGGTTGGACACCGTGCCCAGGAACTCGTACGGCAGGTGCGCCCAGTGCGCGGTCATGAAGTCGATCGTCTCCACCGCGCGCAGCGCGATCACCCATTCGTAGGCGCGCGCATCGCCCACCACGCCGACCGATTTCACCGGCAGGAACACCGCGAACGCCTGGCTGGTGGTGTCGTACAGGCCGGCCTTGCGCAGTTCCTCGATGTAGATGGCGTCCGCCTTCGCCAGCAGCTGCGCGTATTCGCGCTTCACCTCGCCCAGGATGCGCACGCCCAGCCCTGGGCCGGGAAACGGATGGCGATACACCATCTCGCGCGGCAGGCCGAGCTCCACGCCCAGCCGGCGCACCTCGTCCTTGAACAGCTCGCGCAGCGGCTCGACCAGCCCCAGCTTCATGTGCTCCGGCAGCCCGCCCACGTTGTGGTGGCTCTTGATCACGTGCGCCTTGCCGGTCTTGCTGCCGGCCGACTCGATCACGTCCGGGTAGATCGTGCCCTGCGCCAGCCACCTGGCGTTGGCCAGCCTGCCCGACTCCTCGTCGAAGATCTCGACGAACAGGTTGCCGATGATCTTGCGCTTGGCTTCCGGATCGGACACCCCCGCCAGCCGGTCGAAGTAACGGTCGGCGGCGTCCACGCGCAGGACCCTGACGCCCATGTGCTGCGCGAACATCGCCATCACCTGGTCGCCCTCGTTCCAGCGCAGCAGGCCGGTGTCGACGAACACGCAGGTCAGCTGGTCGCCGATCGCCCTGTGCAGCAGCGCGGCCACCACCGAGGAATCCACGCCGCCCGACAGCCCCAGCACCACCTCGTCCGAGCCGACCTGCTCGCGCACGCGGGCGATCTGGTCCTCGATGATGTTGGCGGCGGTCCACAGCGTGGCGCAGCCGCAGACGTCCACCACGAAACGGCGCAACAACTCCTGCCCGCGCCGGGTGTGGGTCACTTCCGGATGGAACTGCACGCCATACCAGCGCCGGGATTCGTCGCTCATCGCCGCGACCGGGATGCGGTCGGTGACGGCGGTGATCGCGAAGCCGGGCGGCACCGTGGCCACGTGGTCGCCATGGCTCATCCACACATCCAGGCGCGATGCGCCGGGGTGGTCGCTCAGGCCGGCGAACAGCGCATCGGGCTGCACGATCTCGAGCTGGGCGTGGCCGAACTCGCGCTGGTCGGCGGCCTCGGTGGCGCCGCCCAGCTGCGCGGCCATCGTCTGCATGCCGTAGCAGATGCCGAGCAGCGGCACGCCGCTGTCGAACACCTGTCGCGGCGCGGTCGGCGCGCCCTGCTGCGTCGTCGACTCGGGACCGCCGGAAAGGATGATGCCCTTCGCGCCGAACGCCGCGATCTCGGCCGGGTCGTGGTCCCAGGCCCAGATCTCGCAGTACACGCCGATCTCGCGGATGCGCCGCGCGATCAGCTGCGTGTACTGCGCGCCGAAGTCCAGGATCAGGATCTTGTCGCTGTGGATGTCGGTCATGAGGAAGGGGATCGGAATGAAATGCACTTGCTCGTCATTCCCGCGAAGGCGGGAATCGCACTTGCTCTTCGGTAGAACGTGGCGACTCGGCGAAAAGCGATTCCCGCCTTCGCGGGAATGACGAAGTTGTTGGGATTGCGCGCCTCACCCGGCCCGGTAGTTCGGCGGTTCCTTGGTGATCTGCACGTCGTGCACGTGGCTCTCGCGCTGGCCGGCGCCGGTCACCTTCACGAAGGACGGCTTCGTGCGCATTTCCTCGATGGTCGCGCAGCCCACGTATCCCATGGTCGCGCGCAGCCCGCCGGCCAGCTGGTGGACCACGCCGCTGAGCGGGCCGCGGTACGGCACCCGGCCCTCGATGCCTTCCGGCACCAGCTTGTCGGCGTCGCTGGAATCCTGGAAGTAGCGGTCCTTGCTGCCCTTCTCCATCGCGCCCAGCGAGCCCATGCCGCGGTAGCTCTTGTAGCTGCGCCCCTGGAACAGTTCGGTCTCGCCCGGGCTTTCCTCGGTGCCGGCGAACATGCCGCCGATCATCACGCTGGACGCGCCCGCCACGATCGCCTTGCCGATGTCGCCCGAGTAGCGGATCCCCCCGTCGGCGATCAGCGGGATGCGGTCCTGCAGTGCCTCGGCCACCATCGCCACCGCGGTCACCTGCGGCACGCCCACGCCGGCCACGATGCGGGTGGTGCAGATGGATCCGGGGCCGACGCCGACCTTGACCGCGTCCGCACCGGCGTCCATCAGCGCCAGCGCGGCATCACCGGTCACGATGTTGCCGCCGATCACCTGCAGCTGCGGGAACGCCTTCTTCACCCAGGCCACGCGGTCGATGACGCCCTGCGAGTGCCCGTGCGCGCTGTCCAGCACGATCACGTCCACGCCCGCGGCGGCCAGCGCCTCGATGCGCTGCTGGATGTCGCCGCCCGGGGTCACCGCGGCGCCGACCAGCAGGCGCTCGCTGGCGTCGTAGGCCGCGTTCGGATTGTCCGACTTCTTCTGGATGTCCTTGACCGTGATCAGCCCGCGCAGCGCGAACTCGTCGCTCACCACCAGCACCTTCTCGATGCGGTGCTTGTGCAGCAGGCCGATCACCTCGTCGTCGGAGGCGCCTTCCTTCACCGTGACCAGGCGGTCCTTCTTGGTCATGATGTGGCGGACCGGGTCGTCCAGCTTCTTCTCGAAGCGCATGTCGCGTCCGGTGACGATGCCGACCAGCTGTCCGCCGTCGTCGACCACCGGCACGCCGGAGATGTTGCGCGCGCGGGTCAGGCGCAGCACCTCGCCGATGGTGGTGTCCGGGCCGACGGTGAACGGCTCGCGGATCACGCCGGCCTCGAAGTTCTTGACCCGTGCCACCTGCATGGCCTGGGCCTCGACCGACATGTTCTTGTGGATGATGCTGATGCCGCCCAGCTGGGCCATGGCGATCGCCAGGCGCGCCTCGCTGACGGTGTCCATCGCCGCGGAGACGATCGGCAGGCGGATGTTGAGGCCGCGGGTCAGGCGGGTGTCCAGCCGGACGTCCCTGGGCAGGACCGTGGAATGCGCGGGGACGAGCGAAACGTCGTCGTACGTCAGTGCTTCGGCCTGGATGCGGAGCATGGGCTGTCCGGTGGCTCGGGAAGCGCGGCATTATAGCCCGGCGCCGCCTGCCGGCGTGCGCGCCAGGGCACCGGCGCACAGCGCTCGTTGGTATGGGCGCGCTTCCCGACATTCGCCTGGTTGCGCGGCCTGCCCTGACCTGTCTTCAGGCTGTCACGCGTCGCGCGTCCGCCAACTCGGCGGCCTCCAGCGTGTTCTGCATCAGGGTGGCCACGGTCATCGGCCCCACCCCGCCCGGCACCGGGGTGATCCAGCTCGCGCGCCGGGCCGCGGCCTCGAACTGGACGTCGCCCACCAGCCGGCCGTCGTCCAGGCGGTTGATGCCGACATCGATCACCACCGCGCCGGGCTTGACCCACTCTCCCGGGATCAGGCCCGGCCGGCCCACCGCGACCACCAGGATGTCGGCCTCCCCCACGTGGCGGCGCAGCACCTCCGGCGGCGTGAACTTGTGGCAGCTGGTGACCGTGCAGCCGGCGATCAGCAGTTCCATCGCCATCGGCCGGCCCACGTGGTTGGACACGCCGACGATGGTCGCGCTCTGCCCGCGCACCGGGCGGTCGGTCCAGGCCAGCAGGGTGGTGATCCCGCGCGGCGTGCACGGGCGCAGGCCGAACTGGCGCAGCGCCAGGTGGCCCACGTTCTCGGGGTGGAAGCCATCGACATCCTTGCGCGGATCGATCCGGTGGATCAGCCGGCTGGCGTCGGGGATGCCGGGCAGCGGCAGCTGCACCAGGATGCCGTGCACCGCGGGATCGTCATTGAGCCGGTCGATGAGGTCCAGCAGCTCCGCTTCGCCGGTGCCGGCCGGCAGGTCGAAGTCGAACGCCTCGATGCCCACCTTGTCGGCCGCGCGCCGCTTGTTGCGCACGTAGGACTGGCTGGCCGGGTCGCCCCCCACCAGCACCACCGCCAGCCCCGGCCGCGGCAGGCCGGCCGCCACGCGCGCGTCGACCTGCGCCCTGAGGTCGTCCAGCAGGGTGTCGGCGATGCGTTTCCCGTCCAGGAGGCGTGCGGTCATGCGTGGGCGATGCGCTAGAGTCGGGCCGTCATTATCGCCCAGCCCCGAGCCGCCGCCATGCAGGAACACGACACCACCGACCAGGACACCACCGCCCTGGAAGCCGCCGCCTTCCGCCGCCTGCGCGAGCACCTGATGGTGCAGCGGCCGGACGTGCAGAACATCGACCTGATGATCCTGGCCGGCTTCTGCCGCAACTGCCTGGCCGACTGGTACCGCGAGGCGGCCGAGGCCCGCGGCACCGACATGTCCCGCGAGCAGGCGCGCGAGGCGGTCTACGGCATGCCGTTTTCCGAGTTCAAGGCGCGCCACCAGCGCGAGGCGACGCCGCAGCAACTGGCCGCGTTCGAGGCGAGCCAGCGTTCTCCCTAGGATCGGGGGCCACCAAGGGGGATGCCATGGCGATCCAGGGCGAATGCGCCAGGTGCGGCAAGCGCGTGCTGCACGTCAACGTGGAAACCATCGTCGGGATGGTCGACGGCGACAGCAAGGCGCGCTGCATGAGCTACAGCTGCATCCACTGCAACGCCGTGCTCGGCGTGCAGATGGACCACCGCGTCAAGCCGCGCGCGCGTTCGCGCAGCGCCGCGCCCAAGGCCTGAATCAGTCGTCGTCGCCCTGCGGCCGCGGCACGCTGCCGGCCGCCGGGCAGCGCGGCACGTCGCTGCCCAGCACGCAGTTGACGCAGCAGGTCTGCGCGGGTGCGTCCAGCGGCGCGAGCACGGGTGGCGTCACCGGGCCCAGCCTCGCCAGTTCCTGCTGCGGCTTGAGCTTGAGCAGCGCCGCCCAGTCCTGGCGGTTGAAACTGCAGGCCGCCGGCAGGTCCGGCGAGCACTCCGGCTCCCCGTCGACGCGCTGCGGCAGGTTCCAGAACCGGCCTGCCGCGTTGAGCGGCAGCTTTCGCATCGTGACCGCCTGCTGCACGTTGCCGCCGACCAGCCACGCGTGCGGATCGTTGCCCCCACCGGCCGCGACCACGATGTCGCAGTGCATCGCCAGCGCGGTGGCCCCACCGTCGATCGCGGCGACCAGGCCGCGATGGCCGTGCACCTTTCCGGTGCGCACGTAGCACAGCAGGTCGCCCACGCCGGGGGCGACCGAGGCCGGGTCCAGCAAGACGTAGGGACTGCCGCCGCCGGCCACGCGCGCCGCGCGCACGTAGTCGAAATGCCCCGAGGAGGCCTGGAAGCGCGGAACCCCGGCGCGCTGCATCACCCAGCTCACGAAGGTGCCGGACCACGGCGTGTCCACCACGAACCCGCGGCAGGCCAGGCCGGGATGGGACGGGTTGGCCAGGAAGCCGCAATCGGTCGCGCCGGAGCGATAGCCCACCTGCCCCAGCAGGCCGGCGGAGCGCCAGTACATCGCGACCCGTCGCCACGGGCTGCCGCCGTCCGCCAGGCCGCGGCTTTCGGCCTCGTACGCCGGCTGGTGGGCCACGCGCCCGTCGGTGTCGATGAAGGGGCGCTGCCAGCGCACGTGCTCGTCGCAGGCGATGGCGGCGATGCGGGTGGCCACGCTGGCGTCCGACTGCTGGCCACGCAGGCGCGGGCACGGGTCGGCGCCCAGGGCCACATGGCCGCAGGCCAGCAATGCCGCAAGGACGAGCAGCCGCCAGCCCCGGCCGACGCGGGTCGCAGTTCGGGATCCGTGTGCCATCAGGCCGCGCCTCCTGCGCAGAATGCGTGGTAATCGGGGTATCCGGCAAAGACGCGTCCGGGCGCGCAGGTTACGCAGTCGGGGTCCGCGCGCAGGCGCGTTTCGCGGAACCGCAGGCCCAGCGCGTCGAACTGCAGCAATCGCCCGACCAGCGGCTCGCCGATGCCCAGCAGCAGTTTCAGGACTTCCGTGGCCTGCAGCAATCCGATCACGCCGGGCAGCACGCCCAGCACCCCGGCTTCGGCGCAGTTCGGCGCCGCCTCCGCGGACGGGGGCTGCGGGAACAGGCAGCGGTAGCACGGCGCCTGGCCGCGCTGGCGCCCGGCATCGAACACGCTGGCCTGGCCCTCGAAGCGGTGCACCGCGCCATGCACCAGCGGCTTGCGCAGGTGCACGCAGGCATCGCTCAGCAGGTAGCGCACCGGGAAGTTGTCCGCGCCATCCACCACCACGTCCACCCCGTCCAGCAGGCGCTCGATGTTCGCCGCGGTGGCGCGTTCCCGCACCGCCTCGATGCGGGTGCGCGGATTCAGCGCGGACAGCGTGGCGCGTGCGGACTCCACCTTGGGCGTGCCGATGCCCGCCTCGGTGTGCAGCACCTGGCGCTGCAGGTTGCTGCGGTCCACCACGTCGTCATCGACGATCCGCAGGCTGCCGACGCCTGCGGCCGCGAGGTAGAAGGCGGCCGGCGAGCCCAGGCCTCCCGCGCCCACCACCAGCACGCGCGCGGCTTCCAGTCGGCGCTGTCCGTCCGGCCCGACCCCCGGCAGGCGCAGGTGGCGGGCGTAGCGCTCGGCGAAGTCGGGATCGGGGCCGTCATGGCGCAGCGGCAGGCCCGCCGCCCGCCACGCATCCGTGCCACCCGCCACCGAGGCCACGCGGCGATAGCCGCGCGCGGCCAGCGCGTCCGCGGCCAGCCGCGACCGCCGACCGCCCTGGCAGATCAGCAGGACCTCGCCGGCGGGGTCCGGCAGGTGGGCGGCCGGGTCGGCTTCCAGCGCCGCACGCGCGATGCCGACCGCGCCTTCGGCCATGCCCGTGGCGCGCTCGTCGGGCTCGCGCACGTCCACCAGGGTGGCGCCCGCGCGCAGGCGCTGCAGGGCGTCGTCGGGCGTGATGTCGGCGCAGGGCATGCGGGGAGTATCGCCCGTCATCCCGGGATCGCCAGCACTTCGACGACTTCGCCCGCGGCGAGCGCCTGCGCGCCCTCCGGCACGACCAGCAGGGCATCCGCCGCGCTGGCCGCGCGCAGCCGGTGCGAACCGGTGGCGGCGTCGGGCGCCACCCACAGGGTGCCGTCCTCCGCGCACTGCAGGCTGCCGCGGAGGAATTCGCGGCGCGCGTGGGTCTTGTGCAGCGGCAGGCCAAGGCGGGCGAACAGCCGCGGGCGGGCCTCCCGGCCCTGCATCCCGTCGAGCAGGCCCCGCCCGAGGGTCAGCCAGGTGGCCAGCACCGACACCGGGTTGCCGGGCAGGCCCAGGAACTGCGCGCGCCCCCAGGCGCCGGCCAGCAGCGGCATGCCCGGCTTCATCCGCACCTTCCAGAAATGCACCCTGCCCTGCGCCCGCAGCAGCGCCGGCAGGTGGTCCTTCTCCCCGGCGGACACCCCGCCGCAGCTGAGCACCAGGTCGAAGCTGGACGCCGCATCGCCCAGCATCGCCGCGATGCGCGGCGGGTCGTCCGGCAGGGTCGGCCAGGCCACCGGCTCCAGGCCCTCCGCGCGCAGCAGGCCCATCAGCAGTTCGCGGTTGGAGTTGTAAACCTGCCCGGGCTGCAGCGCGATGCCGGGTTCCACCAGCTCGTCGCCGGTGGTGAACACCGCCACGGTGGGCCGCGCGGACACCGGCAGCCGGTCGATGCCCAGCGCGCCCGCCAGTGCCACCCGCGCCGGCGCCAGGTCCTGGCCTGCGCGCAACACCACCTCGCCGGCGCGCACGTCCTCGCCGGCGCGGCGCACGTTGGCGCCGGGTTCCAGCGCGCCGGACAGAGCGACCTGCCCCCCCTGCACGACGGCGTCCTCGCGCACCACCACGGTGTCCGCGCCCGCAGGCATCGGCGCGCCCGTGGTGATGCGCACGCACTCGCCGGGCCCGACCGCAAGGCCCAGCGCCGGTCCCGCGAACTGCTCGCCGGCCAGCGCCAGCGGAACCGGGGCATCCGCGCGCAGGTCCGCGTGCCGGCAGGCGTAGCCGTCCATCGCGCTGTTGTCGAACGGCTGCAATGCGATCGGCGCCGCCACGTCGCGCGCCAGCACGCGTCCGTGGGCGCGCGCGAGCGCCACGTCCTCGACCGGCAGGCGCGCCGCCGCGGCCACGTCTCGCAGGATCGCAGCCGCTTCGCCGTGCAGGATGCCGGTGGGGAACTCATGCATCGGGATAGCCTGCCAGACGCAGGTCGTGCGGCGTGTTGAGGTTGCCCACCCGCAGCCCTGCAAGCCGCACGCGCGGAAGGTCCATGCGCCCCTGCAGTGCCTGGACCGACAGCGCGTCGCCCGCGATCGCGGCGGCCACGGCTCTGCGCAACGCATCGACGCGGTACAGCGCGACCAGCGGCTGCGGCCCGTCGGCGTCCTCCAGCACCGCGCCTCCGCCGCCCGCCGCCTGCAGCGCGGCAAGCACGCCCGCCCCGGAGTGCGTGGCATCCACCGGCACGCTCAGCAGCCACGGCGATGCGCAGGCTGCGGACAATGCGTGCAACCCGCCCAGCGGCCCCAGGTCAGGCGCCGCGTCGGCCACTGCGTGCAGCCCGTGCTCCGCGTAGCGCGGCAGCAGGCGGTTGGCGCTGACCAGCACGGCCCCGCATCCGGCGGACCATCCGCCGGCGATGCGGACCACCTGCGGCACCCCGTCGCGCTGCAGCCACGCCTTCTCGCGGCCGCCCAGGCGGGTGGCGCGGCCGCCGGCCAGGATGCCGAGGGTGACCCCCGCGGCTTCCCGCATCAGCGCTTCACGTGGCGCAGCAGGCGCCGCTTCTTCGCCACCTGGCGCTCGGTCAGCACGTTCTTCTTGCCCTCGTAGGGGTTGGCGCCCTCGCGGAAGATGAAGCGGATCGGCGTGCCGACCAGCTTGAAGCGCTTGCGGAAGAAGTTTTCCAGGTAGCGGTGGTAAGTGTTCGACAGCGTCTTCAGGCGCGTGCCGTGGACGATGAAGGTTGGCGGGCTTTCCGCGCCGGGATGGGCGAAGCGCAGCTTGGCGACGTGGCCGCGCACCACCGGCGGCGGATTGGCCTCGTAGGCCGCCTCGATGGCGCGGGTGACCTCGGCGGTGCTGAACACCTTGGTGGCGGAGGCATGCGCGCGGTGGATGGCGCGGAACAGCTCGCGCAGGCCGGACCCGTGCAGCGCGGAGATGCGCACGTTCTCCGCCCACTCCACGAAGCTCAGCTTGCGCGACACCAGGGTTTCGGCCTGCTGGCGCTCGTATTCGGTGCGCCCGTCCCACTTGTTGATCGCGATCACCAGCGCCTTGCCCGCGTCCAGCACCGCGCCCAGCACGGTGGCGTCCTGGTCGGTCACGCCCTCGGTGGCATCCAGCATCAGCACCGCGACCTGGCACTGCTCGATCGCCTGCAGGGTCTTGACCACCGAGAACTTCTCGACCGCCTCCTCCACCCGCGCGCGCCGGCGCAGGCCGGCGGTGTCGATCAGCCGGTACTTGCGGCCGTCGCGCTCCAGGTCCACCGCGATCGAGTCGCGGGTGGTGCCCGGGACCTCGGAGGCGATCATCCGTTCCTCGCCCAGGATGCGGTTGACCAGGGTGGACTTGCCCACGTTCGGGCGGCCGACGAAGGCGATGCGCACCCGCGCCGGGTCCGCGTCCAGCGTCTGGGTCGATCCCTCCTCCGGCAGCCGGCTGGCCACCCGCGCCAGCAGCTCGTCCAGCCCGGTCCGGTGCGCCGACGAGACCGGCAGCGCATCCCCGAGCCCGTAGCGCGCGAACTCCGCCAGCGCGGCCTGCAGGTCGATGCCGTCCGACTTGTTGACCACCAGCAGGGTCGGCTTGGACAGCTTGCGCAGCCACCGCAGGATCTCGTCGTCCAGCGCCGAGGCGCCTTCGCGGCCGTCCACGATGAACAGGATCAGGTCGGCCTCTTCCGCCGCGGCACGCGACTGGCGCGCGGTGGCGCCGGCCAGGCCCTCGTCCTCGCCGGCGATGCCGCCGGTGTCGACCAGCACGAACGGGCGGCCCTCCAGCAGGCGGCACACGCCGTAGTTGCGGTCGCGGGTGACCCCCGGCTCGTCGTGGACCAGGGCGTCGCGGGTGCGCGTCAACGCGTTGAACAGCGTGGACTTGCCGACGTTGGGGCGCCCGACCAGGGCGACGAGGGGCAGCATGGGCCAACCTTTGCGCGAATGCGCGGAAAACTCCCGTCGCCGGGAAACGCGACGGCCCCGGCAGGGTAGCCGGGGCCGCGGGAGGGTGCCAGCCCGCGGGCCGGCGCGGGCTTACTGGAGGGCGAAGGCGGCCAGCCGGCCATCCACGGTCTGCACCACCACGATGTCGTCGGCGACCGCCGGCTGGCCCTTGATCGCGCCGCCCATGCGGGCCCGCGCGGCGAAGGCGCCATCGGCCAGGCGCAGCCAGTGCACCACGCCGTCGAAGTCGCCGACCACCGCGTAGTCGCCCTGCACGGCCGGCGCGCTCACCGCGCGGCGCGCCAGCGCGTCCTGCTGCCACAGGCTGGCGCCGCTGTTCTTGTCCAGGCCCCAGACCTTGCCCAGCGGATCGGTGACCACCACCGCCGAGTTGCTGACGCCCAGGCCGCGCGGTCCGCCGTTGGCGCGGGTCCACATCACCTGCCCGCTGGGACCGTCGATCGCCACGGTGGCGTTCTTGTAGCTGGTGGCATACAGGGTGGTGCCTTCCAGCACCGCGGCGGCGTCCACGTCGGCCATGCGTTCCAGTTCGCTGCGGCCGTCGGGCTGGGCCACCGGCGTGGTCCACAGGACGTTCCCATCGGTGGCCGACAGGGCCGCCAGGGTGCCGTCGTCGTTGCCGACGAACAGGATGCCGGGGCCGACGGTGATGCCGCCGTTGCCGCGCACGCTGAGCGCGGGAACCTCGCTGCTGTAGAACCAGCGGCGCTGGCCGGTCGCCGCATCGAACGCGGTGACCCGGCCGTCGTTGGAGCGCACGAACACCGCGCCGCCGCCGATCGCGGGCGCCACGATCACCTCGTTGCCCACCTTGGCCTTCCACTTCTCGGTGCCGGTGGCGGCGTCCAGCGCGATCACGTCGCCCTCCAGGCTGCCCACCACCACCAGCCCGTCGCCGGCCCCCGGGCCACCGGAGAGCCGCAGGTCGGAGGGATAGCGCCAGGCCACCTGGCCGGAGCGCAGGTCGATCGCGCTGACGCCCCCCTCCAGCGCGGCGGCGTAGACCCGGCCATCCAGCACGGCGGGACGCTGGCCCACCCCGGTGCGTTCCTCGCCGCTGCCCACCGCGGCGCTCCACAGCTGGCGCGGGCTGATGCTGGGGCTGATGTCGGCAAGCGCCGCCGGCTCGTCGGCCTTCTCCGCGGGCCCGCCGAAGATCTTGCGGGTGGCGGCGCAGCCGCTGAGCACGGCGACCGAGATCGCGAGCAGGGCGGCGCCGCGCAGGGCGCGCGCCGCGGGGCGGGGCATGGCTCGGGTCATCAGGTCTGGTCCTCCGTGTGCGGCGGCGTGCCGCCCGCCTCGATCAGCTTGAATTGCAGCAGGCGGTGCTGCGGGTCGGCCACGTCGACCAGCGCCAGCGCCTTCAGGTAGTCCCCGCGCGCGCCGGCGCGGTCGCCCAGCAGCATCCGCGCATCGCCGCGCGCGTCCAGCATGCCGGCGTTGCGGTCGTCGTCCAGCAGGGCCAGCGCCTCCTTGCCCTTGCCCGCATCGATCAGCAGGCGGGCCAGGCGCTGGCGCACCACGCCGCGCAGGCCGGGGTCCGGATCGCGCAGGTCCTGCAGCACCGCGATCGCGTCGTCGCGGCGGCCTGCCTCCACGTACCCGGCGGCCAGCTGCAGCGCCGCCAGCGTGCCCAGGGTCGGGTTGTCCTTGCCGATCGCCTGGATGGTGGCGCGGCCCTTGTCCTGCGGCAGGCGCCCGGCCTGGAACCCGGTCACCGCCGCGTCGTAGCGCGCATTGACCGCCATGCGGCCCTGCACCTGCTGGCCCTGCCACCACTGCCAGCCGACGATGGCGCCAAGGCCGAGGCCGATCCCGCCGAGCAGGCCCAGCGCGTTGTTGCGGATCCAGGCGCGGACGCGTTCGCCCTGTTCATGCTCGTCGAGCAGGTCATCGATCGCCATGCTGTCTCTCGCCCGCGGCATGCCGCGGGTCTTGGGTGGTGCGTGGGAGGGGGACGCGGACGGTCCGCGGCATCGCCCGGCGGGTCAATCGACCGGCGCGAGCGAACCGTCGGAGGATACCGCAAAGCGCACCACGTTCGCGCGCACGTACGGCGCGAGGTCCACCGGGCGGCCGCGGTGTTCCACGTCCACCGCCGCCGCATTGCCGATGGTCAGGCGGGCCAGCTGGGCGCCGGCGAAACGCCGCTCCCCGCCGGCAGGCAGCAATCCCTGGCCCAGGCTGGAGCCGTCGCGCGCGCTGGCCTCCAGCCAGCTGGGGGCGCGTGCCCGCACCACGACTTCAACCGCGGCCGTGGGCGTGGACGGCGCCACCGGCGCCATCGAGGCCACCATGGTGCGAGGCAGTTGCGGGGGCGCCACCCCGCTCCGCGCGTCCACCGGCAGGTCCAGCGGCGCGGCGTTGCCCGCATCGCCGGACAGGTGCTGGTTGGCGGCGATCCACGCGGGCACCGCCAGCGAAACGGTCAGCACGATGTACACCAGCCGGCGGCCGATCTGCTCCGCCCACCACTGCGCCCTGGGGGTATGGGTCCGGCTCTCCAGGCGCGCGGGCTCGATCGCGCCCACGTCCAGCGCCGCCATCATCGGCGCGGTCATGAGGCCCAGCAGGCGCGAGTAACTGCGGACCTGCCCGCGCACGAACACCGGGGCGCCCAGGCGGGACCAGTCCTCCGCCTCCAGCGAGCGCACCACCCGGGCGGGCATGTGCAGGCGCTCGGCCACGTCGTCCACGCTGAGGCCCGCGGCTTCGCGGGCCTCGCGCAGGCGCTGCCCGCATCCGGCCAGAATCTGGTGGGTCGAGTCCCTGTCGTTCGCGGTCATGGCAGTCGTGATGCAGGGGGTTCGCCGGGGGAAGCGTTCTGCATTTGGTGAAGGTAGCGTGATGCCGCGCCAGTATCGCCCAGTTTGAGCTCGATCTGTGACGCCAGTTGCAATGTTTCTGCATCGCCCGGGCCCGCCGCCAGGCGGCGCTGGATGAAGGCCCGCGCCTCCAGGTAGGCGCCGCGCGCCAAGGCCGCGCGTGCCAGCGCCGCGAGCGCCGCCTGGTTGGCGGGCTCCAGGGCCAGCAGCCGGCGCCAGCCCGCCTCCGCCCGCTGGGCCTGGC
>CBFGMM010000028.1:0-18492 GCA_965649855.1 uncultured Thermomonas sp. | reverse complement strand
TTCCCACAGCGCGTCCAGCCCGCCCAGGTCGTGGCCCAGCAGCCGCTGCAGGTCGTCGCGCAACGGATCCATGGGGTGGCCGCTGAGGTAGTGGCCCAGGGTCTCGCGCTCGCCCTGCAGTTTCTGCGAGAGCGGCCATTCCTCGCAGGTGGGCAGCTCGATGTGGATGTCCGCCGCCGCGCCACTTGCGTTGCCGAACATGTCCACGATGCCCGCGTCGCGGTTGCGCGCGATCTGGTCGGTGGCCTTCAGCACCTCGGGCAGCTGCAGCATCAGCGAGGCGCGGTTGCCGGCCAGCGCGTCCATCGCGCCGGCGTGCACCAGGGCCTCCAGGGTGCGCTTGTTGAGGCCCGCGGCCGCGACCCGCTTGCAGAAGTCCAGCAGGTCGGCGAACGCGCCGCCATCCTGGCGCGCCTGCACGATCGCCTCGCAGACGCCCCGCCCGACCCCCTTCACCGCGCCCAGCCCGTAGCGGACGGTGCGCGCGTCGGTCGCCGTGAACATGAAGTCGGAGGCGTTCACGTCCGGCGGCATGACCGCGAGGTCCATGGCCCGCGCCTCGTCCAGGAACCCCACCACCTTGTCGGTGTTGTCCATGTCGGAGGACAGCACCGCGGCCATGAACTCCGCCGGGTGGTGCACCTTCAGCCACGCGGTCTGGTAGGCCACCAGCGCGTACGCCGCGGAGTGCGACTTGTTGAAGCCGTACTCCGCGAACTTCTCCATCAGGTCGAAGATCTGGCTGGCGGTGCGCGGGTCCACGCCGCGTTCGGCCGCGCCCGCCTCGAACTTGGCGCGCTCCTTGGCCATCTCCTCGGGCTTCTTCTTGCCCATCGCGCGGCGCAGCAGGTCGGCGCCGCCCAGCGAGTAGCCGGCCAGGACCTGGGCGATCTGCATCACCTGTTCCTGGTACACGATCACGCCGTAGGTCGGCCCCAGCACCTGCTCCAAGGCCGGGTGCGGATAGCTGACGTCCTCGATGCCGTGCTTGCGGTCGCACCATTGCCGGTCCATCCCGCTGCCCAGCGGACCGGGGCGGAACAGCGCGGCCAGCGCGATGATGTCCTCGAAGGTGTCGGGTTTCGCGCGCTTGAGCAGTTCGCGCATGCCGCGCGATTCGAACTGGAACACCGCCACCGTGTCGCCGCGCGCGAACAGCTCGTAGGTGGCCGCGTCGGTGAGCGGCAGCGCGGTGATGTCCAGCGGCGGCGCGCCCGCGTCCGCGCGGCGCGCGTTGATCGCCTTCACCGCCCAGTCGATGATGGTCAGGGTGCGCAGGCCCAGGAAGTCGAACTTCACCAGGCCGATCGACTCCACGTCGTCCTTGTCGAACTGGGTGACCGGGTGGCGCCCGGCGCCGTGGCCGTCGTGTTCGGCGAACAGCGGGCAGAACTCCTGCAGCGGCGCCGGCGCGATCACCACGCCGCCGGCGTGCTTGCCGGCGTTGCGGGTCAGGTCCTCCAGCTGCAGCGCCAGGTCCACGAGGTCGCGCACGTCGTCCTCGGTCTCGTAGCGCTGGCGGAATTCGGCCACCACGCGCTCGGGTTCCTTCTGCGCGCGCTTGCCGCGGCCGATCGCGTCCTCCAGCGTCATCGGGTCCGCCGGCTGCAGCGGGATCAGCTTGGCCAGGCCGTCCACGAAGCCGTACGGGAAGCCCAGCACCCGGCCGGCGTCGCGCAGCACCGCCTTGGCCGCCATCGTGCCGTAGGTGATGATCTGGCTGACCCGGTCGCGGCCGTACTTGCGCGCGACGTAGTCGATCACCTCGTCGCGGCGGTCCATGCAGAAGTCGATGTCGAAGTCCGGCATCGACACGCGTTCCGGGTTGAGGAAGCGCTCGAACAGCAGGTCGTAGGGCAGCGGGTCGAGGTCGGTGATGCCCAGCGCCCAGGCCACCAGGGAACCCGCGCCCGAGCCGCGGCCGGGGCCGACCGGGATCCCGTGTTCCTTCGCCCAGTTGATGAAGTCGGCCACGATCAGGAAGTAGCCGGGGAAGCCCATCTTGGCGATGACGTCCAGCTCCAGTTCCAGCCGAGCCTCGTAGGGCGAGCGGCCGTGTTCCGGTGCCGGCGGGTGGCGGTCCAGCCGGCGCGCCAGGCCCTCGCGCGCCTGGCTGCGGATCCAGCTGTCCAGGGTCTGGTCGGACGGCACCGGGAAGGCGGGCAGGTAGTAGGTCCCGAGCTGCAGCTCGAGGTTGCAGCGCCGCGCCAGCGCCACCGCGTTGTCCAGCGCGTCGGGTGCATCGGCGAACAGCGCCGCCATCTCGTCCGGCGACTTGAGGTACTGCTGCGGGCTGTAGTCGCGCGGGCGGCGGGCGTCGTCCAGCACCCGGCCGCTGGCGATGCACACCCGCGCCTCGTGCGCGTCGAACCCCTCCGCGTCCAGGAAACGCACGTCGTTGCTCGCCACCACGGGGATGCCGCGCCGCGCGGCGGCGTCCAGCGCGAACGCGCCCCACAGGTCCTCGCCGGCGCGCCCGGTGCGCGGCAGCTCCAGGTGCAGCCGCTCGCCGAAGCGCGCCTGCAGGTCGGCCAGCGCCTGCTCGGCGTGGTCGTGGCGGCCCGCGGCCAGCAGCAGGCCAGGGTCGGAATGCGGCCCGGCCAGCGCGAACAGGCCGTCGTTCTCCGCCAGCCACGCGGGGCGCGCCACCACGCCGTCCACCCGGTGGCCCTCCATCCACGCGCGGGTGAGCAGCTGCGAGAGGCTGAGGTAGCCGGCCCGGTCGCGGCACAGCAGGGTCAGGCGGCTGGCCGGTGCGCTGCCCTCGGCGATCAGCACGTCGGCGCCGGTGACCGGCTTGATCCCGGCCTTCTCGGCTTCCTTGTGGAACTTGACCAGCGCGAACAGGTTGTTCTGGTCGGTGATCGCCACCGCCGGCAGTCCGCGCGCCACGCAGGCCGCCACCAGTTCCGGGATGCGGATGGTGGAATCGACCAGCGAGTACTCGCTGTGCAGGTGCAGGTGGGCGAAGCGGGCGGGCATCGCGGTTCCGCGCGGTGAACCTGCAGGTTAGGCCGGGGGGTGGCGGCGGACAAGGCCTTGACAGGCACGCCGGATCCCGGGCCTCAGGCAGGCAGCGCCAGTCCGGGCAGGACGCCCTGCAATCCGCGCTGCACCACCTCGCGCACGGGTGCGAAGCTGCGCCGGTGCTGCGGGCACGGCCCATGCGCGCGCAGCGCCTGCAGGTGGGAAGCGCAGGCATAGCCCTTGTGGCGGTCGAAGCCGTAGTCCGGGTAGAGCGCGTGCAGCTCGCGCATGCGCGCGTCGCGCGCCACCTTGGCCAGGATCGAGGCGGCCATGATGCTGCGGTCGCGCGCGTCGCCGTCGATCCAGGCCTCGGCGGCGCAGGGCAGGTCCCTGGGCAGGTGGTTGCCGTCGATCCGGGCGAGGTCCGCGGCGTGGGCCACGCCCTGCAGCGCCAGGCGCATGCCCAGCATGGTGGCCTGGAAGATGTTGATGCGGTCGATGTCCTCGACCTCCACGAACACCACGCGCCACGCCAGCGCGCGCTCCACGATGCGGTCGTGCAGGCGCTCGCGCCTGGCCGGGGTCAGCTGCTTGGAGTCGTCCAGCCCGTTGATGCGGGGCCTGCCCGGGTCGAACACCACCGCGGCCACGCAGACCGGGCCTGCCAGGGGTCCGCGACCCGCCTCGTCCACGCCGGCGATGCGCAGGCTCACGCGGCCTCCAGCAGCGTGGCGACGGCGTCGGCGGCGCGCGCGGAGGCGTCGCGGCGCAGGGTCTGGTGGATCGCCAGGAAGTCCGCCTGCAACGCATCCGCCGCCGCGGCATCCCGGAGCAACGGCAGCAGGGCGGCATGCAGGTTGGCGGCGG
Source organism: uncultured Thermomonas sp. (assembly GCA_965649855.1). GTDB lineage: Bacteria > Pseudomonadota > Gammaproteobacteria > Xanthomonadales > Xanthomonadaceae > Thermomonas. The sequence goes on along the minus strand of CBFGMM010000028.1, from coordinate 14,658 downwards.
TGCAGGCGTCCTGCAGCAGCTCCGGCACCAGGGCGCGACCCGCAAGCACGTTGGGCAGGCTGACATGGGCCGACTTCAGCAGGCCGAAGGCCTTGACGATCGCGTAGGTGACCCCGGCGATGCGGTGGCCGACGACCATCGGCCGCTTGCACAGCAAGGCCTCGAGCGCGGCGGTGCCGGACGCCAGCAGCACCGCGTCGCCGGCGATCATGGCGCGCTGCGCCTGTCCGTCGACGACGCGGAACCGCGCATCGCCTTGCAGCATCGCGTCGATCGCCGCGCGGCACTGGGCGTTCGCGGCCGGCACCAGCACGCGCAGGCCCGGCACGTCGGCCGCCAGCAGGCGCGCGGCGTCGGCGAACACGGGCAGCATGCGCGAAATCTCGCCCAGCCGGCTGCCGGGCAGCAGGGCCAGGATCGGCCCGGGCAGCGCCTCGCCCAGCGCGTGTCGGGCGGCGTCGCGATCGGGCCGCAGCGGGATCGCATCGGCCAGCGGATGGCCCACGAAACTCGCGGGCACGCCGTGCCGCGCATAGATCGGCGGCTCCATCGGGAACAGGCACAGCACATGGTCCGCGCTGGTCCCGATGGTCGCCGCGCGGCCCTCGCGCCAGGCCCAGACCGAGGGGCTGACGTAATGCACGGTGCGCACCGCCCGCTGCTTCAGCCAGCGCTCCACGCCGAGGTTGAAGTCGGGCGCGTCGATGCCGATGTAGACGTCCGGCTTCCATGCCAGCACGCGCTGGCGGAACTCCCTGCGCAGGCGCAGCAGGCGGGGCAGGTGCGCCAGCACCTCGGCCAGGCCCATCACCGCCAGCTCGCCGGCATCGAACCAGGCATCCAGGCCGGCGGCCCGCATCGCGTCGCCGCCGATGCCGGCGAATTCCGCGTCGGGGAAGCGCGTGCGCAGTTCGGTGAGCAGGCCGGCACCCAGCTGGTCGCCCGAGGTTTCGCCGGCACACAGGGCGATGCGGAGGGTCATGGCGACCAGCTGGAACTCACCGCAGCAGCGGCCGCTCGCCGCCTTCGATGAAGTCCAGCATCGCGCGCACGTCCGCGCTGCCCGCGGATATCTCGCCGAGTTCGGCGCGCGCCTCGTCCAGCTTCGCATCGCCCATGTACAGCGCGCGGTAGGCGCGCTTGATGGCCGCGATGCGGGCAGCGTCGAAACCGCGGCGCTTCAGCCCCTCGGCGTTGATGCCGCGCGGCCGCGCGTATTTTTCCTGCGCCACCATCACGTAGGGCGGCACGTCGCCGTTGACGAACGCGCCCATGCCGATGAACGCATGGTCGCCGATCCGGCAGAACTGGTGCACCGCGGCGAACCCGCTGAGGATCACGTGGTCGCCCACCACCACGTGCCCGGCCAGGGTGGCGTTGTTGGAGAACACGCAGTCGCTGCCGACGATGCAGTCGTGCGCCACGTGGGTGTAGGCCAGGATCCAGTTGCGGTCGCCGATGCGGGTGATGCCGCCGCCGTCGCCGGTGCCGCGGTTGATGGTGGCGAACTCGCGGATCGTGTTGCCGTCCCCGATCACCAGTTCCACGCGCTCGCCGCGGTACTTCTTGTCCTGCGGCTCGCCGCCGATCGCCGCGTGCGCGTGCAGCACGTTGCCGCGGCCGATCCGGGTGGGGCCTTCGATCGTGCAGTGCGGGCCGATGCGGGTGTCGTCGCCGACCTCAACCCCGGGGCCCACCACCGCATACGCGCCGACCTGCACGTTCGCGCCCAGCCGCGCGGCCGGGTCGACCGCGGCGGTGGGGTGGATCAGCGGGGCGGCGTCGCTGCCCATGCGCTCACGACCGCGCGGCGGCGCACAGGATCTCGGCGCAGGCGACCTGCTCGCCGTCGACCCGGGCGATGCCCACGTACTGCGCCATGTTGCGGATGCGCCGGCGCAGTTCCACGTCCAGCTCCAGCCTGTCGCCCGGCACCACCATGCGGCTGAACTTCGCGTTGTCCACCTTGACCAGGTAGAACGTGTCGTAGCCCGCATCGTCCGGATCGCGCGAGAGCTGGGTCAGCAAGCCGCCGGCCTGCGCCAGCGCCTCGATCACCAGCACCCCGGGCATCACCGGCTGGCCCGGGAAATGGCCGGTGAAGAACGGCTCGTTGCAGCTGACGTTCTTGTAGGCCAGCACGCGCTTGTCCTTCTCGAACTCCACCACGCGGTCCACCAGCAGGAACGGATAGCGGTGCGGCAGCAGGCGCTCGATCTGGGGCGTGTTGACCGGCAGGCTGACGCTGGTCGGGGTGGCGCGGGCGGGTGCATCGGTCATTCGGGGTCCTTGTCGCCGGCGCGGCTGCGGCGGGCGATGTCGTCGAGCTGCTTGAAGCGCGCGGCGCTCCTGCGCCAGCTGCGATTGTCCATCAACGGGGTGCCGGATGAATACTCGCCGGGTTCGCGGATGGAGTGGGTGACCAGCGACATCGCGGTCACCACCACCCGGTCGCAGACCTCCAGGTGGCCCAGGATGCCGGCGCCGCCGCCGATCAGGCAGTGGCGGCCGATCACCGCGCTGCCGGCCACCGCGGAGCAGCCGGCCATCGCCGTGTGCGCGCCGATCCGCACGTTGTGGCCGACCTGGATCTGGTTGTCCAGGCGCACGTCCTCCTCCAGCACGGTGTCGCCCAGCGCGCCGCGGTCGATCGTGGTGTTGGCGCCGATCTCGCAGTCGTCGCCGACCACCACGCCGCCCAGCTGCGGGACCTTGGTCCAGCGGCCATGGTCCATCGCGATCCCGAACCCGTCCGCCCCAAGCACCGCGCCCGGATGCACCAGGACCCGCGCGCCCAGCCGCACCCGCGCCACCAGCGTCACGCGCGCGACCAGCTCGCTGCCTTCGCCGACCTCGCAATCCGCGCCGACCACGCAGCCCGGGCCGATGCGCGCCCCGGCACCGATGCGGCTGTTGGCGCCGATCGCCACGTGCGGCCCGACCTGCGCCGACGGGTGGACCTGCGCGGAGGCGTCGACCACCGCGCTGGGATGGATCCCGGGCACCAGGCCGGGGGTGCGCTCGAACAGCGCGGCGATGCGCGCGAAGGCCACGTACGGGTCGGCCGCGACCAGCGCCGTCCCGGCATGTCCCTGCGCATCGGCATCGCGCATCACCACCACGCCGGCGGCGGTGCCGGCCAGCTGCTGGCGGTAGCGCGGATTGGCCAGGAAGCCGAGGTCGCCCGGGCCGGCCGCGGCCAGCGTGGCCACGCCGTGCACCGCGCGGTCCTCGCCGCGCAGCGCGAGGCCGAAACGTCGCGCCAGCTCCGACGCGGTGAAGACTGGCGCGGCCATGCGGTGCGGACGGGCCCTAGAACTGGCCGCCGAAGTTGAACTGCAGGCGCTCGATGTCGTCCCCGGGCTTCTTGCGCAGCGGGATGGCGTAGCTGATCGACAGCGGACCCATCGGCGAGCGCCACAGCACCGAGACGCCGGTCGACACGCGCAGGTCGCCGGCATCGAAGTTGTCGAAGCCGTCGTACACGTTGCCGAAGTCCAGGAACGCGGAGATGCGCGCCGCGGGGCTGTCGAACAGCTTGGGGAAGATCGCCTCGACCGAGCCGGCCAGCAGGAACGAGCCGCCCAGCGGCTGGCGGAAGGTGCTGATCTCGGGCGACACCGAGTAGAACGGGCCCAGGGTGTTGTCGCGGAAGCCGCGCACCTTGCCCGTCGAGGCGATGCCGCCCGCGTAGAAGTTCTCGAAGAACGGCAGTCCGCTGGCGGTCACCGTCTTGTCGTAGTCGGGCGACGTGGGCAGACAGGGATCGCTGGGCGGCGGCCCCTCGACGATCGCGTCGGGCTGGCCATCGCCGTCGTTGTCCACCAGGCTGGGGCCGGTGAAGCAGATGTTGCGGGTGAAGTCCTTGCCGTAGGAGTCGCCGTAGCCCAGGTTGGCGCCCGTGCGCAGCACCAGCGCGGGATGCAGCGGCCAGTACTTGCCGAAGTCGTACTGCACCTTGTAGTACTCGACGGTCGAGCCCGGCAGCGCGATCTCGGCGCTCAGGTTCTGGGTGGTGCCCACCACCGGCATGAAGAAGTTGTTGCGGGTGTCGCGCGCCCATCCCAGCTGGCCGCGCCAGGACTTGAAGGTGCGGTTGCCCACGGCGCTGATGTAGTCGACCAGCGGCGGCGGGGTGGAGCCCGGGAACGCCAGGATCTCGTTGGTGTCGATGCCGAACATCAGCGAGATGGAGTCGCCCTCGCTCAGCGGGATGCCCATGAACACCTGCGCCGCGCCGCTGTTGGTTGAGTACTGGGCGACGTTGAAGCTCGAGTAGTCGAACTCGCGCCACCACAGGTTGTAGCCCAGCGACACGCCGCTGTCGGTGAAGTAGGGATTGGTGAACGAGAAGTCGTAGCGCTTCTGGTACACGCTGCGGTTCAGGCCGATCGACACGCGGTTGCCGGTGCCGAGGAAGTTGTTCTCGGACAGCTGCAGCGACAGGTTCACGCCGGTCAGCTGCGAATAGCCCAGGCCGGCCGCGATGCTGCCGGAGGTGGTCTCCTTGACCGAATACTCCACGTCCACCAGGTCGTCGCTGCCGGGCACCGGGCGGTTGTCGACGGTGACTTCCTCGAAATAGCCCAGCCGGTCCAGGCGCACCTTGCCGCGGTCGATCGCGGCCTGCGAATACCAGCTGCCCTCGAACTGGCGCATCTCGCGGCGCAGCACCTGGTCGGCGGTGCGGGTGTTGCCCTTGAACACGATGCGCCGCACGTTCACGCGCGGCCCCGGCTGCACCTGCAGGTCGATGCCCACGGTGCGCTTGTCGCGGTCGATCGCGGGCACCGGGTTGACCTGCGCGAATGCGTAGCCGATGTTGGCCAGGCGCATGGTGATCGCCTCGGTGGCCAGTTCCAGCAGCCCGCGCGAGAACGTGTTGCCGGGCTGGATGAAGGCGACGATCGCTTCCACCTCCTCCTTCGGCAGCACGGTGTCGCCGGACACCCCGATGCTGGAGATCGTGTAGACCTCGCCCTCGGTGATGCCGGCGGTCAGGAACATGTCCTTCTTGTCGGCGCTGATCGCCACCTGGGTGGAGTCCAGGCTGAAGTCGATGTGGCCGCGGTCCAGGTACCAGGCGTTGAGCTTCTCGATGTCGCCGGAGAGCTTCTCGCGCGAGTACTGGTCGTCGCGGCGGTACCAGCTCAGCCAGCTGGTGGTCTTGGACTCCCAGTTCCTGGTGATGTCCTCGTCGGGGTAGGTCTCGTTGCCGACCAGGTTGATGTGGCGGATCTTGGCCGCCTTGCCCTCGGTGATGTTGAGGGTCAGGTTCACCCGGTTGCGGTCCAGCCGCTCGATCGCCGGCTCGATCTCCACGCTGTACTTGCCGCGGTTGTTGTACTGGCGGTTGAGTTCCTGGGTGACGCGGTCCAGGTTCAGCTGGTTGAAGGTCTCGCCCTCGGCCAGGCCGATCTCCTTCAGGCCCTTGAGCAGGTCCTCGCTCTTCAGGTCCTTGTTGCCCACCAGGGTGAGCTTGTTGATCGCCGGGCGCTCGGTGACGCTCACCACCAGGATCCCGCCCTGGCGGTCCAGGCGCACGTCCTCGAAGAAGCCGGTGCGGTACAGCGCGCGCACGGCCTCGGCGGCGCGCGCCTGGTCCAGGGTGTCGCCGCGCTCGACCGGCAGGTAGGTGAACACGGTGCCCGCGCCGATGCGCTGCAGCCCGTCGATGCGGATGTCGGTGACCGTGAACGGCGCGAACGCCTGCTGTGCCCAGGCCGGCAGGGACAGGGCCGAAACCAGGGCAAGGGCGAGCAGGCGGCGGGACATGGGTCGGGTCATTCGGGAAACATCCTGTAGCTGGACATGGCCTGTGAGGAACATGGGGCCTGGGCGCCGGCGCGCCGGCGGTGGGGGAGGCAGTGCGTCACGACACCAGGAGCAGGATGTCATTGTAGAAGGCCAGGCCCATCAACCCCGCCAGCAGGGCGAGGCCGAGGTACTGGCCGGCGACCATCGCGCGTTCGCCCAGCGGGCGGCCGGTGGCCAACTCGATAAGGTAATACAGCAGGTGGCCCCCGTCCAAGACGGGGATCGGCAGCAGGTTGATGATCGCAAGGCTGACCGACAGCAGGGCCAGGAAGTTCAGGAACCAGGCCGGCCCCAGTTCCGCGGACGCGTTGGCGTACTGGGCGATGGTGATCGGCCCGGAGACGTTGCGGACCGAGGCGGCCCCGGTGAGCATCCGCCACAGCATGCCCACCGAATCGTGGGCCAGCCGCCAGGTTTCCCGGACGGCCCCGGGGATGGCGCGCAGCGGGTCGAGCCGCAGCACGGCGTCGTAGGCGGGCCGGGTGGCGGCCGCGCTGCCGACGCCGAGCAGCCAGCTGGTGCGGCCGTCCGGCCCGGTGCGCGCGGCGGGCGTCAGCTCCAGCGCCAGGCGCTCGCCGTCGCGCTGCACTTCGACCATCCCGGGACCGCCGCGCTCGCCCAGCGCGGCCACCAGGCGCGGCAGGTCCTCGAAACTGGCGACCGGCTGGGCGTCGATCGCGGTGATGGTGTCGCCCTCGGCCAGCACGCCCCAGGCCGGGCTGCCCTCGGCCACGCTGCCGACCACGGCGGGCCGCAGCAGGTGGCGCGGCAGCAGGCCGGCGGCTTCGACCGCGCGCGTTTCGTCGAACCCGGCCGGCAGGCGGTCCAGGGGCAGGGTGCGGGTGGATTCGCCGCCCTGGGCATGCTGCACGCGCACCGGCACCGGCTGCCGGTCCAGCGCGGCCACGCTGAGCGCCATCGCGGCCTCGCTCCAGGTCGGCGTGGGCCGCCCCGCCACGGCGAGCAGCGTGTCGCCGCTGCGCAGGCCGGCCTGGGCTGCAACCCCGTCCACCTGGCCCAGCACCGGGGCGAAGTCGGGGCGGCCGAGCACCAGCATCCCCCACAGCAGGCCGATCGCGAGCAGCACGTTGGCGAGCGGCCCCGCCGCCACGATCGCGATGCGCTGGCCGACCGGCTTGCGGTTGAAGGCCTGCCCGAGCAGGGCGGGGGGCACCTCGGCTTCGCGCTCGTCCAGCATGCGCACGTAGCCGCCCAGCGGCAGCGCGCCGATCACGTACTCGGTGCCGTCCTTGCCCCGGCGCGACCACAGCGGCCGCCCGAAGCCCACGGAAAACCGCTCCACCTTGACCCCGAACCGGCGCGCCACCCAGAAATGGCCGAATTCATGGAAGGTCACCAGCACGCCCAGCGCGACCAGCATCCACCACAGGGAGCCGAGCAGCGTGCTCATGCGGCCGCGGCGATGCGCGCGCGCGCGATGCGGCGCGCCTGCGCGTCCGTCTCCAGCAGCGCGTCAAGCGAATCGGCGGGCTGGGCGGGCATGGCGTCCAGGGCGGCGGCAACGACGTCGGGGATGCACAGGAAACCCATCCGGCCCTGAAGAAAGGCTGAAACGGCCTCCTCGTTGGCCGCGTTGAGCACCGCCGGGGCGCCGCCGCCGGACTCCATCGCGCGGAAGGCGAGCGCCAGGCACGGGAAGGCGTCGAGGTCCGGGGGTTCGAAGTCCAGCCGGCCACCCTGCGCCAGCAGGTCCAGCAGGCCCACCCCGGAGGCCACCCGCTGCGGCCAGGCCAGGCCCACCGACAGCGCCGTGCGCATGTCCGGCAGCCCCAGCTGCGCCAGCGCGCTGCCGTCCACGAAGTCGACGATGGCATGCACCAGCGACTGCGGGTGCACCAGCACCCCGATCCGCTCCGGCGGCAGGCCGAACAGGTGGTGCGCCTCGATCACCTCCAGGCCCTTGTTCATCAGGGTGGCCGAATCCACGGAGATCTTCGGCCCCATCGACCACTTCGGATGGGCGATCGCCTCGGCCGGGGTGACGCCGGCCAGCGCGTCGCGGCGCCGCCCGCGGAACGGGCCGCCCGATGCGGTCAGGGTGATCCGCGCCAGCGCCGCCGGATCCTCGCAGGCGGCCAGGCACTGGAACACCGCGTTGTGCTCGCTGTCGACCGGGATGATGCGGGCGCCGCCGTCGCGCGCGGCACGCATCAGCAGTTCGCCGGCCAGCACCAGCGATTCCTTGTTGGCCAGCAGCAGGTGCTTGCCGGCGCGCGCCGCAGCCAGGGTCGACGACAGCCCCGCTGCGCCGACCACGGCCGCCACCACCGTGTCGCAGGCGTCGCCGGCGGCCAGCGCGTCCAGGGCGTCGGCACCGGCATGCGCCTGGGTGGGCAGGCCCGCTTGGCGCAGGCCGTCGCGCAGGGCGGGGTAGGCGGTTTCGTCGGCCACCACGGCGTGCTCCGGGCGGTGCGCAACGCACAGGTCCAGCAGGGCCTCGACCCGGCTGCCGGCGGCCAGCACGCTGGCCCGCATCCGCGCGGGGTGGCGGGCGATGACGTCCAGCGCGGAGGCGCCGATCGATCCGGTGGCGCCCAGCACGGCGACCTTGCGCATGCTCGCCACGCCGCTCAGAAGCCGAACCAGGCCTTGCCCAGCGCGAACACCGGCAACGCGGCCAGCACGCTGTCCATGCGGTCCAGCACGCCGCCGTGGCCCGGGATCAGGTCGCCGGAATCCTTGACCCCGATGTGGCGCTTGAGCAGGCTCTCGAACAGGTCGCCGGTCACCGAGGCCAGGATGGTGGCGACCGCCACCAGCGCGACCGCCGGCATCTGCGCCAGCGTGGCGCCCGCCAGCGGGGCGCCGAGCAGGGCCACGACCACCGCCAGCAGTACCCCGCCGGCCAGGCCTTCCAGCGTCTTGTTGGGGCTGATCCGCGGGGCCAGCTTGCGCTTGCCGAAGCGGCGGCCAGCGAAATACGCGCCGGTATCGGCGGCCCACACCAGCAGCAGCGCGAGCAGCAGCCAGCGATCGCCGTTGGGTTCGCCGGCATGGATCAGGCACAGCGCGGCCCAGGCCGGGATCACCGCCAGGGTGCCGGCCGCGAGCTTGAACACGCGGGCGTGGGTGTCGTGGTCGGAGGCGAAGTCGTAATTCCGCAGCCAGGCCAGCGACAGCACCCACCAGACCACCCCGAGCAGGGCGACCAGCTGCAGCAGGGCCAGCGAGCCGCCCTGCGCGGAGCGCGAGCCCCACGCCAGCGCCGCCATCAGGCCGATATTGCACAGCAGCAGGATGGTGCGGGCCAGGGTGTCCTCGACGTCGGCCAGCTTCAGCCATTCCCACAGCGCCACCAGGAACAGCAACGCGGACAGCGCGGCCAGCACGGGCGTGGACGCGAACAGCACGGTCAGGATGGCGACGGGCGCCATGATCAGCGCGGCCAGCAGGCGCGTTTTGGTCATCAAGCTCCCCCGGGCGTGGTGGCCGCCACCTGCTCGCCGGTCAGGCCGAAGCGGCGCTCGCGCCCCGCGTAGTCGTCCAGGGCGCGCTGCAGTGTGGACGCATCCACGTCCGGCCACAACGTATCGGTGAACCACAGTTCGGTGTACGCCAGCTGCCACAGCAGGAAGTTGCTGATGCGCACCTCGCCGCCGGTTCGGATGAACAGGTCGGGGGCCGGCAGGTCCGCCAGCGCCACGCGCGCGCCGATCGCCGCCTCGTCGACCTGCTCCGGGCGCAGCCGTCCCGCGGCGACCTCGTGCGCCAGCGCGCGCGCCGCGGCGGCGATGTCCTGCCGGCCACCGTAACTGGCGGCGATGGTCAGGTGCAGGCGGTTGTTGCCGGCGGTCAGGGCTTCGGCGGCCTGCATCCGCTGCAACAGTCCGGGGTCGAAGCGGTCGCGTTCGCCGATGAAGCGCAGCCGCGCGCCAAGCCGGTGCAGTTCGTCCACCTCGCGCTCCAGGGCGCCGAGGAACAGCTTCATCAGGCCACCGACCTCGTCCGCCGGGCGGTTCCAGTTCTCGCTGGAAAAGGCGAACAGGGTCAGCGCCTGCACGCCGCGCTCGAGGCAGAACTCCACGCAGGTGCGCACGGCGCGCGCGCCGGCGCGGTGCCCGATCAGGCGGGGCCGGTGGCGCTGCTGCGCCCAGCGGCCGTTGCCGTCCATCACGACGGCGATGTGGCGCGGGATGCGCGCTGCCGGTAGCGACACGGATCGACGCCTGCGCCGCGGCTCAGACGGCCAGCAACTCGGCTTCCTTGCCCTTGACCACGTCGTCGACGTCCTTGATGAAGCCGTCGGTGATCTTCTGGATGTCGGCCTCGGCGCGCGCGGCGTCGTCCTCGGTGATCTGCTTGTCCTTCAGCAGTTCCTTGACCTGGTGGTTGGCGTCGCGGCGGATGTTGCGGATCGCCACCTTGGCGTCCTCGCCCTCGTGGTGGACCACCTTGGTCAGGTCCTTGCGGCGCTCCTCGGTCAACGCCGGGATGTTCAGGCGGATCACGGTGCCGGCGGTGTTCGGGGTCAGGCCCAGGTCGGAGGCCAGGATCGCCTTCTCCACCGCGCCCACGATCTGCTTCTCCCAGGGCGTGATGGTGATCGATCGCGCGTCGGCGACCGCCACGCTGGCCACCTGCGACAGCGGCACGTCGGAGCCGTAATAGTTGACCTTGATGCTGTCCACCAGGCCGGTGTTGGCGCGGCCGGTGCGGACCTTGACCAGCGCGTGGCGCAGCGACTCGATGCTCTTGCCCATGCGGGTCTGGGCGTCCTTCTTGATCTCGTTCAGCATCGGTGCGACTCCGGGTCTCTGGGGCGACCGCGGATTATATGCGAGGCCTAGCGGCGCCCGTGCACCAGGGTGCCGATCCGCTCGCCCCTGAGGATCCGCAGCAGCACGCCGGGCTGGGCCATGTCGAAGATCCGCAGCGGCAGGTTGCTGTCGCGCGCCAGGGCGAAGGCGGCGGTGTCCATCACCTGCAGGTCGCGGGCGATGACCTCGTCGTAGTCCAGCGCGTCCAGCTTCACCGCGTCGGGGTGCTTCTTCGGGTCCTTGTCGTAGACCCCGTCGACCTTGGTGGCCTTGAGCAGCAGGTCGGCGCCGATCTCGATCGCGCGCAGCGCGGCGCCGGAATCCGTGGTGAAGAACGGGTTGCCGGTGCCCGCGGCGAAGATCGCGATGCGGCCCTTCTCCAGGTGGCGGATGGCGCGGCGGCGGATGTAGTCCTCGCACACGTCGTTGATCTTGATCGCGCTCATCACCCGGCACTTGGCGCCCAGCTTCTCCAGCGCGTCCTGCATGGCCAGCGCGTTGATCACGGTGGCCAGCATGCCCATCTGGTCCCCGGTCACCCGGTCCATGCCGCCGGCCGCAAGCCCCGCGCCGCGGAAGATGTTGCCGCCGCCGATGACCAGCGCGATCTCCGCGCCGGCCTCGCGCGCCTCGATCACCTCGCGCGCCAGCCGGCCGATCACCTTGGGGTCGATCCCGTAGTCCTCCTCGCCCATCAGGGCTTCGCCGGACAGCTTCAGCAGGACGCGGCGGTAGGCGAGTTGCGACATGCGGGGCACTCCGGGGGGCGGGCGGGCAAACGGCGGGATTCTAGCCGATCGCCATCGGTCTCATCGGGGCCCGCGCGTTTCCTGCGGCTTGGCCTTGCGGTCGCTGAGCAGGGCGCTGACCACGATCCCCAGGCCCAATACCGCCCCGATGATGAACAGCACCAGCGCCAGCGCGGGGTAGCCCAGCAGGCGCGGACCGGTGTCCACCCGCATCAGCAGCGCGGAGGCCAGGATCAGCGCGGCCACGATGATGCCGGTGCTGATCCGGTTGGCGATCTTCTGCACGTTCTCCATCAGCTGCGAATCGTCCAGGCCGGTCATGCGCACCTGCAGGCGGTTCTCCGCCAGCAGGCCCAGGATGTCGGACAGCTTGCGCGGCGCCTCGCGCACCAGGGCCTGGACTTCCATCGCCTCGCTGGCCAGCCGCGCCGGCGAGAACGACTTCTTCAGGCGTTCGCGCATCACGTGCTCGAGGTGGTCCTCCACCACCGCCTTGACGTCCATGTCGGGGTCCAGCGCCTTGCTCACCGCCTCCAGGTTGAGCAGGGTCTTGCCCAGCAGGCTGAGCTCGGGCGGGGTGCGCAGGCCGCACTGGCCGCCCAGCAGGGTGAGGTCCAGCACCAGCCGGCCCTCGGACTGGCCCTCGCTGCCCGAGGTCGCCGCGTAGCGCGCGACCATCTGGCCGACCTCGCGCACGTAGCGCTCCTCGTCGAAGTCGGCAAGCCGCGTGCTCATGCCGATCGCCTCGTTGGCCACCTCCTCGCCACGCCCGTCCACCGCGGCGAACAGCAGCTTGAGCAGCTTCTCGCGCTGGCGCGGCGGCACGTGCGCCACCATGCCCAGGTCGAGGAGGGCCACCCGGCCGTCGTCGGTGACCAGCAGGTTGCCGGGATGCGGGTCGGCGTGGATCTCGCCGTGCACGAAGGTCTGGTCCAGGTAGCCGCGCATCACCTGCTCGGCCAGCGGCCTCAGGTCCTGCTCGGTGCGGCGCACGCCCGACAGGTCGGTGGCCTTGGTGCCCTCCACCAGCTCCATGGTCAGCACCCGGTGCGCGCACAGGTCCCACACCGGCTGCGGCACGAACAGCCGCGGGTAGCGCTGGAAGTGGACGCCGAACCGCTGCAGGTTGCCGGCCTCGGTGCGGTAGTCCAGCTCTGCCAGCAGGCTGCGGCGGAACTCGTGCACCCAGTCGGCGAACCGGGTGCGCCGGCCGATGTCGGTGTGCCGGTCGACCTTGCGGGCCAGCGCCGCCAGCGCGTCGAGATCGGCGTGGATGCCCTCGACGATGCCCGGCCGCTGCACCTTCACCGCCACCGGGCGACCGTCGCGCAGGCGCGCCCGGTGCACCTGGGCCAGCGAGGCCCCGCCCAGCGGCGCTTCGTCGAACTCGGCGAACAGCTTGGCGAGCTTCACGCCCAGTTCCTCCTCCACCACCGCGCGCACGTCCTCGAACGGGGCCGGCGCCACGTCGTCCTGCATGCGCTGAAGCGCGGCCAGGTACGCGGGCGGCACCATGTCCGGGCGGGTGGACAGGGCCTGGCCGATCTTGATGAAGGTCGGGCCCAGCGCCTCCAGGTCGTCGACGAATTCCTCGGGCTTGCCCTCCACGGCGACGTCCGCGGCGTCGATGTCCGCGGCGTCGACGTCCAGGCCGGAGAACACGCCGGCGTTCCGGTACTTGAAGAGGAAACGCAGGATCTGCGCGGTGCGGGCGATGCCCTGGGGCTGGTCGGTCATGGCGGACGTCGGGTGCGGGCGGAGCGCGCAGCCTAGGCGGCGGGGCGTGAGCGGGGCGCGCAGGCCGCCTGGATCAGCGATCGAAGCCGAAGATCCCCTGCAGCGGGTGGCGCCGGCGCTCGATCAGGGCGCGCAGCAGGCCCGCGCCCAGCATCGAATAGGTGATCCCGTTGCCGCCGTAGGCCATCGCGAACAGCACCCGTCGCCCGTGCTCCGGCGACACCCCGATCCACGGCAGGCCGTCCTTGGTTTCCGCGAAGGTGCCGCCCCAGGCGAACGCGGGTTGCACCGGCATCTCCGGGAACAGGTCCTGCACCTTCTTCGCCAGGGTGCGCGCCTTGCGGTCCACCAGCGCATCGCGGCGCGCGGGAACGTCCACCGCGTCGTCGTCGCCGCCCACCAGCAGGCGGCCATCGGCGGTGCCGCGCAGGTAGAGGTAGGGGCGCGCGGACTCCCACAGCATGGTGTCGCGCAGGGTGCCCAGCACGTCCTCGCCCAGCGGGTCGGTCACGAACGCATAGCTGCTGCGGTTGCGCGCCACGTTGCGGCGCAGGAACTGCTGGCTGGCATAGCCGGCGGCGAACACCAGATGCTTCGCGCGCACCACGGCGCCGTCGCCGGTATGCAGTTCCACGCCGCGGGCGTGGGCCACGATCCGCCCGATCGCCGTGCGGTCGTGCACCGCGCCGCCGCGCGCCTGCAGCCGCGCCAGCAGCCGGTAGGCCATGCGGTAGGGATCCACCCGCGCCGCCTGGGCGCTGAGGATCGCGCAGGGCGCCTGGAAGCCGTGGCGCTCGCGCAGCGCACCGGATTCCAGCCACTCCACCTCGAACCCGTGCCGCTTGCGCAGCGCGAACTCGTCCTCCAGCGCGCCGCGGTGCCTGCGCTTGCTGGCGTAATAGAGGCTGGACTGCCGCGCGAAGTCGACCTCGCCCACGTCCGCCGCCTTGTCGGCCAGCAGGTCGATCGCCCGGGCGCAGCTGCGGTAGGCCAGCACCGCGGCGTCTTCGCCGTACTGTTTGGCCAGGTCGACCATGTGGGTGTCGATCTCGTACTGCAGCAGGGCCGTGCTGGCGGCGGTGCTGCCCCAGCCGGCGTCGCGCTGGTCCAGCACGGCCACCGCGTGGCCATGCGCCTGCAATTCGTCCGCGACCAGCGCGCCGGTGATGCCCGCGCCGATCACCGCCACGTCGCAGCGCAGGTCGGTCGCAAGGCGCGGGAAGGCGTGCATCAGGCCGTTCTTCACCGCCCAGAACGGGTAGCCGCTTTTCAGGTCCATGCCGCCTCCAAATGGCCGCGCATGATGTCAAAGGCATGTGACGCGATGTTCACGGCGGCGCGCGCATCGTGCTTCTTTGCCCACGGGAGGACGGGACGATGGCGACCAGGAAGGCGGGTGCGAAGAACACGGCGGGCAAGCCCGCGGACAGGGCCGGCAAGGGCAAGGCCAGCGACGGGCGCGGCACCGGCGGCGAAACCCGCCAGCAAGCCACCGGCAAGACCGGCGTGCTCACCACCGCGCAGGGCGTGCCGATCGCCGACAACCAGAATTCGCTGCGCGCCTACCAGCGCGGCCC
>CBFGMM010000027.1:0-19120 GCA_965649855.1 uncultured Thermomonas sp. | reverse complement strand
CTCGCGTTGCTCCGCGGTTTCGGTTGGTGCGGGCGCGCGCGCCGCGGGGTCAGGGGAGTCCTGCTGCCGGCGCAGCGCGTCCTGCATCCGCTGGCGTTGCGCGGCGTCCGCCTGGCGCTGGTCCTGCGCGGATGGCGGGGGCGTCCCGGCGGCATCGCGCGACTGCCCGCGACCGGTTGCGGGCGACGGCGCGTCCTCGACCCCCGGCTGGTCGCCGGGACTGCCGGCACCCTGCTGGCCGGGTTGCCGGCCGGGTTGCGGGTTGGGCTGCTCGCCCGGGCCGGGCGGTGGCCGGCGCTTGCGCGCGGCATCCACGGCGGCGCGGTTCGCCACGGCGTCGGGCATGCGCGGGCGCAGCCGCAGGGCACGGTCATAGGCGGCGATCGAGGCGTCCAGCTGGCCGGCCTTGGCCAGCGCGTTGCCCAGGTTGTAATGCCCTTCGGGGGTGTCGATGCCGCGGAACCGCTCGATGGCGCGCTCGAAGTCGCCCCGGCGATACGCCGCCACGCCTTCCAGCAGGCGCGCATGCCGGGCCTGGTCGGGCCTCCGCCACAGGCCCGCACCGGCCTGCGACGGGGCTTGCGCGACGGGTGTGGCCTGCTGCCGCGCATGGGCGGGGGGCAGCGGGAGCAACAGCATCGCGCCGGCCACCGCCACTGCCATGGCCGCTGCACGACGGCGGAACACCGGCAGGGCCAGCAGCATCACCAGGGGCAGGAGCCAGTAGCCTTCGTCGCGCCACGCCGTGGTGCCGGCGGGCCGTGAGGCACCGCCCTCCCGGGCCCGGGGTTCCAGCACGCCCAGGGCACGCAGGTCGTCCATGCCGGGGGCGAGCGCGCGGTAGGCGCCGCCCCCTGCGCTCGCCAGGCGCCGCAGGCTGGGCGCATCAAGCCGGGCCTGCCCCACGCCGGCGGCGGTTTCGAACACGCCGCCGCGCGCGCTGCCAAGTCCCAGCGCGGAGACCCGGTAGCCCGCCGCCTGCGCGCGCGCCGCCGCCGCGATGGCGTCCGCGTCGGCCCGGTCGGTGAGCAGCAGGATGTCCCCGTGGTCGAAGCCTGCCTGCCGCAGCAGGCGCTGCGACCAGGCCACGGCCCGGTCGGCGCGCTGGCCGTCCACCGGCATCACGTCGGGCGCCAACGCGTCGAGGAACAGGCCGACGTTGGCCATGTCGTCGGTCAGCGGCGCCACGGTGTAGGCGTCGTCGGCGAACACCACCAGCGCGACCTGCCCGCCGGCGCGCGCGCGCAGCAGTGCGGCCAGCTTGGCCCGCGCCTGCGCCAGCCGGGTCGGCGGAAGGTCCTGCGCCAGGCTGGCGCTGGACAGGTCCAGGGCCACCACCAAAGGGGCGCGCGCCTGCCACAGCGGCTGCTCCTGCTGCCGCCACGACGGCCCGGACAGGGCCACGACCGCCAGCCCCGCCGCCAGCCCGGCCAGCCAGCGCGCCCACGGGCGACGGGTGCCGCCAGCCGGGGCGTCCAGCAGGTGCTTGAGCAGGTGCGGATCGACGTCGCGGCGCCAGTCGTCGCCCGGGTGGCCGCGCGTGCGTCCCCACCAGGCCAGCACGAGCACCGGGACCAGCGCCCACAACCACTCCGGACGCAGGAACTGCAGCCCGCCGAGCGCCCCCTGCAGGCCGTTCATCGAAGCCTCCGCGGCCACGCCGCCAGCAGGGCCAACGCCAAGGCTGCAGCCAGCGGAACGGGGTAGCGCTCCAGCACGGGCCGCACTGCCCGCCCCTGGCGCTGCACCGGTTCCAGGCGATCGATCTCGGCATAGATGCCGGCCAGCTCCGCGGTTTCCCGCGCGCGGAAGAAGCGCCCGCCGGTGGCCTGCGCGATGCGGCGCAGGCCGGCCTCGTCCACCTCGTCCGCCCCGCCCGGCAGCTGGAAACCGAACAGCGACAGCGCCCCGCCCTGCCCGCCGAAGGCGATGGCATGGATGCGCACCCCCGCGTCCGCGGCGATCTGCGCGGCGCGCGCCGGCTCCAGCTGGCCCGCGGTGTTCACGCCATCGGTCAGCAGGATCAGCACGTGTTCCTTGCCGGCCCCCCCGCCCTCGCGACCCTGCAGGCGCTTGGTGGCTAGGCCGATCGCGTCGCCCAGTGCGGTGGCGCGGCCGGCCAGCGCGACCACGCTGCCGTCCAGCTGCTCGCGCACGCTTGCGCGGTCCGCGGTCAGCGGAGTGAGTGCGTAGGCGCGGTCGCCGAACACCACCAGCCCGATGCGGTCACCGGCGCGTCGGTCCAGGAAGTCGGCCAGCACGGCCTTCGCCGCCGTGAGCCGGTCGACCGGCCGCCCCCCCAGCTCCATGTCCATTTCGCCCATGCTGGCCGACAGGTCGACCGCCAGCATGAGGTCGCGCCCGGACTGCGGCGGGGCCACCGGCGGGCCCAGTTGCTGCGGGCGCGCCGCCGCAACGCACAGCAGACCCCACGCCAGCAACGCGAGCCACGGCAGTCCACGCACCTGGGCGGACGTCCCGCCGGCCGCGGCGATGCGCTGCACCCGCTCGCCCCACGGCACCCGCAGGGCCGGGACCGGCTGCCG
Source organism: uncultured Thermomonas sp. (assembly GCA_965649855.1). Classification (GTDB taxonomy): domain Bacteria; phylum Pseudomonadota; class Gammaproteobacteria; order Xanthomonadales; family Xanthomonadaceae; genus Thermomonas. The sequence continues at coordinate 16,574 of CBFGMM010000027.1, read as the reverse complement.
GCGCGCCGGCACCAGGGCATGCACCAGCAGCGGCAAGGGGATCGCCAGCAGCCACCAGGGCCAGGCGAACGCATCGGGCAGCAGCCAGCCGGGCAGCAGGCTCATCGCGCCTGCATCCAGGCGAGGTAGCGCTGCCGCGCGATGGTCCGCAGAGCCTCGGCCTGCGCGGCGCTGACATCGGTGCGGAACGCGCCGTCGCGCAGCAATGTGCCGGCGCCGGCGGTGAAGGACGGCTGCGGCAGGCCGGCATCCAGGAACGCCGCCCATGCATCGCCCTCCAGCCGGTCGGCGGCGGGATCGATGCGGCGGGCGGCGCGGCGCAGCAGCTCGGACATCGCCGCCACCTGCTCCGACGGGCTGGCGGCGCGGGCCACCGCCTCGTCGAACAGACGCAGGATCGCGAGGCGGCGACGGCGCGCCCGCCACCGCCGCCAGCCCCACGCCGCGGCTGCCAGCAGCAGCACCCCGAACACCAGCCACCAGCCGGGGGCGGGTGGCCACCACGGCGGCGGCACCCCTTCATGCACATCGCGCAGGACGAGTGCGTCGCTCATCGGCGCGCGCCCCCGCGTGGCCGGTCCAGCAGGGGCAGCCAGTCCGTGCTGGGTGCGTCGCAGGCCAGCGCCACCGCCCGCACCCCGTTCGCACGCAGGTGCTGCAACGCGCGCTCCAGCGTGGCGGCGAACTCGTCGTGCCAGCGCCGACGCGTCGCGTCGCCCGCCAGGTCCAGGGCAACCTGCACGCCCCCGGCCACCGCGAAGCCGCGCCGCACACTGGGCGGCGCCTGCTCCAGCGGGTCGGTGGGCAGCACCGCCAGCACGTCCTGGTGCATGGCGAGCGCCGCCCAGCGCGGGCCCGGCACGTCCAGCACGCTGGCCGGCTCGGCGACGACCACCGCGCGGGCACCCGGGCGCAGCAGGCGTTGCGCGTGGGCCAGCGCATCCGCCAGGCCGGTGTCGTCCGCGGGCGGGGCGGCGTACCAGCGCACCAGCGCATCCAGCACGCGCAAGGCGCCGCGCGCACCCGACGCAGGGGGCACCGGGGCTTCGCGCGCGCTGCCGCGCAGCGCGGCCACCCGGTCGCCGTCGCGCACCGCCACCCAGGCCGCCAGCGCCGCCACCCGCGCAGCCTGCACCGACTTGAACCGCACCCGCGTGCCGAAGTACAGCGCAGGCGCGGTGTCGGCCACGACCAGGCTGAGGCGCTCGCGTTCCGCCTGGAACAGCTTGGTGTGGGCGCGGCCGCTGCGCGCGGTCAATCGCCAGTCGATGTGGCGCGCATCGTCGCCGGCGGCGTACTCGCGGGATTCCGCATACTCCATGCCGCGACCGCGCAGGTTGGACAGCGCGTGGCCGCTGACGCCGTCGCGGCCACGCCGCGCCACGCCGCGCCCCTGCGCGCTGCCACGCAGCGCGATCAACTCGGCCAGCGTGGGCGCCACGCCATCGGCCGCACCCGCACCCGGGGCGCTGGCGGCGTCAGCGTGAATCGCGTTGCCCATCGATCGGCCCGGCGTACAGGCGGTTACGGCAGCGGGACGCGCTGCACGAGCTCGGCCACCAGCCGTTCGCCGTCCCAGCCCTCGGCCGTGGCCTCGTAGCTGGGCAGCACGCGATGGCGCAGCACGTCGGGCGCCACCGCGCGCACGTCCTCGGGGGTGACGAAGTCGCGCCCGGCCAGCCACGCACGGGCGCGCGCGCAGCGCTCCAGCGCGATCGAGCCGCGCGGACTGGCGCCCCAGGCGATGCGCCGGGCCAGCGCCGGGTCGTAGCGGCCGGCGTCGCGCGAGGCAAGCACCAGCTCCACCAGGTAGCGCTCCAGCGCCGGCGCGAGATGCAGGTCCAGCACCGCCGCGCGCGCCGCGAACACGTCCGCCAACGGCACCCGCCGCGGCGCGGGGAGCTCCGCCTGCATCGACGCCCGCGCGCGCTCGCGCGCCAGGCGCAGGATCTCGGTCTCCGCATCGGCCTGCGGATAGCCGATGCGCACGTGCATCAGGAAGCGGTCCAGCTGCGCCTCGGGCAGCGGGAACGTGCCCTCCTGCTCGATCGGGTTCTGCGTGGCCATCACCAGGAACAGCCGCGGCAACGGGTAGGTATGCCGGCCAACGGTGACCTGCCGCTCGCCCATCGCCTCCAGCAACGCGGATTGCACCTTCGCCGGCGCGCGGTTGATCTCGTCGGCCAGCAACACGGGATGGAAGATCGGACCGGGCTGGAACTCGAAGCGGCCGTCCTGCGGCCGCCAGACCTCGGTGCCGGTGAGGTCCGCCGGCAGCAGGTCGGGCGTGAACTGGACCCGCGCGAAATCCGCCTCCAGGCGCGCGGCCAGGGCGCGGATCGCACTGGTCTTGGCGAGCCCGGGCGCGCCCTCCACCAGCAGGTGGCCGTCCGCCAGCAGCGCGATCAGCAGGCGCTCGATCAACGCGGCCTGGCCGACGATCTCGCGGGACAGCTCCTCGCGCAGGGCGCGGAAGGCATCGTGCAGGTGGGCGGGCGCGGGCGGGGGAATCGGGGTGTCCATGCGGTCCTCGTCTCTACGGCCGGTTCGACCGACGGTGTCCGCAAAGGTTCGCACGCACACCCGCAGCCGCGTATGAAGGCGCAAACGACGACGGGAGCCTCGCGGCTCCCGTCGGCTCACTGCGTGCGCGGGGATCAGTAGCGTTGCGCGACGCGCATGACCTTGGGCGTGACGAACACCAGCAGCTCCGCCTTCTCCTTGCTGCGACCCTTGTTGCGGAACAGGTTGCCGATCACCGGCAGGTCGCCCAGGAACGGCACCTTGGCCAGGTCCTCGCGGCTGCGGAACTCGTATACGCCGCCGATCACCACGGTCTGCCCGTCCTCCACCAGCACCGCCGTGTTCACTTCGCGCTTGGCGATGGTCGGTACGTCGCCGAAGGTGCCCACGCTGACGAAGCCCTCCAGCTCGTCCTTCTTGACCGCCAGGTTCAGGAACACGCGCCCGTCGTTGGTGATGGTGGGCGTCACCTTCAGTTCCAGCAACGCTTCCTTGAACTGCACGGTGGGCACCGAGTTGCTCTGCCCGCCGGTTACCGTCAGGTAGCCGATCTCACGGCCCTGGCGGATCACCGATTCCTTCTGGTTGCTGGTCACGATGCGCGGGTTGGAGATCACCTCGCCGCGACCTTGTTCCTGGATCGCCGAGAGTTCGACGTCCAGCAGGTAGCCGGCATTGAGGATCGACAGGGCAAGCGAGCCGGCCGGGTTGTTGAGTGCGGCCGGCAGGTTGGTCATCAGGCCGCGCGTAGTGGAGCTTCCGACGTAGTTCGGCGCGGCGCAGCCTGCGGGGTTGGTTCCGGCCAGGCAAGCCGAATAGGCATTCGACAGCGCACGGTTGGTCTGGCTGGCCTCGTAGTCGGCGTTGCGGTTGGTGGTGTTGGCTTCCAGGTTGCCGCTGAAGTACTGGTTGCCGTTGCGGCCGCTGATGCCGAACCGCGCTCCCAGTTCCCGGGCCACGGTTTCGGTTGCGATCACGATGCGCGCCTCGATCACCACCTGATCCACGGGCTTGTCGAGTTCGCGCACCAGGTTGCGGATGTCCGCCACCCGCGACGGGATGTCGATCACCAGCAGGGTGTTGGTGCGCACGTCATAGCTGATGCTGCCGCGTGGCGACAGGAAGCCTCGGTTCTGGGCGCCGCCCGCGCCCGCGGCGCCGCCACCGGCACCACCGCCACCGCCACCGCCGTTGCCCAGGCTGTCCTCGGTCAGCAGCTTGGCCAGGGCCTCGGCGCTGCCGTAGTTGACCGCGATGTATTCCGTGACCGTCTCCGCGCGGTTCTCCAGGGCGATGCGCGCGTCCTCCTTGTCCTGCTCGAACTGCGCGATCTCCTTCTGCGGCGCGACCCACACCACGTTGCCGCTGCGGCGCTTGTCGAGTTGCTTGGCCTGCAGCACGATGTCCAGGGCCTGGTCCCACGGCACGTTGATCAGGCGCAGGGTCACGTTGCCCTGCACGGTGTCGGCGGCCACGATGTTGAGGTTGGACTCCTCGGCGATCAGCTGCAGGACCGTGCGCACCGGCACGTCCTGGAAGTTGAAGGTCACCGGGCGCCCGGTGTAGCGCACGGTCGAGGTGGTGGTGGCCTGCCCCATCGCAGGCGCGCCCACCGCGGCCCCCGCGACCGGCGCCCGGGCGACCGGGGCCGCGCGCGGCACCACTTCCACGATGTATTCGTTGCCGCTCTGGTAGGCCAGCGACTCGAAGTTGCCCTGCGTCGCCAGCACGAGCTGGGCGCCGCTGGCCGTGGCCCTCGCGTCCACCCGCTGCACCGGGGTGGCGAAGTCGGTCACGTTGATCGGGCGCTGCAGGGCGGCGGGGAGCTGCGCGTTGCCGATGTCCACGACGACGCTGGACCCCATCGTGCGCAGGTCGGGCGCGGCGCCCTCGCCGTCGAAGCGCAGGACCAGCTTGCCGGAGCCGCCGTCGCCGCGCTTGAAATCGATCGACGAGACCGTCACCGCGCCGGGCAGGCGCTTGGACGGATCGGCCATCGCGCCGGTGGCGGATTGCCCCATCGCAAGGGCGGCCCCGGGCAGGGCGCCCGCTCCGGCGGCATACAACCCGAGGGCGATGCCGATCGCGCAGGCGCTGAGGGACAAGGGGCGCCGGGCAGGCCGCTGGCTGTTGGCGTTGGTGACGGTCATCGGTCTATACCCCTCGATCAATTGTCTTCGAGCGCGATCGTCGCCGGCCGTTCCAGCCAGCCGCCCGCGCCATCAGGTACCAGTTCGACCAGTTCGATCCGGTCTTCGTAGACGGCGGTCACCCGGCCGTCGCTTTGCCCCAGGTACACGCCGGGCCGCACGCGGTACGTCACCTTGTCCGGTGCCAGCACCAGCGCGACGACGCCGGCGCCGCGCCCCAGCGTCCCCACCATGTCCAGGCTGTCGAGCGGGAACTGCTCCAGCGTCTGCTTGCGGCGGCCGGGGTCCGGGCGCGGCCCGCTGGCATCGCCGCCCAGGAAGGCTTCGCTGAACGGGTCGCGCAGCCCCTGTGCCGCGTACTCGAAGGTCTCGAACTGCTGCATCACCGGCAGCGGCTCGAGCGGCGGCGCCGGGCGCGCCTTGACTTCGGCGACCCACTTCTCCAGGTCGCCGCGCCCGCCGAAACAGGCCGCGAGCGACATGCAGGCGGCGGCGAGCAGCAGCAGGCGCGCCGCGGGAGCGATGCGGCGTTGATGGTTGCGCATCTCAGTTTCCTCCCTGCGGCGGGGCCGTGGCCTGAGCCGGGGCCGGCGCAGCGGCGGCGGTTTCTTCCTCGTCCAGGTAGCGGTAGGTCTTGACCGTGCCGGCGAGTTCCAGCGCGCTGTTCGGGCCGATCCGCGCGTTGGGGTCGCTCTTGGCGTCCTTGGGCTGCAGCGAGATGTCGTGCATGGTCATGATCACCACGCGCGGCAGCGAGGCCACGCCGCTGACGAAGGCGCCGAACTGGTGGTAGGTGCCCACCATCCGCAGCGCGATCGGCTTCTCGGCGTAGAACTCCTTGGGGGTCTCCGGGCCGGGCTGGAACAGCTCGTTGTTGATGCCGGTGGCCAGCGCGGTCTGCGAGATGTCGACGATGAGGTCCGGCATCTCGGTCTTGCTGGGCAGCTGGCGCAGCATCTGCTGCAGCTGCTGCTCCATCTGCGCGAGCTGCTGCTTGAGCGGCTCGAGGTTGGCCGCGCGGCCCTGCTTGGTCTCGAACTCGGCGCGGAGTTCGGCTTCCTGCCGCTCCAGGCCCTCGAGCTCCACGCGCTTGTCGCGCACGAACAGCCACCAGGACAGGCCGATGATCAGCAGCGCGATGATCACGGCGAGCCCGATCTTCGCGTTGCGGGGCCACGCGCCGATGTTGTTGAAGTCCAGTTCGCGGAGGCTGAGCTGTTTCTTGCTCACGGGGCAGTCCCTCCTGCGGCGGGGGCGGCGGGCGCGGCGGGTGCCGTCGCGGGAGCGTCAGGCTGGCCGTCGCCGTCCGCATCCTTGGGCGCGTTGGGGTTGGCCAGCTTCACCTTGAGGTTGAACTCGTAGGGCAGTCCGGGGTTGCCGGCCTTCGCCTCGATGATGTTGAGCTCCGGATTGGTCATCCAGCCGGACCCTTCCAGGTTGCGCAGGTAGGTGCTGACCCGCGCGTTGGACTGCGAGCGGCCACCCAGGGTGAGTACGTCGCCCTCCTGCTTGATCGTGGTCAGGGTCACGCCGTCGGGGATGGTGCGCACCAGCGAGTCGAACAGGTGGACCATCTGCGAGCGGTTGGACTGCAGTTGCTCGATGACTTCCTTGCGCGCCAGCAGCCGGCCCTTCTTCTTGTCCAGCTCCTCGATTTCCTTGATCTGCACGTCGACCTTGGCGATCTCGTCGCGCAGGTACTGGTTGCGGCCGTTCTGGTTGTCGATGCGGCCGCCGTAGAACGCCACGATCAGGAACGAGGCCACCACGCCGCCCAGCGCGGCCAGCCCCAGCATGGTGACGAATTCCTTCTGGCGCTGCTTGCGGCGCTCCACGCGCCACGGGAGGAGGTTGATCCGTGCCATCAGTCGAAGCTCCTCAGTGCGAGCCCGCAGGCGATCATCAGCGCCGGGGCGTCCTGCGCGAGGGCGTGCGCCTGCACCCGCGGCCCGAGGGTCATGTGCGCCAGCGGGTTGGCCACCGTGGTGGCGACCCCAAGCTGCTCCTCCACCATCTCGGCGATGCCGGGGATGGAGGCGCAGCCGCCGGCCAGCACCACCTGGTCGACGCGGTTGAACTCGCTGCCGGCGTAGAAGAACTGCAGCAGGCGGCTGACCTGCTGGACCATCGCCTCCTTGAACGGGTCCAGCACCTCGATCTCGTAGCTCTCGGGCAGCCCGCCCTGGCGCTTGGCCAGGCCGGCCTCCTCGTAGCTGAGGCTGTAGCGGCGCATGACCTCGTCGGTCAGCTGCTTGCCGCCGAACACCTGCTCGCGGGTGTAGATGCTGCGGCCCGCGCGCAACACGTTCAGGGTGGTCATGGTGGCGCCCACGTCGACCAGGGCCACCAGGCCGTCGCGCGGCACGTTCAGGCCACCGGCCATCAGCGCGAAGGCGTTCTCGATGGCAAAGGCCTCGACGTCGATCACCTTCGCGGCCAGCCCGCCCAGCTCCAGGGCGGAGGCGCGCGCCTCCACGTTCTCGGAGCGGGACGCGGCCAGCAGGACCTGCACCATCTCGCCGTTGCCGGGCATCGGCCCCAGCACCTCGAAATCGAGGTTCACTTCCTCGATCGGGTACGGGATGTAGTTGACGGCTTCGAGCTCGATCTGCGACTCGATGTCGTCCTCGTCCAGGTCGGCCGGCATCGGGATGACCTTGGTGATCACCGACGAGCCGGACACCGCGGCGGCGGCGCCCTTGGCGCGCGAGCCGGAGCGCGCGACCGCGCGGCGGATCGCCTCGCCCACCGCCTCGACCTCCACCAGGTTCTTCTCGACCACCGCGTTCGGCGGCAGGGGCTCGACCGCGTAGTGCTCCACCCGGAAGCGGTCGCCCGTGCGCGACAGCTGCAGGAGCTTGACCGCGGTCGAACTGATATCAACGCCGATCAACGGCGATTGCGTCTTCGTCACCAGACCCACGGTATCTCCCCTTCCCACGGGCGCTTACGCGCACAAGGTGCTGCACTACATGAATAACGGACTTTTCACGCAATGGCAACCGGTCCTCCGGTTGCGCCACCCCGATCCACTCCAAAGGCGAGTCCCCGTTGCTGTCCCCTAACGCGCCCCTCCCGTACGACCGGCCGCCCCCTGCGGCCGGGTCGTCGCTAGGGCCTACTCTATACTCCGCAGCCACGAAAGCCGCAATCGGAACCCGCTTCAATGCCCCGCCTCCCCCGTCTCCTGCGCCGGCTTCTGCTGGGCGCCATCACGCTTGCGGTGCTTGGCGCGCTGGCGGCGGTCGTCCTGGTGCTGTCGATTTCCGCCCGCCTGCCCGACGTGGAGGGGCTGCGCGACACCCAGATGCAGGAACCCCTCTACGTCTACGCCAGCGACGGCCGCCTGATCGGCCTGTTCGGCGAGATGCGCCGGTATCCGGTCGCCATCGAGGACGTGCCGGAGCGCGTCCGGCAGGCCTTCCTGGCCGCGGAGGACGCACGGTTCTACGAGCATGGCGGCGTGGACTACCGCGGCGTGGCGCGCGCCGTCTGGCTGCTGGCCACCACCGACGACCGGCGCGTGCCCGGCGGCTCCACCATCACCCAGCAGGTCGCGCGCCAGTTCTTCCTCACCAGCGAGTACAGCTACACGCGCAAGCTGGCCGAGATGCTGCTGGCGATGAAGATGGAGCGCGAGCTGTCGAAGGACGAGATCTTCGAGCTCTACCTCAACAAGAGTTTCTTCGGCAACCGTGCCTACGGCATCGCCGCCGCCGCGGAGTTCTACTACGGCAAGACCCTGGACCAGCTCACCCTGGACGAAGCGGCGACGCTGGCCGGCATCCCGAAGTTCCCGTCCAGCGGCAACCCGCTGGGCAACCCGGAGCGCGCGCGGATGCGCCGCGACAACTACATCCTCCCGCGCATGGCCGAGCTGGGCTACGTCACCCAGGCCGAGGCGCGCGCGGCGATGGCGGTGCCGATGCACGCCAGCCCCCACGAGCGGCCGGTCGAGGTCCACGCACCGTACGTGGCCGAAATGGTGCGCCTGGAGATGGTCGCCCGCTTCGGCGGCGACGTGCTGAGCAAGGGCTACCACGTGACGACCACCATCGACCCGGCGCTGCAGGCGGCCGCGGACAAGGCGGTGATCGACGGCCTGCGCGTCTACGACCGCCGCCACGGCTGGCGCAAGCCGGACCAGCAGGTGCAGATCCCGCAGGGGGCCGACGCCAAGGCGATCGCCGCGCTGCTGCGTGGCACGCCGGCCCAGGGCGGGCTGCTGCCGGCGGTGGTGACCGGCAGCGACAACGGCGGCTTGCAGGTGGTGCTGCCCGACGCCACCGAACTGACCCTTGGCCGGCAGGCCATTGCCTGGACCGGCAAGTCCGCCGGCGCGCTGGCCAAGCGGGGCGACGTGGTGCGCGTGCGGCGGATCCCCGGCGATGGGCCCGGTGACGAGCCCACCTGGAGCATCGACCAGATTCCGCGCGCCCAGACCGCCCTGGTCTCGCTGGACGCGGACACAGGGGCGCTGCGCGCGCTGGTCGGCGGCTTCAGCTACGCCGGCAACAAGTTCAACCGCGCCACCCAGGCGCGCCGCCAGCCCGGCTCGAGCTTCAAGCCGTTCCTGTACGCGGCGGCCTTCGAGCGCGGCTTCAACCCGGCCTCGATCGTGCTGGACGCGCCGGTGGTGTTCAAGGACCGGCGCGGCCGGATGTGGCGACCGCAGAACGATTCCGGCAACTTCGCCGGGCCGATGCGGATCCGCCAGGCGCTGGTGCAGTCGCGCAACCTGGTCTCGGTGCGCCTGCTGGACGCGATCGGGGTGGATTACGCGCGCCGCTACATCAGCCACTTCGGCTTCGAGGAAGCCAGCCTGCCGCCCAACCTGTCGATGTCGCTGGGCACGGCGTCGCTGACGCCGCTGTCGGTGGCGCGTGGTTACGCGGCGTTCTCGAACGGCGGCTTCCTGGTCACCCCGTGGTTCATCGACACGGTCAAGGACCGCACCGGCACGGTCGTGTTCAAGGAAAAGCCGCCCACGGCCTGTCCGCAGTGCGCGGTGGTGCGCATGCCCGGCCAGGCCGCGGCGCCCGCCGCGCAGGCCAAGGTCGACGGCTTCGACCTCAGCCCCACCGCCAGCGCGTCCGCGCCGGCGCCGGCAGCCAAGGCCGGCGACGCCCCCGCGGACCGGCCGGCACCGCGCCCGGTCGATCCGAACATGGTGGTTGCGCCGCGCGCCATCGACCCGCGCGTGGCCTGGCAGCTGCAATCGATGATGATCGACGTGGTCCAGCGCGGCACCGCCACCGACGCCAAGGTGCTGGCGCGCAACGACGTGGGCGGCAAGACCGGCTCCACCAACGACCACCGCGATGCCTGGTTCTCCGGCTTCGGCGGGCCGTACGTGACAACGGTGTGGGTGGGCCGCGACGACTTCCGCTCGCTGGGCTACCGCGAGTACGGCGGCAAGGCGGCGCTGCCGATCTGGATCGGCTACATGAAGGCCGCGCTGGCCGACCGCCCCGAGCGCGACCTGACCCCGCCGGACGGCATGGTGCAGGTGGCCGTGGGCGCCAACGGCCGCCTGATCCCCGGCAGCAGCGGCGGCGTGATGGAGTGGGTCAAGGCCGAGGACCTGGAGCGGGTGGAGTCGTATTACGAACCCGAGCCGGGCGTGCAGGGCGAGCCGGCCGAGGACGCCTTCGACATCTTCTAGCCGGGCGCGCCGGGTGCGGTCGGCGACCGGCTGGGGTAGAGTCGGGCCAGGTGACCTGGGAGTGCGCGATGCGGAACGCCCGCCAGCCTGCCAACCCGCACGCGCACATGCACGCGCAGACCCGCACCCGTGAACGCCGGCAGCGGCTGGCCCTCGAGGCCGCCCGCCTGATGGCCGAGGGCGGCATCCGCGACTACCACCAGGCCAAGCTCAAGGCCGCGCAACGGCTGGGCATCCTCGACGACGCCTCCTTGCCGCGCAACCGCGAGATCGAGGAGGCGTTGCGCGAATACCAGCGCCTGTTCCTGGGCGATGGGCAGCCGGCGGAGCTGCGCCGCCGGCGCCAGGCCGCCCTGCGCGCGCTGGAGTTCTTCCGCGGCTTCGGGCCACGGCTGGTCGGACCGGTGCTGGACGGCACGGCCGACGCCAACAGCGCGGTCGCCCTGCACCTGCACAGCGACGACGCCGACGCGGTCCCGCGCTGGCTGGAGGAGCACGGCATCCCCGCGCAGGCACGCAGCCGCCACCTGCGGCTGGACCGCGACCGCGCGCTGGACGCCCCGGTCTGGCTGTTCGCCGCCGAGGAGCTCAGCTTCGACGTGGCGGTGCTGCCCGAGGCCGTGCTCCGCCAGGCGCCGCTGTCGGCGATCGACGACAAGCCGATGCGGCGGGCCTCGCTGGCGCAGCTGCGGGACTTGCTGGCGCAGGACGAGATCGCCGGCTACGAAGCCGCGCCCTGAGCAGGGCTGCCCGCGCAAGCAAGAACGCCCCGCGATCGCGGGGCGTCCTGTACCGCCGTGCGCGGCCTCAGCGCTGGCCGATGCCCACGTAATCGCGGGTCGCGGCGCCGGTGTAGATCTGGCGCGGGCGGCCGATCCGGTTCTCCGGGTCCTCCTGCTGCTCCAGCCAGTGGCTGACCCAGCCCGCGGTGCGCGCGATCGCGAACATCACGGTGAACATCTCGGTGGGGATGCCCAGCGCCTTGTAGATGATGCCGCTGTAGAAATCCACGTTCGGATAGAGCTTGCGCTGCACGAAGTACTCGTCCTTCAGCGCCGCCTCCTCCAGCCGCATCGCCACTTCCAGCAACGGGTCGTCGATGTTGAGCGCGGACAGCACCTCGTGGGTGGTCTTGCGCACCAGCGCGGCGCGCGGATCGTAGTTCTTGTAGACGCGGTGGCCGAAGCCCATCAGGCGGAAGCCGGACTCCTTGTCCTTGGCCTTGTCCACCGCCGACTGCACGTTTTCCGGGCGGCCGATCTCGGCCAGCATCTTCAGCACCGCCTCGTTGGCGCCGCCGTGCGCCGGGCCCCACAGCGCGGCCACGCCGGCGGCGACGCTGACGTACGGGTTGGCGCCGGTGGAGCCGACCAGCCGCACGGTCGAGGTGGAGGCGTTCTGCTCGTGGTCGGCGTGCAGGATGAACAGCAGGTCCATCGCCTTGGCCGCGACCGGGTCCAGCTCCAGCGGCTCGCTGGGCACTTCCTTCATCATGTGCAGGAAGCGCGTGGTGTACTCGAGGTTGTTGCGCGGGTAGCGGATCGGCCAGCCGATCGAATAGCGATAGCAGGCGGCTGCGATGGTGGGCACCTTGGCGATCAGGCGGATCGCGGCCAGGCGGCGCTGTTCCGGGTCGTCCAGGTCCAGGTCGTTGTGGTAGAAGCTGGCCAGCGAGCCCAGCATGCCGGTCAGCATCGCCATCGGGTGCGCGTCGTGGCGGAAGCCGTACAGGAACGTGCGGAACGCCTCGTGCATCATGGTGTGGTGGGTCACCTCGTGCTCGAACGAGGCCAGCTGCTCCTTGCTCGGCAGCTCGCCGTGCATCAGCAGGTAGGCGACCTCGATGAAGCACGACTGTTCGGCCAGCTGCTCGATCGGGTAGCCGCGGTACAGCAGCACGCCGGCGTCGCCGTCGATGTAGGTGATGGCCGACTTGCAGCTGGCGGTGGCGCCGAAGCCCGGGTCGTAGGTGAAGCAGCCGGTCTCTTTCGGCAACTTCGCGATATCGATGCAGGGCTGGCCCAAGGTGGGTTGCAGGACCGGCATCGTCACCTGCGTGTCGCCGGCGGACAGGGTGACGTGTTCGAGGGGGTTGGCGTTGGCGGGGGGCATGTGCGCTCCTGTGGGGGCCGCAGGGCAACGCCGGCCCGCAGGCCATGCGCCGCCGCATGGGAAGCGCGAATTATCGCATAGGCCGGCAGGCAGACGGACCCTGACCAAGGCCCCATGGCGCGACGCGCCGTTGCGTACGCACAAACGCGAACGGCCACCGCGAGGGTGGCCGTCCGGACGCGCGCGGCGCGAGTCTTACTTGCCGTAGCGCTTGCGGAACTTGTCCACGCGGCCGCTGGTGTCGATCAGCTTGTTCTGGCCGGTGTAGAACGGGTGCGAGGACGACGAGACTTCCACCTTGATCAGCGGGTACTCGTTGCCGTCCTCCCACTTCACCGTCTCCTTGCTGGCGAGGGTGGAGCGGGTGAGGATCTTGAAGTCCGAGGTCACGTCCTGGAAGACGACGTCGCGGTATTCGGGATGGATGCCGGCTTTCATGGCGGAAACCTGAGTTGGAGCGGGACAGAGCCGCGCATTATAGCGGCCCTCGCAGGCCCCGCGCAAGCCGCGGCGGCCAGGCTCACCCGGCGGCCAGGGCCCGCCGCAGCAGCTCCTCGAACCGCGCCTGGTCGAAGCGCATCAGCAGCGCGGCGTTGTCCGCCCCGCCGTGCTGGCGGTTCCAGTCCACCACCGTGGCGCCGCGGGTGTGCCGTCCGGCCAGTTCCACCGCCACCGGGCGCTCCAGCACCTCCAGCGCACCCTGGGGCTGCAGGGCCCAGGCCATCGCCAGCGCATCGGCGGCGTGCCAGCGCTCGCCGCGGCCGGCCCGCGACCAGGCCCGGGTATGCGCGGAGATCCCGGCGTAGAAGCGCGCGCGCGGGGAATCCGCGGCCAGCCAGCGCTCGGCATCGGCGTGCAGGATCCCGTGCGCCAGCACTGCTTCCCAGTCGGCCAGTTCGATCCGCGGGAAGGCGGACAGGACCACGTGCGCGGCTTCCGGGTCGAAGGCGACGTTGAACTCCGCCGCGGCGGTGATGTTGCCGTGCGCCGTGACCGCGCCGCCCATCACCACGCAACGCGCCACGCGCTGCGGCAACGTGGGGTCCAGCTTCAGCGCCAGGGCCAGGTTGGTCAGCGGGCCGAGCGCCACCAGCAGCAGCCTGCCCGCGTGCGCGTGCGACAGGCGCAGGATCGCCAGCGCGGCGTGCTCGGCCTCGGCCCGCCGCGTGGCGGTGGCGTAGCCGGTGTCGCCGAAACCATCCAGGCCATGCACGTAGGCGGCATCGACCGAGGGGTGCACCAGCGGCGCGTCGGCGCCGGGGAACACCGGCACGTCGACGTCGCAGACCTCGCACAGCTTCAGCGCGTTGGCCACGGTGTGGGCCAGCCCCACGTTGCCGGCGGCGATGGTCAGGCCCACCACGCGGTGGCGCCCGCTGTCGGACTGCATGTCGTCGAAGGCCATCAGCAGGGCCAGCGCGTCGTCCACGCCGGGGTCGGTGTCGATCAGCAGGGGGATGCGTTCGTCGGTCATCCCGCCATTATCGCGTCATGCGCTGGCGTAGCGCGCCGCGCCGCCCACCCAGCGCGCCACGATGCGCTCGGCCAGCCCGGGTTCCTGCGCCAGCAACCGGTCGGCCAGCGCGTGCACCTGCGGCAGCAGGTCCGCGTCGCGCGCCAGGTCGGCGATCCGGAACGCCGCCAGCCCGGTCTGGCGGGTCCCCAGCAACTCCCCAGGGCCCCGCAGCTGCAGGTCCTTCTCGGCGATCTCGAAGCCGTCGTTGCTGCGCCGCAGGGTGTCCAGCCGCTCGCGCGCCATCGCCGACAGCGGCGACTGGTACAGCAGCACGCAACTCGACGCCGCGCTGCCCCGGCCCACCCGCCCGCGCAGCTGGTGCAGCTGCGCAAGGCCCAGGCGTTCGGCGTTCTCGATCACCATCAGCGAGGCGTTCGGCACGTCCACCCCGACCTCGATCACGGTGGTGGCCACCAGCAGGTCGATCGCGCCCGCCTTGAACGCGCGCATGGCGGCCTGCTTCTCGGCCGGTTTCTGGCGCCCGTGCACCAGCGCGATGCGCAGCGCCGGCAAGGACGTGCGGAGGGTCTCGAAGGTGGACTGCGCGGCCTGCGCCGCGACCTCGTCGGAGTCGTCGATCAGGGTGCAGACCCAGTACGCCTGCCGGCCCTCCGCGCAGGCGAGGCGGATGCGCTCGACCAGTTCGGGCCGGCGCTCGGCGGCCAGCGCGATGGTGGCCACCGGCGTGCGGCCCGGCGGCAGCTCGTCGATCGCGGAGACGTCCAGGTCGGCGTAGGCGCTCATCGCCAGGGTCCGGGGGATGGGCGTGGCGGTCATCACCAGCTGGTGCGGCAGCGCCCCCGCCTGGCCCTTGTCGCGCAGGGCCAGGCGCTGGTGCACGCCGAAGCGGTGCTGTTCGTCGACGATGGCCAGCGCCAGGTCGCGGAACGCCACGCCCTGCTGCATCAGCGCGTGGGTGCCGACCACCACCTGGGCCGCGCCCGAGGCCACGTCGGCCAGCGCCGCCGCCCGCGCCCTGCCGGTCACCTTGCCGGCCAGCCAGCACACCCGCACGCCCAGTGGTTCCAGCCAGGCGCGCAGGTTGGCCAGGTGCTGTTCCGCCAGCAGCTCGGTGGGCGCCATCAGTGCCGCCTGGCGGCCGGACTCCACCGCCAGCAGCGCCGCCATCGCCGCGACCACGGTCTTGCCGCTGCCCACGTCGCCCTGCACCAGGCGCAGCATGGGGCGCGCCTGCGCCAGGTCGCCGCAGACCTGCGCATACACCCGCTCCTGCGCCGCGGTGAGCGAAAACGGCAGCCCCGCGCGCAGCCCCGCGACCAGTGCGCCGGGGGGCGCCAGCGGGCGGGCACCCAGCGCCTGCAATGCGATCCGCTGCCTGCGCAGGCTGAGCTGGTGGGCGAGCAATTCCTCCAGCGCCAATCGACGCTGCGCGGGATGCAGCCCGGCCTGCAGCGCCGCCACGTCCGCCCCGCGCGGGGGCCGGTGCAGCGTCAGCACCGCCTCGCGCAGGCTGGGCAGGCCCAGGCCGGCCAGCACGTCGCCGGGCAGCAGCTCAAGCGCCTCCGCGGGCGGCAGGTGCGCCAGCGCCTGCACGGCCAGCCGGCGCAGGGTGGCCGGGCCGACCCCCTCGATCTCCGGGTACACCGGGTCCAGCGCATCGCCCAGCCCTTGCTCGTCCTCGCCCAGCAGCCGGTAGCTGGGATGCACCATCTCCAGGCCCAGCTGGCCTGGCCGCGGGGTGCCGTAGCAGCGCAGCCGTGCCCCGGGCGCGAACTGCGCCGCCTGCTGGGCGCGGAAATGGAAGAAGCGCAGGACCAGGGTGGCGCGCGACCCGTCGCCGATCGCGACGCGCAGCAGCGGGCGATAGCGGAAGCCGCGCTCCACGGCCTCCACCCTGCCCTCCACCTGCGCCGGCACCCCGGGCTGCAGTTCGCGGATGGCGACCACGCGGGTCCGGTCCTCGTAGCCCCGCGGCAGGTGCAGCCACAGGTCCTGCACGCTGGACAGGCCGCGCGCCGCCAGTTTCGCGGCGAGCACCGGCCCCACGCCGGACAGCGCGCCGAGCGGGGTCGCGCCTGTCGCCGCCAGCGCTGGCGCGGCTCGCCGGGGACGCGGCACGCCGGCTCAGTCGCGCGCCGGGAGCACCAGCACCGCGTCCACCTCGAACACCGCGCCGCGCGGCAGGGCCGACACCTCGATGGTCGAACGCGCGGGATACGGCTGCGCGAAGCACTCGGCCATCACCGCGTTCACCTGTGCGAACTGGCCGAGGTCGGTGAGATACAGGCCCACCCGGACGATGTCGTCCATGCTGCCGCCAGCGGCCTCGCAGACCGCCTTCAGGTTGGCGAACGCCTGCCGCGCCTGCACGGCGATGTCGCCCTGCACCAGCTCGCCGGTCGCCGGATCCAGCGGCACCTGGCCGCTCAGGAACACCAGGTTGCCGGCGCGGGCGGCCTGCGAGTACGGGCCGATCGCGGCGGGCGCGCGGTCGCTGTGGACGGGGATGCGGGGCATGCGGCGGTCTCCTGAGGGTTGCCGCCATTGTAGGAGCGCCGCGCGGCGCGATCACGCCACCGGGGCGCGTCGCTGCTACAGCCGCTCCACCGAGTGCACCACGCCCAGCCGGCGCACGCGGCGCACCACC